>NZ_JAVDQF010000001.1:3500345-3818559 GCF_031454135.1 Arthrobacter russicus
CGGACGTGCACGGCGAGCACCTCGAGTTCCACGCTCAGGATCTTTCCCGTCTGCTCGGGCAGATCGGACATCAGGGGCGTGGCACCGACCAATCTGGTTTCCTGGTGCACCGGGCATTGCTCGATCCTCGGGGTGCTGATTTCGGTGCTGGGCAGGAAAACCAGGCCGGCCCGGCCGGCCTTGTCCGGCACCTAGCGGTAGCCGCGTTTCGCCTTGCCTGCCAAGAGCACCGGGGTTCCGAAATACAGGATCGACGGTGCGATCCGGCGGTGTTCGGCAGAGAACGGCATATGCCAAGTCTGCAGTTTCGACCCGGTCCGCGCTGGCGGAAATCGGACGGAGCGCTCCGCCGCCGGAAGATTCGGCTCAGAGCGCGGCGGCCAGTTCCGTCGCCTGTTTGATCGCACGTTTGGCATCGAGTTCCGCGGCGACGTCCGCCCCACCGATGACATGCGAGGCACCCGCGGACAGCTCGCGCACCGAGTCCTGGCCGGCGCACAGGATGATCGAATCGACCTCGAGCAGCCGGGTGCTGCCATCCGGCAGGCCCAGGTGCAGACCGGCGTCGTCGATCTTCTGGTAGGCCACACCGCCGATCAACTCCACCTTGCCGGCCCGCAGCGCGGCCCGGTGCACCCAGCCGGAGGTCTTGCCCAACCCGGCGCCGAAGGAACTGGTCTTGCGCTGCAGCAGGAACAATTCGCGTCGCGGGGGAGCGGCGACTGCGGTGCCCAATCCGCCCACCACGTCTGCGCCGTCGCTCACACCCCAGCGGGCCTGCCATTCGGCAAGCGATTCATGCGGTTCGTGCAGCAGGTATTCGCCCACGTCATAACCGATTCCGCCGGCGCCGATGATCGCGACCCGACGGCCGGCGGTCTTCTCGCCGCGGAGCAGTTCGTCGTAGCGGATCACCGAGGAGTGGTCGACGCCGGGAATCTGCGGCACCCGGGCTTTCACCCCGGTGGCCAGCACCACGTCGTCGAACCCGGAGAGCAGTTGTTCGGATGCGGTAGTGGAAAGCCGTACCTGGACGCCTAGGACTTCCAGCCGCCGGGTGTAATACCGCAGGGTCTGCGCGAATTCCTCTTTGCCCGGGATCTGCATCGCGAGGCGGAATTGGCCGCCGAGCTCGGCCCGGGCCTCGAACAAAGTCACCGCATGGCCGCGTTCGGCGAGCCCCACCGCGGCGGAAAGCCCGGCCGGTCCGGCACCGACCACGGCTATCGATTTGCGCCGTTGCGGGGGTACCGGGAGCAGCTGCAAACGGGTTTCCCGGCCGGCCCGGGGGTTCACCATGCAGCTGGCCTTCTGGTTCGCGAAGGTATGGTCCAGGCAAGCCTGGTTGCAAGCGATGCAGACGTTGATTTCATCAGCTCGGCCGGCCGCCGCCTTGTTCACGAACTGCGGGTCTGCCAGGAAAGGGCGGGCCATGGAGATCAGATCCGCGTTGCCTTCGGCCAGCACTTGCTCCGCGGTCTCCGGGGTGTTGATCCGGTTCGAGGCGACCACCGGGATGCCGACGGCGGCCTTGAGCTTCCCGCTCCAGGCGGCGAACGCGGCGCGCGGTACCGAGGTCACGATGGTCGGCACGCGGGCCTCATGCCAGCCGATGCCGGTATTGAAGAAGCTCGCCCCGGCGGCTTCGATCTTCTGCGCGAGTTCCAGGATTTCGGTCCAGGTCTGCCCATCCGGAACCAGGTCCAGCAGCGAGATCCGGTAGCTGATCAAGAAGTCGGGACCCATTGCTTCGCGGATCCGGCGCACGATTTCCACCGGGAAGCGCATCCGGTTCTGCGCGCTGCCGCCCCATGAATCGGTCCGGTTGTTGGTGTGCCGGGCCAGGAACTGATTGATCAGATAACCTTCGGAACCCATGATTTCAACGCCGTCGTAACCGGCTGAGCGCGCCAATCTGGCGGTTCTGAGATAGGCCCGGATGGTGCGTTCCACGCCGCGGCTGGAGAGGGCCCTGGGCCGGAACGGGGTGATCGGGGATTTGATCTTCGAGGCGCCCCGGCTCAACGGCTGGTACCCGTACCGGCCGGCGTGCAGGATCTGCAGCGCGATCAGTCCGCCTTCAGCGTGCACCGCATCGGTGATGATCCGGTGTTTCCGGGCCGTGTGTTCGGTGCGCAGCATGGAGCCGGCCGGCAGCAGCGCGCCTTCCAGGTTCGGCGCGAAACCGCCGGTGATCAGCAAAGCCGCACCGCCGGCGGCGCGCTCGGCGAAGTAGGCGGCGAGTTCCGGAAAGTGCTTCGCCCGGTCTTCCATGCCGGTGTGCATCGAACCCATGATGACCCGATTGCGCAGGGTCACCGAGCCCAGCTGCAGGGGTTCGAGCAAGTGCGGGTAGGTCATGGCTTCTCCTGCCGTGTCGGGGTGGGGTGCGCGGGGTCGCGGTCCAGCAGTTCCAGCATTTCTTCGCACCAGGCGATGTACCCGGTTTCGGTGCGGATCCCGCCGCGCAACACCAGATACGGTGGAAGCCGCGCGGCATCCAGGGCTTCCGGATCCGGGTAGTTGCGGGCGGCTTCGGCCAGATAGTAGGCCAGCCGTGCGCGGTGCGCTTCTCGTTGCCGCTCGATGTCCAGCCGCACTGCGGTCGGGTCGCCGAAGTTCATGCCGCGGATCTTCACCGCGAATTCACTGCGCGGCTGTTCCGTGGGGGTCGGTTCCCTGGTCCACTCATGCAGCGCCCGGCGGCCGGCGTCGGTCAAGCGGTAGACCTTCCGGCCGGGTTTCCCGGTGCCTGCCTGCAGCTCTGCGGCGAGCTCCCCGGAATTCTCCATTTTGGCGAGCAGCTGGTAGATCTGCTGATGGCTGGCTTGCCAGAAGAAGCCCAGGGATTTGTCGAAACGGCGCGCCAGGTCATAGCCGCTGGCCGCCTTTTCGGCGAGCGAGACCAGAATCGCGTGCTTCAATGCCATGCATCAAGTTTCATATGCAATAACTTGCATAGTCAAGCGTCGGGCCGATTTTCCGGATGTGTCCCAGACGACAGTCCGGGCGGAAATGATTTTGCGGCATCGCCGGTTGCTCCCTGGTGGAAGACGCGATTCCGATTTGAATGCCCGGTCCCGGGTGCCTGAGGAGGCAGCTATGTCCAGATTCGTCCAATATGAAGAATTCGGTGGCCCCGAGGTTCTGCAGATCGTCAATGTGGCCGATCCGGAGCCCGGTCCCGGAGAAATCCGGATCAAGGTGGCGGCTGCCGGGCTCAACCCGGTGGACTTCAAGATCTTCCACGGCGGACCGATCGCCGAAGCTTTCGGCGCCAGCCTGCCGTCCGGAGTGGGCAATGACTTCGCCGGAGTGGTGGACCGCGTCGGCGCCGGCGTTTCGGAGTTTGCGGTGGGCGATGAGGTCTTCGGCGCGGCGCGGAACCATGCGATAGCCGATCTGGTGGTGGTTCCGGTGGAATCGGTGCTTCCGCTGCCGGCAGGATTGAGCCTGGAAACCGCTGCTACGCTGTGGGTCGCCGGGCGCACCGCGTGGGCCTTGGTGGAGTCGCTGGAGCTGACCGGCCAGGACACCGTGGTGGTCAGCGCTGCTGCGGGCGGGGTCGGCGTATTGGCCGCCCAGTTGGCCAAGCGCAAGGGCGCCACCGTGATCGGCACCGCGAGCGCCGCGAACCACGAGTACCTGCGCAGCATCGGGGTGCTGCCGGTCGCCTACGGCGAAGGCTTGGCGGACCGGCTGCGCGCCGCCGCCCCGCAAGGATTGACCGCGATGGTCGACGCGCAGGGCGCGGCCAGCATCTCGGCGGCGCTGGCGGTCGGGGTGCCGACGGCCAGGATCGTCTCGGCTGCGGCCCATGCCCCGGACGAACTCCAGGGCGCCCGTGCGGTCGGCGGCAATGACGCGACGACGGAAGAGCTCGCGGTTGTCGCGCAGCTCGTGGCCGACGGCGCCCTTGAGGTGCCGATCGACTCGAGGTTCCCGCTGGACCAAGTCCAACAAGCGTACGTCCGGGCCGAAGGCGGCCACCTGCGCGGCAAGATCGTCGTTTCCCTGGCCTGAGCCACTGAGCCACTGAGCCACTGAGCCACTGAGCCACTGAGCCACTGAGCCACTGAGCCACTGAGCCGCGCCAACCTCGCGCTTTTTTGTGCCGTTTCTACTGTCGACTAGTCTCGAATCTGTCGGAATTTCGGCGCATGCTGCCGCGATGCGATTCCGGTCAGCAAGGACTTCAGGCTGCGGCTGCGCTGGCGTCCGCCAGATCGGCGAACATCGCGATATTGAGCTTGAACGCCGCGTGGACTTCGGCGACGACGCGTTCCTGTTCGGCCGGAGCGAGGCCCAGGGCGTTCAGTTTCGCCCGGTACCGGTCCTTGAAGGGCTTGGTTTTGGGGATCGCCGGGAAGCTGTAGAAACGCACGCCGTCAAGATTGAGTCCGAACTGCCGTTGCAGCAGCCGCTGCATGATCTGACCGCCGGACAGATCGCCGAGGTAACGGGTGTAGTGGTGCGCGATGAAGCCGACTGGCCATTCCGCGCTCCGGTCGATCTGTTCGAGGTAATCGGCAGTGGCGGGCAGCGGTGAAATCAGCTCGCGCCATTGCGGCCCGATCAGGAAGGCCAGGTCCTTTTCGATCTCCGGCACCCGGCTCAGTTCCGCGGAATGGAACCCGCCGACCACTTCGTCTTCGGCCAGTCGGGCGGCCATCGATTCGAGCGCGTGGTAGACGAAGTATTGCTGCGCGGCCAGTGCGGTGTAGTCGGCGAGCGAGCGTTTGCCGGACATCAACTCCGAGATGAACGGCGAATCGTGCGCTTGCTGATGCAGGAATTGGGTCGAATCGCGCAATGTTTGGGAAAAGCCGGTGCTGCTGGACATCTGGACCTCATACGCTGGGAACGGAACAATGCAAGTCTATTAGGTAAGGCTAACCTTTGCTATACTTCGAGTGTAACCAGCTAAGGCCTTGCTGACAATATGTCAGCAAAAATTCTTTGCCGGTTTCCGTCCGCTCGAAGCAAGCGTGCGCCGGTTCGGCTGTTTAGGATGGCCGGATGGCGAACTATCTGCTGGGAGCTCTCGAAACCGTGCCGGCGCTGAGCCGGCTTGATCTGTTGGCCCCGTCGACGGCGGATTTCCTGCGCGGGTTCGCTGCTGCGGACCGGGTGGGCGTCGTCGAAATCGATCCGGAGTTCTCGGATACCGCAGCGACCCGGGACGCCTATGCCTTGGCTCCGGAAGCGCTGGTCAACTGCGTGATCGTGGCCGGCAAACGGGAGGGCATCGAGCGGATCGCGGCTTGTCTGGTCCCTTTTACGAAACGGGTTGATGTCAACAATGCGGTCAAACGCCGGCTGGATGTGCGCAAAGCGTCGTTCTTACCCCAAGACCGCGCGACCGGACTCAGCGCGATGGAGTTCGGCGGGATCACCCCGTTGGGCCTGCCTTGGCCGGTGCTGCTCGATGAAGCGGTGGCGGAACTGCCGCTGGCGTTGATCGGGTCCGGGATCCGGAAATCGAAGCTGATCCTGCCCGGCGACCTGCTGGCCCGGCTGCCACAAGCCGAACTGCTGGCCGGGCTAGGGGTGCGGATCAGCGGCTGACCCGGCCGCCGGCGCTCAGACCGGCAAGCGCTCCTTCGCGAGCACGTTCTCGATCGCGTCCACTGCGGCCCGGAGGCCGCCGGCAGCACGCAGCGCCTCGGCGTGGGGCCGGGCGTTTTCCCGGTACTGCGGATCGCGGAGCACCTGTTGGGTGGCTTCGGCGATCTGCGCGGCGGTGGCCCGGGAGAACCGCACCGCGATGCCGATGCCGTATTCATCGCTCTTTTCCGCGAGCAGCGGCTGGTCGTCCCGGATGCCGGCCAGGACCATCGGGACTTGATGCCAAATGCCCTCCAGAACGCTGTTGTAGCCGCCGTGGTTGATGAAGCCGACCACGTGCTGGAGCAGTTCCTGCTGCGGCACATGCGGTACCACCAGGATCTCCGGATCGTCGAATCCGGCCAAGGCGTTCGAAGGGTCCGCGATGATGGCCCGCAGCCCGGCTTCGCGCAAACCCTGCGCGGCGGCTTGGATGAACCGGTCCCCGGCACCGACGTTCGTGGTGCCCAAGGCCACCAGGACGGTCGGCGATTCCTGGGCGAACCGGATGATCCGCCGATTCTCCGCCGCCGCTTCCGGGGAAACCGCAGCTGGGCGGAACACCGGCCCGACGAACTCCACCGGCCCGGGCAGCTCGGTGCGGGCGTCGAAGAGTCCGCCGATGCCGAAGGCGATGGTCAGGAAAGGGGAGTAGAGCGGGTCAGCGCCGGAATCCGGATCGCCGATGTCCTGGCGCAAGCCGCGGAACAGCTCATCGCGCCATTCCAGGACCTTCGGCAGTTTGCCCACCGGGTTGATCAGTTCGATCATCGTGGTGGCCGAAGTCACCCACGGCACGCCCAGGCGTTCGGCCACCATCGAGCCGGCCAGAGCCTGCTGGTCGACCAGCATCAGATCGGGCCGGAAATCGCGGACCGCAGCCTCGACGTCGGCCGCCATGCCGCGGGCCAATGGCACGAAACCGTCCTCCCAGAGGAATTTCAGCGCGCCCGGACCCATCAGCTTCACCGGCCGCTCCGGCTGCACATCGGCTTCCCAGCCGGTGCGGTAGTTGTAGAACTTGGTCTCCGGCGCCAGGAACCGGGAATGGAATTTCCACAAACCGGACCAGGCCACCTGGTGGCCGCGGCGTTCGAGTTCATCGGCGATGGCCAAGGGCGGGCTGCTATGGCCCACCAGCGGCGGGACGACGATCAAAATGCGCATGCGAGGGCACCAATCAGTGGGAAGGTTCGTGGTTGGGGACGGGGCTGAGGGCCTTGCCGGAGACCACCGGGTGTTCCAGCACCCAGTCGATCAAAAGCTCTTCGAGCAGGCGGGGCACATCGGTGAGCAGCGAATGCCCGACGCCGGGCACGATCACGGTCTTCACGTTCTTGATCAGTTCCCGGACCTTGGGCTCCTGTTCGACCAGTTTGAATTCACTGCCGTAGACCGCCAGGACCGGCATCTCCAATCCGGCGATCGCATCGTCGGCGACCAACTGGGCTTGGGGCAGTTCTTCGAAGAAATTGGTGTCCTTGGCCATCCGTTTGCCGTTTTTGAGCATTTTGACCCCGGGCATGCCGAAGCTGGCGAGCATCCGGACCATGGCATCGGGCCGGCGCATCTCGGCATAGCTCTCTTCGAAGGCCTGGACCATTTCATTGGCCCAGAACGCGGTGGGCGGCTCGGCCTCCAAAGAACCGAGACTGGCTACCCGCTCCGGGAACTTGAGCGCGAATCCATAGGCGATGGTGCCGCCGTAGGAGTTGCCGGCGATATGCACCGGAGTACCGTCGTGGATGGTGTCCAGCAATTCGGCGATGTCGTCCAGGATGTGCTCCATCTGGTAGCCGGATTTGATCCGTTCGCTTTTCCCGTGCCCGCGATGGTCGAACATGATCACGTCGATGCCCGCTGCCGCGATCGCCGGCGCGATGGTCAGGTAATAGCTGGCCAGATTGTCGATCACGATGCCATGGACCAAGACGAGCGTTTCCCGCGGCTCGTCCGGCGCCAGGTTGCTGGCCCGGAGGATTTCGTAGTTGAGCTTGAGCCCGTTGATGGTCAGGATGGTCATGGCGATTTCCTCAGGGTTCGGGGCGATCGGGTGCGGTTCAGGCTTGGCTTGCGCCGGTTCCGTTCAGGCTGCTGGTCACATAATCGACCAGCTGGCCGACGTTCATGCTGATGATCTCCTCGAGGTCCAAGGATCCGAGGAATTCGGCGAAATTGATTCGCTCACCGTAGATTTCGCGCAGTTTCCCGCCGAGCGTGACCAGGTCGATGCTCTCCAGCTCCAAATCCTCCTGGAACTGGGTCTCCCTGGTCACTTCGATGTCCTCGATGTCGTATTCGTCGAGGATCTCTTCAATGACCCGGGTGATTTCGGCGAGTACGGACTCGGCGGTCGGAGCAGTGGTCGGAAGTTCGATGGTCATTGCGGTGTCCTTTCAGAGTCGTCCAGACCGGTTGTCCAGGCGACGATGTAGCTTCGTTCGGTGAGTATTTCGAGGTTGTGGATGGTGCTGACCGCCACCCGGTAGCGCCGCCCGGCCGCAGTGTCGACGTCGAGCCGGTAGTCGCAGTCCGGGGTTCCCGGATGCACTGCGACCACTTCGAGTTCCCGCGGCCGGCCGGCCAGGCCGGTGCCCAAGGCTTTGCCCACCGCTTCCTTCGCGGAGAAGAACCTGGTCAACCAGGCCAGCGCCTCGGCCGGCTCGGCGTCCTTGCGCAGCGCATCCAGCCGAGCCTGCTCGGCGTCGCCGAAAAGCACTGCTTCGATCGATTCCGGCCGGCTTTCGATGGCTTCGACGTCGATGCCGACGCCGGCCGATCCGGGCACCCGGGGCCGGGCGATGGCGACGCCGACGTCGTTGCTGTGCGCGATCGAGAACTCGAGTTCGGGCAGTTGCCGCCCGTGTACGCCGGACACCGTCGGTTGCCCGCTGGGCAGGTGCCCGATGGCCAACTCGGCCGGGAAGACGCCGGACGGGTCCGTGCTCCACAAGACGCGCCGGATCGCGTCTTTGGCCGCGATCTTCCCGAGCAGCCGCTGCCGTCGGCCGCGCGGCGGGCTGGCCAGGTGTTCCTGCCGTTCGGCCCGGCCGAAATACTTGCGCAGGGTCAGGTCCCGGCTGGCCAAATCGGGCCAGAAATCCGGCAGCAAGACCCAACCGCCCGGCTGCGGCAGGGAGAAGGTGTGTTTCTCGATCGCCTCGTCCATGTCGTGGATATTGGGTTCGTTGTCGAAACGGTGTTCCTGCCACCCGGTGATTTGGCACCATACCCGGCCGTCGTGCACCAATTGGCCCGTCACGGCGAACGAATCTTCGGTGAATTCGGTGATCTTCAGGTGGCATTCCAAGACTTCGCCGGGCAGCGGCTCCGGCCCGCTGAACGCCATGGTCTGCACTCCGACCGGGAACACCCGGGAACGACGGCTGAACTGGAGCTGGACCCAGTACCCGGCCAGCTGGCCGATGCTGTCCATCAGCGAACCCTTGGCGTCCTTGGCGACCAGGCTGGCCCGGATGTGCCGTTCGCCGACACCGTGCACCGCCGTAATGATCTGGTATTGCGGCCCGTGGAACATCCAGCCTTCGCTGTAGAGCTGCGAGGCATGGCTGATTCCGGCGGGCCGTTCGGCCGACGTGTCGACCGGCCAGACCTCGCTGGCCGGAGCCGGGTACTCTGCGGCCAGTTCGATGGTGCCGTGGGCGAACCCGCCGAAGGAGACGGCCAGCCGGTGGTCATCCAGCCAGTCCATCGCGATTTCGACGTCGGTCGGCTCGCTGAGGTCCACCCAGCGGTCCAGCCGGACCTCGTGCAGCGCGACCGCGGACCGGCCGGTGGCGGCTTCGGCGGCGTCCATCATGAACCGGATGATCGCGGTTCCGGGCACCACCGGGAACCGGTCGCTGACATCCGGCCAATCCTCGCGTTGCCGGAAGAAGCTGTGGTCGATCAGGTAAGGCATCCGGTCGAGCGAAACCGTCAATGCGCGCGGCGGAAGCTTTGGCCTCGAGTCGGCCACGGGTTCCGCCGGCCCAGCGGTTCCCGGCGCTTCCGGCGGAAGCTGCGGTGCCGGAAGCGCCGCGGGCGGGAGGCTTGCGGCAACTGACGGTGGAACCTGGATTTGCCGGAGCGCGCCCGGCAACGCGGCGGCCCGGGCCAGCGAGCCATCGAGCAGGGCGGCGACCAGGGCCTCCGATTCGGTGAGGAACGCGTCCAGCTCCGCGGCGAGCAACGGCGAAAGATTGCTCCCGCTGCGGAAGCCCGCGGCGCGTTCGGAAGCGTCGACGGGGGAAGCCGCTCCGCCGGCCGCAGCCGCAGCTGGGGCTTTCGGCGGCCCGGCGGATTCGACCGGTGTGTCAGATTCGGCCGGTGCGCCGGATTCGACCGGTGCAGCAGCGGGCGAACTGACGCCCAAAAAGCCCAAATCCACCTCCCGGCCGCAGGCCCAAAGCGCCGTGAGCACACTGCGCAGCTGGTTCAACCCGGTGCGGTGCGAGGCATTGGCGCTGACCACCACATGCTCGGTGTGGTGCAAGGTGTCCGAGATCAAACTGCCCAACTGGCCCGGACCGAGCTGAATGAAAACCGTGCTGCCGTCCGCGTGCATATTCGCGATGAGTTCGCGGAACCGGACGTGCTCGACCAAGTGCCGGATGAAGATTTCCTGGATCTGCGCCACGTCTGCCGGGAACGGCCGCATTGTGGTGGCGGACCACACGGGCCGCTGCGCCGGGGAGATCGCCCAGGATTCGGTCAGTGCCTGGATCTGGCCGACGTGTTCGCGGAACATCGGCGTGTGGAAACCGGAAGCGAACGGCAGCACCCGCGAGATGAAGCCTTGTGCCCGGAATTCCGCGACGATCTCCTCGACGGTCTGCAAGGGGCCGCAGATCATCGATTGCTGCGGCGCATTGTCGTGCGAGAGCACCACATCCCCGCGGCCCTGCAGAGCTGCGGACACGGTCTCGGCAGAGGTGCCGATGACTGCGAAGGCCAAGCCCGGGAACTGGATTTCGGTCATTCCGGATTCGTCCAGGAACCGGTCGACGGCGCCGCCGTCGTAAATGCCGCCGATGATCATCGCGGACCATTCGCCCACGCTGTGCCCGGCAAGTTCATCGGGAATCACCCCGATCCGCTGCAAAGCCGCGGCCAGCACCCGGGAGACCTGCAGCACCGCGCTACTCTGCAACTGGGTGCCCTGCAGCGCATCGCCCTTTCCGGCCGCGCCACGCAGCGCCGGCAAACCGAAGTGCTCGATGACGTCGTCGATCCGCGGGCTGAAGTCGGCCTCCAAACCGGGGCAGACGAAAGCCAGTTTGCCGCCGCCCCCACCCGGTCCGGAATCCGCCCGAGCGCGCAGCAACGGGCCGGGCCGGAACCAGACATCATTCCGACCGTGCCAGGGATTGCCCCGGCTGACTGCTTTGCGGGCCACGTTGAGCTGCTTCTTGCCGGGCGCCACGATGCCCAACCGCACTGGCCCGTCTCCGGGCGGCGTGCCGATCCGGGCGAGCAGTTCGGCGTCTTCGGCCATCAGGAGCTGTTGCATCTCCGGCAGGCTGCCAGCGCTCAACAGCAACACCTGTGCGGCATCGGGCTCGACCGCGGACCGGACGGCGGCGGTGCGCGGCAGGTTGCCCAGTTCGGTGCTCAACTCACCACTCCGAAGCGGTGTAGACGACGGCGTTCACATGGCGCTCGCCCCAAGCGAGCTCCTTGAGCAGCGCATGCGTCCCGGCCTCGGGGTCGATCAGTTTGATGCCGCGCCGGACGAAGTCGCGGCCGAGTTCGTCGCTGACCATTCCGGGATTGCTGCCGGAGGGCGCCCAGGGCCCCCAGTGCACCGTGACGGCACGCTGCCCGGTGCGCAACGACCAGGCGGTGCCCATGGCTTCCAAGGCGTCGTTCGCGGCGGCGTAATCGCTTTGCCCCCGGTTGCCCATCGCGGCCGCGATGCTGCCGAAGAAGACCACGAATCCGGGGCTGACCGGCAGCGAATCCAGCACCGCCAGAATCGTGGCGGCCCCGTCCACTTTGGTGCTGTACACCCGGCGGAACGATTCCGGGTCCTTGTCCGCGACCAAACCGTCTTCGATCACTCCGGCCGCATACACGATGCCGTCGATCCGACCGTTGCGGTCATGGATCCGGCCCAGCGCCTCCCGGACCGCATCCGCGTCCCGGACGTCCACCGATTGGTATTCCACGCTGCTGCCGTTGGCGCGCAGCCCTTCGATGGTGCCGGCGACCTCGCGCCGGGCCAAAATCGCTGCGGCTTCGCGTTCGATCGAGGCCGCGCTGGCTCCGGGGCGGCCGGCCAAGACGCGGCGCAGGGCCGGAAGATCAGCGGCTGCCGCGGTGTCCGCGGGCTCGGCCAGGCCGTCGAAAGCGGTACGGCCGATCAGCTCGATGCGGCAGCGGCTGGTGCTGGACAGGGTGTTCGCGAACTTCGCGGTGATCCCGCGGGCGCCGCCGACCAGGACGACGACAGAGTCCCGGTCCAGCTGCAGGGCTTCGGCTTCGGCAGCGCCTTCGCCGGCCGGACCGGCTCCGGTGGCACCGAGCAGGCCCAGATCGGTGTTGACCAGTTCCAGGCCGGTGCGTTCGCCGTTGAACAGATCCACGATCGGTTCATTCGAGACATCGGTGAGTTCGGCCAGCAGCGACGCTGCGACCGCATCGGCCGGCTTGGTGGGCTCGATGTCCACGAGACGGACCAAGGACTGCGGGTATTCGCGGGCCAGGCTGCGGAACAGTCCGCGCAACCCGATCGTGCGTTCGGCCCGGCCGGATCCGTCCGAGGCGATCGGCCGGGCGGCCAGCAGGTACCGCGGCCCGAGCGCCATGGCCGCTTTGAAGAGCGGGAACAGGTCCGGCACCGCGGCGGTCTGCGGATTGTCCAACGGATCGAGGTAGAGCACGCCGTCGATGCCCGGTTGCAAGGCCTCGGTTGCTTGCTCCGGCCCGGCCAGCACCGCAGTGGCGCCGAGTGCGGCGGCGGCCGACACAGCCTGGCCGGCGATCTCGCCGGAACCGATGATCAGCAGTTGCCGGCCGGCCAGCGCGCCCGCGGTGGCTTGCGGCAAGTCCAAACGGGTTTTCTTGAAGAGCAGCCGTTCCGGAGTGTGGCCCGGTACCGCCGAACCAGCCTGGGCGGGCTCTGCCGGTTGCTGATCCGCCGCGGCCGGTGTGGCCGGTTCGGCCGGGGTTCCACTGAGCGATACCAGGAGCCAGTCGGCGATCGCGCCGGTGGTGCGGGCTTTGGAAAGCTCATCGAGCTGGTTGTCGCTGAGTTTGCTGCTGCCCCCGGCCTCCGCGAAGCGGGCGGCCAGCTCTCCGGCGATTTCGGTGCGTTTGATCGAATCGACGCTCAGATCGGCTTCCAGGTCGAGGTCCGGTTCGATCATTTCGGCCGGGTATCCAGTCCGTTCGCTGATGATCTCCACGACCGCGTCCAAAATCGCCGAGATGTTCAACGCGGCGGCTTGCGGGCTGACGGCTGAGCCGGTTGCCGGACCGGCGGGGGCGCCGATCGGGGATCCGGCCGGGGCCGCTGCCTCGACGGCGCTGCCGATCCGCGCGCTGAGCCAGTCGGCGATCGCGCCGGTGGTGCGGGCCTTGGAAAGTTCTTCGAGCTGCCGGTCGTCCAAGGCGATCGCGGAACCTTCGACCTTGCTGAGCCTGGCGGCCAGCTCACCGGCGATTTCGGTGCGCTTGATCGAATCGACGCTCAGATCGGCTTCCAGGTCGAGGTCCGGTTCGATCATTTCGGCCGGATACCCGGTGCGTTCGCTGATGATCTCCACGACCGCGGCCAGGATCGCGGCAGGGCTCAAGCCGACCGCCGGGGCCGGGTTCGCCTGCGGTTGCAGCAGCGTCGCAGTGGCCCCGACCGGAGCGCCTCCGGCCAGGCCCGCTCCGGCTGCGACGGGGCTGGCCGGCGCCGGCGCGGGCGGTCCCGGCACAGCCGGAGCCGCGGCGGCGAACTCGGGCGTCGCGGCAGGGGTAGGAAGGAAGGACTGGGATCCGGCCGATGGCGCGGACGGCGTGCCGGAACCGGATCCGAAGTAGCCCAGGAGCACGTCCCGTTGCGCGGCGACCATTTCACGGCTGGTCTTGAGGAACTCGGCGACCAGGGCATCCCGCTCGGCGAGTTGTTGCGGCTGTTGCGCTGCGGATTGCTGCACTGGGGTGACCTCCTGGAGACGTCGTGCTGGGGCGAGCGCGCCGGGGACTACTTTCCCGTCGCGAGTTTTGATGGTGGCGCCGTTGACGGTCCAACCCGGAGTCAGCGGAATGATCGAGCTGTTGATCGTCTGGGCATCGCGGCCGCGGTAGAGCCAATCGACCGATACCTTGGTCCCGGCCGTGGCCAAGCTCGCGAAGGCGACTAGGAGCTCGCGGATGCTGCCGCGCGAACTCCTGGCCAGCGGAACCACGGTGTGCGGCCGTTCGCCCAGGATTGCCGCGACCAATTTGCTGAGCACCTGGCCGGGGCCGACCTCGACGAAGGTCCGGGCACCGGCGGCATACATCGATTCGATCTGCTCGACGAAGCGCACCGGTGCGGTCACTTGGGCCGCGAGCTCGGCACGGATCGAAGCCGCACCCTGCGGATACGGCTGGGCGGTGCGGTTGCTCCAGACCGGGAATGCGGCTTCCGCCAGCGGCACTCCAGCCAGGGCAGCGTCGAAGCTGCGCGATGCCGCGGCGATCACCGGGCTGTGGAAAGCACAGGCCACCGGGAAGGTCTTCACCCCTAGGCCGGCCTCGCGCGCGGCGTCAACGGCCGCATCGATGGCTGCACTGGCACCGGAGATCACCGTTTGGGCCGGTGAATTGCGATTCGCCAGGGTGACGGTCGCAGCGAGCCCGGCCTGCTCCAGAGCGGCTTCGACGGCTTCGGCGGAGGCCGAGACGGCAGCCATCTTGCCGGGGTCTGCACCGATTGCGCCGACCACCGAGGCCGCACGGTCCGCGCTCATCGAAATCAGCGTCTTGGCATCGAAGACCCCTGCTGCGCTGAGCGCCGCGAGCTCGCCGTAGCTGTGCCCGGCGGCCAGATCCGGCCGGATGCCGGCTTTGCCGAGCAGCTCGCCCAAAGCGATGGCGGCAAGGCCCAAAACCGGTTGCGCGACCCTGGTATCCGTGATCCGGAGCGATTGCGCCTCGGATTCCTCCGCGGTGAAGGCCGCCGGCGGAAGCATCGCACCCAGCCAGGGGCGGCCCAGGGCCAAGGTTTCGTGCAGCTCCGGGAAGGCGACGAAAAGCTCCCGCAGCATCCCCGGACGTTGGCTGCCCTGGCCGGGGTAGAGGAACGCCAAGGACCCGGGCTCCGCAGGTTTCGCGGCCGTGAACAAGCCTGCGTCCGGGTCGTGTTCGCCTTTCGCAGCGCGGGCCAGCAGTACTGTGAGCTCGTCGATGTCGCGGGCCACCAAGGCGATGGACGCCGGTTTGCCGGCGTTCGCCGAGCGGACGGCGTTGCTCGCGGCCAGGTCCCGCAGCCGCCAGGGCCGGCCATTGTCGTCGCCCAACGAGACGACGGCACCGAGCTCCTTCACCGATCGCATCGCGTCGGTGGCGTCGCCGTGGAAGAGGAACAGTTCGGCCGGCCACTCGTCGATGCTGTGCCGCGGCGGGGCGGATTTCTTGTGCCCACCCAAAACCACGTGGAAGTTGGTCCCGCCGAAGCCGAAGCCGCTGACCCCGGCAAAGCGTTCGTCCAACGGGGCGGTCCACGGAGTGGCTTCCTTGTTGAACACGAACGGACTGCTGTCCAGGTCCCAAGCCGCGCTCGGCGTGGTGACGTGCAAGGTGGGCGGTTTGACCCCGTTGTAGATCGCCATCGAGACCTTGATCATGCTGGCCATCCCGGCCGCGCACTTGGTGTGCCCGATTTGCGATTTCACCGAACCGATCGCGGCGTTTCCGGCCGGCACGCCGGACTCGGTGAAAACCTTGGTGAGCATGGTCAGTTCGGTGCGGTCGCCGACCACGGTCCCGGTGCCGTGCGCCTCGACCAGGCCGACCTGGGCCGGATTCACCCGGGCGTTTCGGTAGGCGCGTTCCAACGCCGAACGCTGGCCTTCCGGACGGGGTGCGGTCAAGCCCAGTGATTTCCCGTCGCTGGAACTGCCGATGCCGCGGATCACCGAGTAGATCCGATCGCCGTCGCGTTCGGCGTCCGCGAGCCGTTTCAGCACCAAACAGCCCACGCCTTCACCGAGTGCGATGCCGTCGGAGTTCCGGTCGAAAGCCCGGGACCGGCCGGTCGGGCTCAACGCCGTGACCGAGGCGAACAAAAGGTAGTCGTTGATCGTGTTGTGCAGATCGGCGCCGCCGCAGAGCACCATGTCCGCGGTGCCGAGAGTCAGTTCCTTGCAGGCCACGTCGAGGGCGGCAAGCGAGGAAGCGCAGGCCGCATCCATGGTGTAGTTGGCGCCACCGAGGTCGAGCCGGCTGGCGATCCGGCCGGAAATCACGTTGGAGAGCATGCCGGGGAAGGAATCTTCGGTGAGCCGGGGCAGCTGTTCGGAGAGCTCTGCCGGAATGTTCGCCACATAATTGGGCAAGATGGTCTGCACCAAGCTGGCGTTCGCCAGGTCGCTGCCCATCTCCGCGCCGAAGAACACCGCGATCCGGGAACGGTCCGCGGACGAGTTGAAGTTGGCGTCGTCCAGGGCTCGGCGGGTGACTTCCAGGGCGAGCAACTGGACCGGCTCGATCGCGCCCAACGACGCCGGCGGAATGCCGTAACGCAGCGGATCGAAGGGGATCTCCGGCAGGAACCCGCCCCACTTCGACGGGCTCTTGATCCCGTTGGAGGTGGCGCCGTCGTAGTAGACCGCCGGATCCCAGCGATCCGGGTGCACCTCCGTGACTGCATCTTTGCCGTTGACGATGGTGGACCAGAAGGCGGCGAGGTCCGGGCTTCCGGCGAACATGCCGGACATGCCGACGATCGCGATGTCCAGTGGCGCGGCGGTGGCCGGTTCGGCGTCGACGGGCTTCGCCTCGGGGGAGTGCCGGGCCAGGAATTCTGCGGCGTCGCTGCTCAGCGTGCGGTGCAAATCGGCCACCGTGGTGACCGCGGAACGCAAGGCGACGACTTCGCCGGCCATGAACATGCCGTCGGAGAGCTGCCGTTCGGCGGTGACTTCGTGCAGTTCGGAGCCGATGCGTTCAATGCCCTTGCTGGCCAGACGCAACCGGCCGAGATTGAGCGATTCGAGCTCTTGCCAAGCGTCCCGGTCCGGGATTCCTTCTGCGGACATCCGGGCTTTGATCGCCAGGAACTCTTCGGTGAACGGACTGCTCACGCACCGGGTCGCGTGCCCCGGGGCGGTTTCGAGCATCGCGGTCGTGGTGCCTGCGACGACTTGCTGCTGGAATACCTCGCTGATCGCACCGGAGGCAACTGCTTCCTCGGTGAAAAGATACGCGGTGCCGATCAGCAGGCCGATCAGGGCTCCTTTGGCGGCCAGCGGAGCGGCCATCGCGGCGACCATCGCCGCGGAACGTTCATCGCTGATGCCGCCGGCGAAATAGACCGTGACCGGGTCGCCGTCGAGCTTGTCGATGCGGTCTTCGAGGACCGCGATCTGGGCTTCCCAAAGCGCGAAGCTGTTGCGCGGTCCGATATGGCCGCCGCATTCGGAACCTTCGAAGATGAACCGGCGGGCGCCGGCGGTGAGGAACTGCCCGAGCAGGGCCGGCGAAGGAACGTGCAGGAAGGTTTTGATCCCCGCAGCTTCCAGCGCCGCGGCCTGGGCCGGGCGGCCGCCGGCGATGATCGCGTGGCTGGGCTTGACCTCGTGCACGATGGCCAATTGGGCGTCCTTGGTCGCATCGTCGGCGAAGCCCAGGATCCCCACGCCCCAGGGCTTGGCACCGATCCGGTCGCGGGTGCCTTCGAGCATTTCCCGGGACTGTGCGGCATTGGACAGGGCCAGGGCGATGAACGGCAACGCGCCCTCGGCCGCGACGGATTCGGCGAAAGCGGGCTGATCGCTCACCCGGGTCATCGGTCCTTGGGCCAGTCCCAACCGAGTGCCCATGTTCTGCGCCAAGGGCGAATCCGGAAGCAGGATGTCGGCGTGCTGCGGCTCGCGGATCGCCTTGCGCAAGCCTTTCACGCTGCCGGAGACATTGCGCCAGAGCGAGGCGAAACGGGCGGCCAGGAATCCGTCCTGGCCGATCGGCACCAGCTGCCGGTCCAGATCGGTGCTGCCGAGGTCGGCGGGCAGCTGCGGGTTGCCGCGCTCCGGTCCGGTGCCGGCTTCCGGTTTGCGGGCCGGGCCGCGACGGCGCAGCACCCGGTAGCCGTCGACCAGGAGGGTTTCCGAGCCGTCCATGGTGGCCAAAGCCGAGGCCAGTTCGGCCGAAGTGCCGGCTTCTTCCAGCAAGGCGAGCTGGGTGTCCAGGAGCACGCCTGCAGCCCCACCTGTGATGGCCGCCCGGGCGGTATTCGGTCCGATGCCGCCGGCCGCCCAGACGGGCAGCTCGACGTCGGCTGCAGCGACCAACTGCTGCAGCAGCACGAAAGAACTCAACGAACCGACCAGCCCGCCGCCGTCGCTGCCCCGGGCGATCAGGCCGTGCGCGCCCAGGCGCTGCGCGTTCAGCGCGTCCTCGAGGCTGCGCACTTCCACCAAGACCAGGGTGCTGCCCGGGACCTCTCCGGGTTTCCAGCCGGGCAGCAGTTCTGGATCCTGCGCCAGCAACAGGTGGCTCGGCGCGCTCAAGTGCTCCGCGAAGACCTCCTGCGGACTCACCCGGCAGCCGGTGTCCACCCTGATCCCGAACGGTTCCGAGGTCCAGCGGCGCACTGATTCGAGCGCCTGCAGGGCCGGCTCGGCGCGCGACCCGAGGTCCAGGATTCCGAGGGCGCCACAATTCGAAGCTGCGGCCACGAGCCGGGCGTCCGGCGTGGCGAACGGGCTCACCGCGAGGATCGAGATGCGGTTTGCAGTGTCAGCGCGCATGGAAATTCCTGTCTCTAAAGCGTTTAAATACCGCCATGGTGTAAAAAATTTAACTGGTTGAGGCTCCAGATGGAAGATTCATTCCTAAGGCCACCGCAATCTTTATTGTAGAGTCGTCGGGGTTGGCGTCAAGCAACAAATCTTCAGGTGGCAATTTGTTTACCCAATACGTACCCAAAGTTATTTTTCTTGAAATATATTGAAACGTCCGGGTGCGGGCAATTCACCTCGGGTATTGTGCTCAGGAGCGATCCGGCGATTTATTGCGACTTAGCGTCGCAATAGTTGTCCGGTCGCGGCTTGAAGGGGCAAGTTGCCTTTAAATTCAAGGATCGGGAGCCGCGCTGTGAATTTTTTGCCGGCGTGCGCGACGGTCTGTCGCCGTGATTTTGTGACCTTGATTACATTGCCGACTTTCCCCAGAATGCTCCGGTTGAAAAGTAGGCAAAGTGGCGTATAAGCGGGTTGGGTCGCCTTGGTGCAAATTTGGGATCGACTACCGCAAAGATAGGCGCAGCGGGCGCCTCGGCGGGCGCTTCCGCGCTATCACTGAGATGGCCATTCGGTTATCCGAGTGGTTAGAAATTTAGCAATTCGCTGGCTATTTTGAGGCGGGTTGCCGGTCCGGGGTGGTGAGCGCGCTGAGAATGCATTGCAGGGTGAGCGGGCTCAGGTCTGCGGGCTCCGGGGCTCCAGGGTCCGGGAAGTGGCTGTGCGTCATGGCGCCTTCGTGTGCGGCCATGACCACTCGGATCAAGACCGAGATCGGCACCGTCGGTTTGCGGCCGGCCCGCTCGATCGCGCTCAGCAGGATCGGTTCCAGTCTTTCCCGGAGCCGGCGGCGGTGTTCGGAGAGCGCCGCAGCGGCCAGCGGGTTGCGCAGGGCTTGGGCGGTGAATTCGGCATTGAGCAGCTGCCAATGGCTGCCGACCTGAAGCAGGTTGAGCACTTTGCCAACGATCTCGCCGACGTCCGGCGTCGCCGCAGTGCTGGACAGGACCTCTTCGAGGCGATCCAGATAGAGCTCGATGTTCCACTCGTAGAGGGCGAACAGCAGCTCGTCCACGGACTCGAAGTTCGAATAGAAGGCGCCCCGGGTGAATCCTGCGCGTTCGCAGATCTCTTCGATGCTCGCCTTGTGGATCCCGTGTTCCACGAGAAGCTCGCCGGCCGCTGCGATCAGGCGTTTGCGGGTTTCGGACCTGCGCCGCGGAACTTTCTCGGAACCAATCATGGAAAAAGTCTATCCAATACAGAATGTTTTGAATACATTGTGTATTGAGACTCAACGAAGAGAGGTTCATGATGCCTGTTTTGCCCCCCGGCCTCAGCCTGAAGCGAATTTCGGTCAAGGGCCGCAGCACCCGGTATGCAGATCTGGGCGACGGTGCGCCGCTGGTGCTGTTGCACGGCATCGTGCGGAGCCTGGAGGATTGGGGCCAGGTGATCGAACCCTTGTCCAAGCAATACCGGGTGCTGGCTCCGGATCTGGCCGGATTCGGTTTTTCTGAAGGCTTGCCCAGCTACAACCTGGAAGCCTTGGCCGAGCACGTTTGGGATTTCCTCGATGCGCTCGGCGTCTCCGGGCCAGTACGCCTGGTGGGCAATTCGCTGGGCGGTGCAGTCACCATGAAAGCCGCGGTGCAGGATCCGGACCGGGTGGAGCGGGTGGTCCTGGTGAACAGCGCTGGATTCGGCAAGTCGGTGACCGTGGCGATTCGGGCATTGGCCATTCCGGTGATCGGCGGAAAAGTGATCAAGCCGCTGCTGCTCCGGCCGAATATGCGGATGGCCCGGGCGGTGGAGAGTTCGTTGTACCGGGACCAGCGCATCGTGACCCGGGAACGGGTCAACCTCGGCTACGACCTTTTGGGCCAGGAGCAGGCGATGCGCGCCTCGGTCGAATCCGGCGTCGCCCTGGGCAGCTTCTTCGGCGCGGCCGAAGGTTGGCGCCGGGAGCTTCTGGACGGCTATCGTCCCTTGTCCCATCCCACGCTGGTGCTGTGGGGCAGCCACGACAAGATCCTGCCGGCCAGTCATCTGCCCAATGCGCGGCGCGAACTGCCGGCCGCCCGATTCCACCTCTTCCAGCGGGTGGGCCATATGCCGATGACCGAGGTTCCGGAACAATTCCTGGCGGTCGTCGGGCCGTTTTTGGCGGAAAACGCCGATGCCTGAGGCCAGCATCGAAATCGCCGTGATCGGAGCCGGGTTCTCCGGGCTGGGAGTCGCCTGCGAACTCGTCCGGCACGGTCGCCGGGATTTCATCGTGCTCGAACGCGGCAGCACGGTCGGCGGCACCTGGCGGGACAACACCTACCCGGGTTGCGCCTGCGATATCCCCAGCGACCTCTACTCCTTCTCCTTCCAGCCGAATCCGCACTGGTCCAGCAATTACGCCGCGCAGCCCGAGATCCTGGCCTACCTGCAGCAGGTTGCCGCGGACTACGGCTTGCTGGAGCCCGACGGCGCGCCGGCCGGCTCGGACCTCTCGGCGGCAGCCCCGGGCAGCATCAGTTTCGGCACCGAACTGCAAGGTGCCGATTGGTTGCCGGATCGGCAGCGTTGGCGGATTTCGACGAACCGGGGCAGTTTGCTCGCCAGATACCTGATTTCCGGCCACGGCCCCTTGATCACGCCGAAATGGCCGGATTTGGCCGGGCTGGACGAGTTCCGAGGGGTCCGGTTCCATTCGGCGCAATGGGACCACACCGTCGATCTCGCCGGCAAACGGGTCGCGGTCATCGGCACCGGTGCCAGCGCCATCCAGTTCATTCCGCAGGTGCAAGGCGTGGCCGGCGAAGTCCACGTCTTCCAGCGGACACCACCATGGATCGTCCCGCGGGGTTGGCGGGAGACCTCGGCGAAACGCCGTGCCGTGTTCGCCAAATACCCCGTGCTGCAGAAACTCGACCGGCAGCGGAAATTCCGGATTCTGGAGACCCGGCATCTGGGCCTGAGTACCGCACGGTTCAACCGGGTCATGCAGGACTTCGCGCTGAGCTACCTCAATCGCAAGGTCAAGGATCCGGGGCTCCGGGCCAAGCTCACCCCGGACTATCGGATCGGCTGCAAACGGATCCTGATTTCGGACAACTATTTCAATGCGCTGCAAAAACCCAATGTGGAGCTGGTCACCGACGCCGTGGTCAGGGTCACCGAACGCGGCATCGTCACTGCGGACGGCGTGGAACGCGAAGCCGACGTCTTGATCTGCGGTACCGGGTTCAATGCCACGCAGCCGAAGATCGCCGGTTTGATCCGGGACGGCGACGGCGTCTCGTTGGCCCAGAGGTGGGGCGCGGATTTCGAGGCGCACCGCGGGACCACGGTGACCGGTTACCCGAACCTCTTCCTGATCGTCGGACCGAACACCGCCCTCGGCCACAATTCGATCATCTACATGATCGAAGCCCAGGTGCGTTATGTCCTGGCTGCGCTCAACGCGGCAGAACGGCGCGGCGCGGTGGAGTTGGCGCCCACGGAGGCCGCCCAGCGGGCATACAACCGCTGGCTGCAGAAACGCCTGGCCCGGCTGGTCTGGACCCGCGGCGGCTGCTCGAGCTATTACCTCAGCAGCACCGGCAAGAACACCACGCTCTGGCCGGAGCGGGCGGCTGCGTTCCGGCGCAAGCTCGGCCGCTTCGATGCGGCCAGCTATCGGTTTTTCAAACCCCGTCATCCTGTCCTGTCCGCCATCCCGACCAAGAAAGCGGTATCTCCCCATGTCTGAGTTCCCCTATGTATCCGGCGCCGCAGTACTCACCGGGGCCGCAAGCGGCATCGGCGAAGCGACCGCCAAAGGTCTGGCGATGCGCGGTATGGATATGGCAATCATCGACAAGGATGCGGCGCCGCTGGAGGCCCTGGCAGCCGGGTTGCGGGCCAATTATCCGAAACTGACCATCAGCACCCATGTGGTCGACCTTTCCGAAGCAGCACCGATTGCGGCTCTGCCCGAGGAAGTCCGGCGCAGTCACGAGCGGGTCAGCATGCTGATCAACAACGCCGGGGTGGCCTTGGGCGGCACCTTCGAGGATGTTTCGCTGGCTGACATCGAATTCGTGATGGCGGTGAATTTCTGGGCCGCGGTCCGGATGAGCAAGGCATTCATGCCAGATCTCCGCGCGGCCGATTCGGCCCTGATGATCAATATTTCAAGTCTCTTCGGCTTGATCGGCACTCCGGGGCAGACTGCGTACACGGCGAGCAAATTCGCGATCCGTGGCTTTTCCGAGTCATTGCGCACCGAGGTCTCGCGCTTCGGAATCAAGGTGCTCCAGGTGCATCCCGGCGGGATCAAGACCAATGTCGCGAACAACGCCCGGCTCGGCGCGAATCTCACCCGTGGGGATGTGGACCAGGTCCGCAGTTCGTTCAACAAGGTGCTCACCATGGATCCCCGCGTCGCGGCAGAGCAGATCTTGAACGCGGTGGCCGCCGGGAAAAACCGTTTGGTGATTACCAAAGAGGCCAAAGCGCTGGATCTGCTCGCCAGATTGTTGCCGGCGAAGCACGGCGAAATCATCGCCAAGGAAATGCTCCGCAGAACCGGGGTCAAGCTCTGAATCAGGCGCAAAACGCCGTTGTGGCCAGAATCTCAGCGACTTCATAGCCGCCGGCGCGGATCGCCGCGCTGGCGGGGATTTCGAATTCTGTGTTTTCCGGAATCAGCCGGTTTCGCGTCGTTATCAGTTTGTTATCGTTTGGTGCTTCCCGTAGCGTCGATGGAAAGCTCCCGTTCGGCATTGCGCCGTCGGAAGCTGAGCAGGCACCTCGCACCCGGCACCGCCACGGAGGATTGCCTATGATTTGTCCCCACATGAGGAAGCGGGCGGCGGTGGTTCGGTAGCGGAATGCTCCGTTCGGGTGACCGGAAGTGTCAAAACCAATGATGCAGAATTCAAAATTTCGTCGTACCGCTGGCCGGGTTCTGGCCATTGCCGCGATTGCCGGAGCCGGCGTCGCCGTGACCGGCACGGGTGCGCAAGCAGCCGACAGCAGCACCTGGGACGCACTGGCACAGTGCGAATCGGGCGGCAACTGGTCGATCAACACCGGCAACGGCTTCGGCGGCGGGCTGCAGTTCACCCCCAGCACTTGGGCTGCGAACGGCGGCGTCGGGAGTGCGCAGAACGCCTCCCGCGAGCAGCAGATCGCGGTTGCCGAGCGAGTGCTCCAAACCCAAGGCTGGGGTGCTTGGCCGGCTTGTTCGGCCAAACTCGGCCTGAGCGGCAAGAGCGGAGCCGCGCCGCAGGCGTACCAGGCTCCGGCTGCCCAGGCTCCCGTCGCCCAAGCCCCGGCGGCCCAGACCCCGGTGCGGCAGGCTCCGGTGCAGCAGGCTCCCGCGGCACAAGCTCCGGCGCATGCCGGCACGGTGCCGGTCTCGGGCGAGACTTACACGGTCAAAGCCGGGGACACGCTCAGCAGCATCGCCAAAGCTTTGCAGATTTCCGGTGGTTGGGATCTGTTGGCGGACGCCAATGCGGACAGCATCAGCGATGTGAACCTGATTTACCCCGGCCAGGTGCTGAACCTGCCGGCATGATCTGAGCGGCGACCAGGCCCCGGTCACCGGGGCCGGGAGCCCGTTGGAGAGGGCGGGGCGGCTTTGCGCAGGCAAGGCTGCCCCGCCCTCTTCGGCATCCCGGGGAGCGGCACCCCGGACGGACTCGGCGCTGCGGAACGTGGGGAACGGTCAGTTTTGTGATTCGAGTCCGTCAGTTTGTCCGGTGCACCAGGCCATCCGGCAGGCTGGGCACTTGCCCTGGGCCATCGGCTCACTGTTGACTGGGGGTAGCAGTTTTGCGCTGCTGGTCGTCCCGGCCCGATCCGTTGCAGAATTTAGACCTGAAAGGCGCCCCATGAGCAACATTCCCGCTGAATTTTCCTATACCGCCGAGCATGAGTGGGTCAGCGCACCCGATGCCGAAGGCGTGGTCCGGGTGGGCATCACGGATTTCGCCCAGGACGCCTTGGGCGACGTGGTCTATGTCCAGGTTCCCGAAGTCGGCAGTGCGCTCACCGCCAATGACGTGGTCGGCGAGGTCGAGTCCACGAAGAGCGTCAGCGACATCTTCGCTCCGCTCAGCGGCGAGGTGGTGGCCCGGAACGAAGGTCTGGACAGCGACCCGGCACTGATCAACTCGGACCCGTACGGCGAAGGCTGGTTGCTGGAGATCAAACTCGACGATGCATCGTCCCACGAGAGCCTGCTCAGTGCCTCGGAGTACGAACAGCAGGTAGGGTAGTCTGATACCTCGCATCGCGCCGGGCGGAGCAATCCGCAGCCCGGCTCCCGATGCCGGAATAGACCATTTGGAGCTTCCGGAACAACGGTTCTGGAAGGATTGCAGGAATGAAAACAGGGGAGGAACTCAGATGGGTGGCAATGAGCGCGACGCCGTGAACGCGACGCCGGAAGAGGCTCACACGCCCAAGGCTTCCGAAACCACGTCGATCCATGTGCCTTCGGCTTCGGCCGAGCCGGCGATCCAGCCGAATTTGAGCAATGAAGAACTTTCTGCGGTAGCGGCGCTCCCGGCTGGTTCGGCGCTTTTGATCGCGCACTCCGGGCCCAATCAGGGAGCCAGGTTCCTCTTGGACTCGGAGACCACGTTGGCCGGCCGGCACCCGGATGCGGATGTCTTCCTCGACGACGTCACGGTATCCCGCAGGCACGTGGAGTTCCGCCGCGAAGGCAATGGCTTCCGGGTCGTCGATTCGGGCAGCCTCAACGGAACCTACGTCAACGGCGACCGGGTGGATTCCGTGCTGTTGCGAACCGGCAGCGAGGTTCAGATCGGCAAGTTCCGCTTGACCTACTACGCCAGCTCGAAAGCCTAGGGCGGCTTGAGTGGCAGTACAGGGGGCGCGTCGGGCGGCCGGTGAAAACCGGCTCGGTGACGCGCACGCTTATGCCGGGCGACCGGTCATCTTCAACATCGGCGAAGTGCTCGCGCAGCTCACCGAAGACTTTCCTTCGGTCACCGCGTCGAAAATCCGATTCTACGAGGAGAAGGGCTTGGTCACGCCGCAGCGGACGGCAGCGGGATACCGGCAGTTCACCGAATCGGACGTGGAACGGCTGCGCTTCGTGCTGGCCTTGCAGCGCGACCACTATCTGCCCTTGAAAGTGATCCGGGACTACCTCGATTCGATCGACCGCGGCGAAGGGCCGGAGAACCTCCCGCCCGGAGTCAGCGCCTCGATCGCGCCGCGTCCGGTGAACCCGGAACTGGCCGCCGAAATGGCCGGCCGGGCCCGGCGGCTCAGCGTGGAGCAACTCCGAGTCGAGTCCGGCGCGAGCAACGAGCTGTTGGAGTCGCTGCTCAGCTTCGGCTTGATCGCTGCCGAGGCGGGCCATTTCGACGACCACGCGCTGCGGGTGGCGAAAGCCTGCGCTGCGCTTGCCGCGCACGGCTTGGAACCGCGCCACCTGCGCCCGTTCCAGGCCGCTGCGGAACGCGAGTTCGGTCTGGTCGAACGGGTGGTATCGCCTTTGGCCTCGCGGCGCGACGGCGCCTCCCAAGCCCGTGCGGCCGAGTCCGCCCGCGAAATCAGCGATCTGTGCCTTTCCCTGCATTCCGCCTTGGTCCAGGGCCATATTGCCCGGATGGACAGCTGAACGGTGAACGGCATGGGTTCAGATGATTGAACTCGAACTCGTCGGCGTCCGGATCGAGATGCCGTCCAGTCAGCCCCTGGTGCTGCTCAAGGAAGTCGACGGCGAGCGGCACCTGCCGATCTGGATCGGCACTCCGGAAGCCAGTGCGATTGCGATCGCCCAGCAAGGCGTCGCGCCGCCCCGGCCGTTGACCCATGATCTTTTCGGCGATCTTCTGGCTGCCGTCGGGTTGAGCCTGGCGCATGTGACGATCACCGCGGTGGAAGACGCGGTGTTCTACGCCCAGCTGGTGCTCGACGACGGAACCGTGATCGGATCCAGGGCCTCGGATGCTTTGGCGCTCGCGCAACGCGCGCATTGCCAGATCTGGTGCGCCGATGTCGTCTTGGACGAGGCCGGAGTGCGGATCGGCGACGATGACGGTTCCGCCCCCGAGGACGATGAAACGGAAGTGCAGCGGTTCCGGGCCTTTTTGGACGACGTCGAACCGGAAGACTTCGGCAACTGAGCGGATCGCTGAGGTTTCATTCAGGTTAGACCTGAAGGTTAAACTTTCGACACGCCGGAAGATTTTTGCTAGCGTCTTTGACCAATGCCCGCTGCGGTTCTAACGTCGGATTAGACAGTTCCCATTGCATGTCCGGCGATCTATCGTCACACTGGATTGAGAAGTTACACCGATGAGCTTCTGATCGTGCGTACTTCCGCACAGTGGTGACGGATTCCGGACGTACCTTCCCCGGGAACTTTGACAGATCAACGACGGAGGGTCCGATGAGTCCGAAAGGCGAGGGTGGCGAGCTGAAACAAGCCGCCAGTCCCACCACGGTGATACCTGCCGGGGCGCAAGGATTGCTTTTCACCGAGGACCTCCCTGTTCTGGATGAAGACGCGGGTTACCGCGGACCCACGGCTTGCAAAGCCGCCGGAATCACCTATCGTCAGCTCGATTACTGGGCACGTACCGGTCTCGTCGAGCCGACCGTGCGCAACGCCGCCGGCTCCGGCTCGCAGCGGCTCTACGGGTTCCGTGACATCTTGGTGCTCAAGGTGGTCAAACGCCTGCTGGACACCGGGGTTTCGCTGCAGCAGATCCGTTCTGCAGTCGAGCACCTGCGGGAGCGCGGGGTCGACGATCTGGCCCAAATCACGTTGATGAGCGATGGCGCCTCGGTGTATGAATGCACCTCCGCCGACGAAGTCATCGACCTGGTGCAGGGCGGCCAAGGCGTGTTCGGAATCGCGGTGGGCAAAGTCTGGCGCGAAGTCGAAGGCAGCCTCTCCGAATTGCCGAGCGAACACGCTGAGGACCAGTCCTTCCCGGACGACGAGTTGGGCAAGCGGCGCGCGGCGCGACGGATTTCCTGAGCCTGCTTCCCGGCACCGGACTTCCGGTCGCTGTTCGCCTGCTGTTCTTTTGCCGGGCGGAAAACGTTCACTCCTTGCTGGCAGCGTTTCAGCATGCCCGTCAATCACTCAGTCTTTGCCGCTGGCCGCCTCCGGAAAACCCTTGATTCCAAGGGCCGCCGGGTAGCCGTCATCGTGCTCTCCGGCCTCCTGCTGGCCGCAAGCGGGCTGCCCGCCCAAGCCGAACCGCCCGGCAGCGCAGAAACCCCGGATTCGATCAGCACCGCGATGAACACCGCGGTTTCCGGCAATGCCTTCGCCGGGAATCCCGACTACCAGCACACCGTGGTCGGGCACAACCAACCCTCGCACGGCCGCTTGGCGATCGCACCGAACGGCGATTACCGCTACACCCCCGAACCGGGCTATCTGGGCCCGGATTCATTCCGGGTGGACAGCTCGGACGCGGTGCAGCTCTTCCAGACGGACCTGCCGGCTTTGGCTTCCTTCAGCTCGGTGCCGATCACGGCAGGGGGATTCGGTTCGTCAGTGGCACCGGTGCCGGGCAAACCCGGACGCGTCTACGGGTTGACGGACCGGGGCCCGAACGTGGACGGACCGGCGAAAAACCTCAAGATCGAGGCGATTCCGGACTTCACCCCGTCGATCGGCGAGTTCCAACTCGATCAAGGCAAAGCCGTCCTGTTGCGCAGCATTCCGCTCAAGGCCGCGGACGGCACCCCGATGAACGGGCAGGTGAACTCCTCGGCATCGACCGGCGAGACCATCCAGGACCTCGATGGCAGGGTGCTTCCGGCCTCGCCCTACGGACTGGACTCCGAAGGCTTGGTGGCGATGCCGGACGGCAGTTTCTACGTCTCGGACGAATACGGTCCATTCATCGTCCATTTCGACGCCACCGGCCGGGAAATCGGTAGGATGAGCCCGTTCGGCGGCGGTCTGCCGGCGGAGCTTGCGAACCGGACGCCGAATCAGGGCATGGAAGGACTGACCATCACCCCGGACGGCAAGACCCTGGTCGGCATCATGCAGAGCGCCCTCAACCAACCGGATCTGGCCAAGGGCGTCAGCGCGAAGAAAATCGCGGCCACCCGGATCGTCACGATCGGCTTGGCAGACCGGGCAGTGCATGAATACCTGGTGCTGCTGGAGGATCCGGCGACCACCAAGGACGCGGTCAGCGAAATCACCGCACTGTCGGCGACCGAATTCCTGATCGACGAACGGGACGGCAACCTCCAGCCCGGCGGGCGCAAGCTGTTCTATCGGGTGGACATCAGCGGCGCCACCGACGTCGGACCGGCCGCGCAGCTGCCCGGGGCCGGGTACGACGGCGGAAAGGGCGGCTTGTTGCTGGCCGGCAAGACCATCGAGGCCACGCTCGGCGAGCGCCCGACGGCCGCAGCCGGCGCCGCGCTGGCGGACCTCGGGATCAAGCCGGCGGCCAAAAAACTGAGTTTGGACCTGGGTGCTTTGGTCAGCACGCTCAACCCGAGCGGGGCGTTCTTCGGGCACGACAAGATCGAGGGTGTCTTCCCGTTCGACGGCGGCAACAAGCTGCTGATCTCCAACGACAATGACTTCGGCATCGACGCGGTGCAACCCGGTAGCCAGAATCCATACGTGCTGCATCCGAAACTGCTGCCGGACGGCAAACAGGACGACGGGGAATACCTCGTGGTGGATCTGCGCAAATTGCCGGCTCGGCCGGTCTCCAAAACCATCGACATCTCGGTGACTGCTCCGGCTACCGAGGCTCCGGCCCTGCCACCGGCATCCGGCACCGCCGCTGCCACGGTGCCGGTGGCTGATGGCGAACCACTCGCCGCAACCGGCGTCGACCTCTGGGCGCTGGCTGCGGCAGCGCTGCTCATCGCGGCAGGGTTGGCCGGTTCCGGCTTCAGCCGGCGCCGGAAGCGGTAGTCAGCGGCCGAGGATTTGCTGCAACAGGGCGTCGAAGCCTGCTGCAGCGGTCTTCGCCGCGTCTCCGGGCCAGTGGTGCACCGCGCGGGCAGCGCCCTGGATCTGCTGCCAGTTGGCCTGTTCGGCGATCGTCGGCGTCAGCAACAAGGAACCGAACATGGTGGCCATTTCATCGAGCCGGTACTCGTGTTCGGCAGAGGACTGCCGGACCCGGTTCGCCACGATTCCGGCGGCGCTGAGCTTCGGCGCGAACTCATTGCGGAAAAGTTCGATGGCGCGCAGCGTCCGTTCCGTGCCGGCAACGGAAAAAAGCCCTGGTTCGGCGACCAGGAGGACTTTGTCCGAGGCGGTCCACGCGATCCTGGTCAGCCCGTTCAACGACGGCGGGCAATCGACCAGGACGAGTTCGTAGTCCGGCTTGCCGCCGATCACTTGGGTGTTCCGGGTGAGCCCGGCCAACACCGCGGAAAGCCGGCGCAAATCGCGGCGGCCCAAATCCGGCCGGTCGAAGATCCCGGAATAGGCGGAGCCGACGGCGACGTCGAGCACGGTCGAGGTCGCCCGTGCATCAGCCCGGTGTCCGGCACCGCGCCGCGAACTGGGGCGTTGCGCAGCTGCTTCCGTGCCGGCCGGGACGTGTTCCAGCCAGCCGGAGGGCTGGACTTGGCGGGTCAAATCGGCCTTCCGCGGGTTCTTCAGCATCCGGCCGATGTCGAGCTGCCCGCCGGGTCGCACCCCGAGGCCGGTGGTTGCATCGGCATGCGGGTCGAGGTCGATCACCAGCGTGGGAATGCCCGCGGCCAGAGCTGCCGAGGCGAGCCCCAAGGTCACGGAGGTTTTGCCTACGCCGCCCTTCAAAGAGCTGATACTCACTACCTGCACTCGAGATCCCCACTGAATAGATTTGATCGTCGTCCGGTCTGCCTGAACCTCTCCTCATCATATGTGCGACCGGGGCAGAATGCCGGTTATTGCGGGAACTGCGGTGCGGATCTACCCGGATGCAGGTGCCCGGGCAGATCCGCTTGGCGTAACCAAGTGACGGCGGACACTAAATCTGCACCGGGGAACCGGTATGCTGGCCCAGCAGTATCGGGGGGATTAAAAGTCGACTCAGCAAACAAGGGGAATGCATGTTTTCCAAGATTCTGGTGGCCAACCGGGGCGAAATCGCAATCCGCGCGTTCCGCGCGAGCTACGAGCTCGGCGCCAAGACGGTCGCCGTTTTCCCTTATGAGGACCGTAACTCGATCCACCGGCAGAAAGCCGATGAAGCCTACCTGATCGGCGAAGAAGGACACCCCGTCCGGGCCTATCTGGACGTCGCCGAGATCGTGCGGGTGGCCCAGGAAGCCGGAGCCGATGCGATCTACCCCGGCTACGGATTCCTGAGCGAAAATCCGGATCTGGCCAGAGCCGCTGCAGCTGCCGGCATCACCTTCATCGGGCCACCGGCCGAGGTGCTGGAACTGGCCGGCAACAAGGTGGCTGCGCTCAAGGCCGCGCGCAAAGCCGGAGTGCCGGTGCTCAAATCCTCCGAGCCGTCCAAGGACGTCGCCGAACTGATCGCGGCCGCGGACGAGATCGGTTTTCCGATCTTCGCCAAAGCCGTCGCCGGCGGTGGCGGACGCGGCATGCGCAGGGTGGAAACCCGCGAGGACCTGCCCGAAGCCCTCAACGCGGCGATGCGCGAGGCAGATGCCGCGTTCGGCGATCCGACCATGTTCCTGGAGCAGGCCGTGCTGCGGCCCCGGCACATCGAAGTGCAGATCCTGGCCGATGCGCAGGGCAATGTGATGCACCTGTTCGAGCGCGACTGCTCGCTGCAGCGGCGGCACCAGAAGGTCATCGAAATCGCGCCGGCCCCGCAACTGGACGAGTCGATCCGGCAAGCGCTCTACCGCGATGCCGTGGCCTTCGCGAAAGCCTTGGGCTACGTCAACGCCGGCACCGTGGAGTTTTTGGTGGACACCGCGGGGGAGCGGGCCGGGCAGCACGTTTTCATCGAAATGAACCCGCGGATCCAGGTGGAGCACACGGTCACCGAGGAAATCACCGACGTCGACCTGGTGCAGGCCCAGATGCGGATTGCTTCGGGGGCGAGCTTGGCGGACCTCGGGCTGAGCCAGGAGACCGTGTCGATCAAAGGCGCCGCGCTGCAATGCCGGATCACCACGGAGGATCCGGCAAACGGGTTCCGTCCCGACGTCGGCAAGATCACCGGGTACCGTTCCGCCGGCGGCGCGGGGGTGCGGCTGGACGGCGGCACGGTCTACTCCGGGGCGGAAATCAGCCCGCACTTCGACTCGATGCTGGTCAAGCTCAGCTGCCGCGGCCGGGATTATCCCGCCGCAGTGGCCCGGGCCAGGCGGGCTTTGGCCGAGTTCCGGATCCGCGGGGTCTCGACGAACATCCCGTTTTTGCAAGCGGTGCTGGACGATCCGGATTTCATCGCCGGCAATGTGGCGACGAGCTTCATCGAGGAGCGCCCGGAACTGCTCAAAATCCGGCCCTCGGCAGACCGGGGCACGAAGCTGCTGACCTGGTTGGCCGATGTCACGGTGAACAAACCGCACGGTGAACTCACCGTGCATTCCGATCCGGCAGCAAAGCTGCCGAAGCTGCCCGAAGGCCGGCCCCCGGCCGGGTCGCGGCAGCGATTGGCCGAGTTGGGGCCGGAAGGCTTTGCCGCCGAGTTGCGGGCGCAAACCGCGCTCGCGGTCACCGACACCACCTTCCGCGATGCCCATCAGTCCTTGCTGGCCACCAGAGTGCGCAGCCGCGACCTGTTGGCGGCCGGCCCCGCGGTTTCCGCACTGACCCCGCAGCTGCTTTCGGTGGAGGCCTGGGGCGGTGCGACCTATGACGTGGCCCTGCGCTTCCTCGGCGAAGACCCCTGGGAACGGTTGACCGCCTTGCGCGAAGCCTTGCCGAACATCTGTCTGCAGATGCTGCTGCGTGGCCGCAATACGGTGGGCTACACGCCCTATCCGGAGGAAATGACCGAGGCCTTCGTCCAGGAGGCGGCGGCGAGCGGCATCGACATCTTCCGGATCTTCGACGCGCTCAACGACGTCAACCAGATGGCTCCGGCGATCAAAGCGGTCCGCGCCACCGGGACCGCGGTGGCCGAAGTCGCGCTGTGCTACACCTCCGACATGCTCGACCCGGAAGAAAAGCTCTACACCCTGGACTACTACCTGGAGTTGGCGCAGCGCATCGTCGATGCCGGCGCGCATATCCTGGCGATCAAGGACATGGCGGGCCTGCTCCGCCCGGCTGCCGCGGCGAAACTGGTCAGCGCGCTCCGGGAACGGTTCGATGTGCCGGTGCACCTGCACACGCACGACACCGCGGGCGGCCAATTGGCGACCCTGCTGGCGGCGTCCGAGGCCGGCGTGGACGCGGTGGATGTGGCCTCGGCGTCCCTGGCCGGCACGACGAGCCAGCCTTCGGCTTCGGCTTTGGTCGCGGCATTGGCCCATACGCCGCGGGACACCGGGATCGCTCTGGCGAACGTCGGCGCCTTGGAACCGTACTGGGAAGCAGTCCGGAGGCTCTACGCGCCGTTCGAATCCGGGCTGCCGGGACCGACCGGCCGGGTCTACCAACACGAGATCCCCGGTGGGCAGCTTTCCAATCTCCGGCAGCAGGCGATCGCGTTGGGCCTGGGCGAACGGTTCGAAGCCATCGAAGACATGTACACGGCGGCGGACCGGATTCTCGGCCACCTGGTCAAGGTGACCCCCTCGTCCAAGGTGGTAGGCGATTTGGCCCTGCACCTGGTCGGCCTGGGCGCCGATCCGGCCGACTTCGAAGAAAACCCGCAGAACTACGACATTCCGGATTCGGTCATCGGCTTCCTCTCCGGAGAGCTCGGCGACCCGCCGGGGGGCTGGCCCGAGCCGTTCCGCAGCAAAGCGCTGCAGGGTCGGGAAGTCAAAGTCCGCGATGTGGAGCTCAGCGCCGAGGATTCGGCCGGGCTGGCTGGCGAGTCCGCCATCCGGCGCAGCACGCTCAACCGGTTGCTGTTCGCCGGCCCGACGAAGGACTTCCAGGCGGTCCGGGACAGCTTCGGCGATGTTTCGGTGCTCGACACCCGGGACTACCTGTTCGGCCTGCAACAAGGTCAGGAACACATCATCCCGCTGGGCAAAGGGGTCCGGTTGATCGCTTCCTTGGAAGCCATCTCGGACGCCGACGAAAAGGGCATGCGGACCGTGATGTGCACGTTGAACGGCCAATCCCGGCCGATCAGCGTGCGGGACCGCAGCATCGAGTCGAAGGTCAAAGCGGCTGAGAAGGCCGACCCAAGCAGCCCGGGCCAGATCGCGGCACCGTTCGCCGGCGCGGTGACCTTGCTGGTGGAAGCCGGCAGCGCGGTCCAGGCCGGTCAGACCGTGGCGACCATCGAAGCGATGAAGATGGAGGCCTCGATCACCAGTCCGGTCGCGGGCACCGTGACCCGGGCCGCGATCGGCCCGGTGGAGCAGGTGCAGGGCGGAGATCTGTTGATCGTGGTCGGCAGCTGAAGCCGCAGCATCCGGCGGAGCTTCAGGAAATTCCCAGGAGGTTTCGACATCTCGGCTGGTTCTAGGAATCTCCTGTGGGTTAGGGTGAATGCTGATCCATGCTGAACTCCGAACAGCATGCCGAGAGATAGAGAACGCAATGGCACAGGACACAGCTGAGACTGAACCGCGCTCGAACGGGGATCTCAGCCACGACGCTGCAGGGGACCCGTCGAGTACTGGAGTGATGACGGCGGTCGGCCCGGTCATCACGGTCGCCGGTGCGGAAACCGACAACCCCGGCGAGCCGGCGGAGCCGGGTTCCGGAACCGTTGATGCTTCGGCAGACGCTTCCGAAGCGGCTGCCGAGGAAGCCGCTCGGCTCGCGCCCGGCACTGAAGAAGCCCCGGCTGGCCAAGAGCCGGCCGCTGCGGCGACGCAGGCTGTGCAAACCGCAGTGGTCGCCGAGACTCCGGCGGCCGCGCCGCCGGCTTCGACGGAGCCGGTCTACGACGAGCTCAGCGCCTGGCAGCCTTCCGCGGGCAGCAGCAGCTCGCCGAAAACCGAAGCCGCGGAGTCGGAAACCCGGCCCAGTGCGCGGCGGGAACGCGAGGACGGCCCGGAGCCGGCTGCCGCCTTGACTGCGGACCGGCTGCTCGCCGGCCGGGAGACCCCGCCGGTTTCCGGTTGGCGGCGCCTGCTCTACTCGGCGTCGCTGGGCTACATCAACGTCGGCGATTCGGACAAGGTGCGGTTGCGCCGGGCCCAGGAACACCGGATCGCGATGCGTCTGGGGCGACGTACCCGCTATGTTCCGGTGCTTTCCCGCAAGGGCGGCGTCGGCAAGACCACGGTGACCACGCTGCTCGGCATGGCGCTTGCGGACCTGCGCGAAGACCGGGTGATCGCGATGGATGCCAATCCGGACCGCGGCACACTGTCCGACCGGTCCCCGGGACGCGCCGATTTCACCGCGCGGCAACTGGTGAAGAACCGTTTCGACGTGAACACGTTCTCCGAATTGGCTGCCTATGTGGCCCGGGACGGTTCCCGGCTCGATGTGCTCGCCTCGGACACCGATCCGGCGGTCGCCCAGGCGTTCGACGACGCGGACTACCGCGCGGTGACCGAGATCCTGAGCCGTTATTATTCGATCGTGCTCACCGATTCCGGTACCGGAATGGTGCACTCGGTCATGAAGGGCACCTTGGAAAAGGCCGATTCGGTGGTCTTGGTCTCCGGCGGCAGCGTCGACGAAGCCAGGCTGGCCTCGGAAACCTTGTCCTGGCTGGAGGCGCATGGCCGGCAGGATTTGGTGGCCCGGGCGATCGTCGTGGTCAACATGTCGGCCGGCGAAGGCACCCTGGTCAATATCGAGGAAATCGAAGACCACTTCCGTTCCCGGGTGAAATCGGTGTTGCGGCTGCCCTACGACCGGCACTTGGCCGAAGGCAGCCGGGTGAGCTTGGACCAGCTCAAGCCGGCGACCCGGGCTGCCGTGATCGAACTGGCGGCGCTCGTGGTGGACGAGCTGCAAGGACTCTGAGCGGGGGCGAGAATTCGCGGCTCGGTCCCACCGAGTCTGCCCGCTGAGTGGGCCACAACCATTTTGTCCCACTCGAAATACCGACCCGGTGGGACAAAACCGTTGGGACACATCCAGTGCGCCAGCCAGGCGCATCTAACCGCTCGAAAACGAGAAGCCGCCCCGGATCAGATCCGGGGCGGCTTCTCGTCGCTCGACGGCTTGCCGGGGCTAGGCCGGCTTGGGTGCCGAATAAATGTCTTCGACCACCGCGGAGAAATCTTTGAGCACTTGGGCCCGCTTGATCTTCAGCGACGGCGTCAGATGCCCGGAGGACTCGGAGAAATCGGTCGGCACGATCCGGAAGGCCTTGATCGCTTCGGCGTGCGAAACCGATTCATTGGCCCGGTCCACGGCTTTCTGCACCGCGGCCAGGACCGTCGGATCGGTGCTGGCCTGCTCCGAGCTGATGTCTTTGGCCAGGCCATTCTGCCCGGCCCATTGCGGCAGGGCTTCTTCGTCCAGGGTGATCAGGGCGGCGATGAACGGTTTGCCCTCACCGACCACGACGCATTGCGAAATCAGCGCATTGGCGCGGATCTGGTCTTCCAGCTGCGCCGGCGCGACGTTCTTGCCACCCGCGGTGATGATGATTTCCTTTTTGCGCCCGGTGATCCGCAAGTACCCTTCGGCGTCGAGCTCGCCGATGTCGCCGGTGCGCAGCCAGCCGTCTTCGAAGGTTTCGGCGGTCAGGTCCGGCCGGCCGTAGTAGCCCCGAGCTACGCAGACGCCTTTGACCAGGACTTCGCCGTCGGCCGCGATTTTGACCGCATTGCCCGGCAGCGGTTTGCCGACGCTGCCGATTTTGAACTGATCGGGCCGGTTCACCGTGACCGGCGCCGTGGTTTCGGTCAGACCGTAGCCTTCGAGGATCATCACGCCGACGCCGAAGAAGAAGTGCCCCAGCCGTTCGCCCAGCGGGCCGCCGCCGGAGACGGCGTATTGCAGCTGGCCGCCCATCGCGGTGCGCAATTTGCTGTAGACCAACTTGTCGAAGACCGTGTGCTGCAGGTTGAGCCAGAACGGCACCTTGCCGTCCTGCCGGGCACGGGAATACGCGATGGCCACTTCGACTGCTTTGCCGAAGATCTTCCCTTTGCCCTCTGACTCGGCCTTGAGCACCGCTCCGTTGTAGACCTTTTCGAAAACCCGCGGCACGGCCAGAATGTAGGTCGGTTGGAAGCTCTGGAAATCGGCGAGCAGGTTCTTGATGTCCGGGGTATGCGCCACCCGGGCTCCGCCGGCGATGTTCATCACCGCGATGTAGCGGCCGAAGACGTGGGCCAGCGGCAAGAACATGATGGTCTGCGCGCCTTCGGTGACGACTTCGTCGCCGAGCACTCCGAGCGCATTGTCGGCGAGTTCCACGAAGTTGCCATGGGTGAGTTCGACGCCCTTGGGCCGGCCGGTGGTGCCCGAGGTGTAGATGATGGTGGCCAGATCCCGCAGTCCCATTCCGGAACGACGGCGTTCCACCTCGTCGTCGCTGATCTGCGCGCCGCCGGTGCGGAGCTCGTCCAGGCCGCCATCAGTCAACTGCCACAGGTGCTGCACCGCATCGAGGCCTTCGGAAGCCACCGCTTGGCGCAGGCCGGCAAGGTGCTGTTCGGCTTCGCCGAAGGCTGCGATCGCGCCGGAATCAGCCAGATTCCAGGCGATCTGGCTCGGCGAGGAAGTTTCGTAAATCGGCACCGAAACGCCGCCGGCGTACCAGATCGCGAAGTCCACCAGAGTCCATTCGTACCGGGTCCGGGACATGATTCCGACCCGGTCGCCGGGCTTGATGCCGGCGGCGATGAGCCCCTTGGCCAGGGCGACCACATCGGCGCGGAATTCGGTGGCTTTGATGTCCTGCCATTGTCCCTGCGCGTCCAGGACCGCGAACAGGGCGCGGTTCACCGGATCGCTGGCCCGCCGTTCCACGAAATCGGTGCAATTCGCCGTTTCCGGAATCTGGACGACGGGTGGTACGGAAATTTCCTGCACGATAGCTCCCTCGATATCTTCGGCTAAACCGAGTAGCTGTCCGCGGAAAGCTACTGGTCAGTAACATTAGTGTGCCACAGAGTCGTTTCCCAACCAACGCGTGCAGATCCCGGTAGGTTCCGCGACTGCGTTCTCCTAGAATGATGCCTGATGAGCAGCGAAATTTCGCCCCTTTGCGGGGAAACCACAACAGATCGTCCTGAAATCGTCAATCCGGCGGAGAGCCCGAATCTGGCGATCGGGATCGATATCGGCGGCACCAAGGTCGCGGCCGGGGTGGTTGATGAACAGGGCACCGTGCTGGCCGAGCTGCGCAGGCAGACTCCGGGCCGGGATCCGCGGGCGGTGGAAGCCACCATCGTGGAGTTGGTGAGCGAACTCGGCCGAGCCTATCGGATCGCTTCGGTGGGCATCGGTGCCGCGGGCTGGATGGACCTCAGCGGCAGCACCGTGTTGTTCAGTCCGCATCTGGCCTGGCGCAATGAACCGCTGCGGAGCAACCTGGAGCGGCTGCTCTGCCGTCCGGTGATGCTCACCAACGACGCCGATGCCGCGGCCTGGGCCGAATGGCGGTTCGGCGCGGGCCGAGGCGAGAGCCGACTGGTCTGCATCACGTTGGGTACCGGGATCGGTGGCGCGATGCTGATGGACGGCCGGATCGAGCGCGGCCAGTTCGGCGTCGCGGGGGAGTTCGGCCACCAGGTGATCATGCCCGGCGGGCACCGTTGCGAATGCGGCAACCGTGGGTGCTGGGAACAATATGCGTCCGGAAACGCCCTGGGCCGCGAGGCCAGGGAACTGGCCCGGGCCAAGTCTCCGGTGGCCCAGGAAATCCTGCGCGCGGTGGACGGCGACGTCGAGGCGATCACCGGGGCGGTGATCACCGAACTGGCCCGGCAGGGCGATCCGGCTTCGATCGAGTTGATCGACGACGTCGGCGGCTGGCTCGGCCTGGGCATGGCCAATTTGGCGGCCGCGCTCGATCCGGGCATGTTCGTGGTCGGCGGCGGGCTCTGCGAAGCCGGGGAACTGCTGTTGGAACCGGCCCGGCGCGCCTTCGGCCGGAACCTCACCGGCCGCGGGTTCCGGCCGGCTGCGCCGATTGCGCTTGCCGCTCTGGGACCGCGGGCCGGACTGATCGGTGCGGCGGACCTGTCCCGGAATCCGCCGCGCTGAGCCGGCACCCGCCGGCTCAGCCGACGGGCGAGCCGGGTGAGAGGGGCAGGGCTCAGACCTGGGCGCCGTCGTCGTCGTGGTCCCGATGGCCGGGCATCCGGTAGATCAGGTAACCGGCCGAACCGATGAAGGCCAGCACCAGTCCCACGATCGCGAACCACGGCAGGCCGCGCCAGAACATCGCGGCCAGCAGCAACGCGATCGGAGCGCCGACGGCGCCGACCCAGCCGAGCGCGATCGCCGGTTCCACCGTGGCCAGCGAGGCGGGTTCCGCCGGCACGAACTCGGCGTCGGAATCGTCTTCCGGCGGGCTGTAGTCCCGGGGACCGGCCATCGCTCCGGACACCGGACGTGGTGGTGGGGAGTCGTCGGCTTTGCTGACATTGAGCGGATCAAAGCGGCTGAAGCCGGCGCCGGCCGGGCGCGATGGTTCGCTGGCCGCGGCGGGCCCGACCGGGCCGTCCGGGGTTTCGGCCTGGCCGAGCAGCGTGCTGTCCGAGTCCTCTTTGAGCCGGGAGACCAAATCCGCCCAAACCTCGTCTTCGCTCGGCTCGTTCCGCGGTTCAGGAGTTGTGGACACCGGCCAGCTCCTTGAAGAAGGCGGTGGAACGCTCGAAGATTTCAGGCGCATCGTTGTCCAGGGTAGCCACATGGTAGCTATTCGCCAGTTTGACGATGTGCAGATCCTTGCTGGAAACCCCGGCCCGGATCCGGTCGGCCGAGGAGCCTGCCACGATGTGGTCCACGGTCGACTGGAAGACCATGATCGGCGCGGTCACCTTGGGCAGATTGCCGGCGGTGTCTTTGATCAATTTCATCAGCTGCGCCACCGCGGCCACCGGGGTCCGGTCGTAGGCGTATTCCTCGACTCCGGGTTTCAAGATGTCGTTGCCGATCGCCGGCGTCGATTTGAGCACGTGCCGCATCACTCCGGCGAGTTTCGCGCGCGGGTCGACGACCGCCAGCGCCGGGTTGACCAGGGCCAGCCCGGCCACCGGATGGTGTTCGGCGATCCGCAGCGCCAGCGCGCCGCCCATCGAGAGCCCGGCGACGAAGACCCGGTCGCATTGGGCGCTGAGTTCGAAGTAGGCCCTTTCGACTTCGGTGTACCAGTGCTGCCAGGGAGTGCGCGCCATTTCCTCCCAGGTGGTGCCGTGGCCGGGGAGCAACGGCATGTTCACCGCGAAACCTTGGCCGGCGAAATATTCGGCCCAGGGCCGAACGCTTTCCGGGGAGCCGGAGAAGCCGTGCGAAACCACGACGCCGATCCGCGCCAGTTCGCCGTGTCCGGCTGCCGTCATTGGTTCGTGCAAGGCCATCTGCAGTGCCTCCGTTTGGCTTTCATGCTTCGTCTGCGGACTGTTCTGTTGCGTGCACAGTCCCACTGAGCAGGTTATCTCACTAGAGTATGGTGACAGAGAGCTTTGCCGCGACTGGACAGAGAGCAGTGCTGCCCGCGGCGTTCCGGAGCGAACGAAAGTGAGCAGCGTGTTCTATTGGGTGATGAAACGGATCTTCTTGGGTCCGGTGCTCAAACTGCTGTTCCGCCCCTGGGTCAAGGGGCTGGACAACTTGCCGGAGAACGGGCCCGCGATCTTGGCCAGCAACCACCTTTCGTTCTCCGACTCGATTTTCATGCCCTTGATGGTGCCGCGGCCGGTGGTGTTCTTGGCCAAGGCCGAATACTTCACCGGCAAGGGGATCAAGGGCAAGCTCACCGCATTGTTCTTCCGGCTGACCAATCAGCTGCCGATGGACCGGTCCGGCGGGGCGGCGTCGGCGAACTCGCTCAGCACCGGAGCGGATGTTCTGGCGCAGGGCGGATTGCTCGGGATCTACCCGGAAGGCACCCGCAGTCCGGATGGGAAGCTCTACCGCGGCAAGGTGGGCGTGGCCAAGCTGGTCCTGGCTTCCGGGGTCCCGGTGATCCCGGTCGCGATGATCGGCACCGACAAAGTGCAGCCGATCGGGCGCACGCTGCCCAATATCCGACGGATCGGCTGATCTTCGGCGCGCCGCTCGACTTCAGCCGTTATCAGGGCTTGGCGGACGACCGGTTCGTGCAGCGCAGCGTCACCGATGAAATCATGTACGAGCTGATGCGGCTCTCCGGTCAGGAATACGTGGATGTCTACGCGAGCACGGTCAAAGAACGGCAGGCTGCACGCAAGGGCGGAAGCACCGAAGCAGCCCTGGTGGACCTGCCGGTCGCCAACAGCCCGTTGCGCGAGGACGAGGCTGTGGCGCAGCCCGAAGCCGTTGAACCAGCGGCCGATTCCGAGGCCGCCGACGGTGATCCGCCTGCTGTGTGACGAAGATCGCCGGGCAGGTTACGGGTGGGCCGCACACCCGAGCCGCGGAACAACTAGGCTTAAGCCGTGCAAGATCAGACGAATTCACCCTTCATGACCATCGACGACTCTGCTGTCCGGCTTGGCCAAGCCGGTGCCGCGAACTACCCGGGCCTGGATGCCTGGCGCTCGCTGCCGATTTCCCAGCAGCCGACGTGGCAGGACGAAGCGGTTTATCAGTCGTCGATCAAAGAACTTTCCTCGCTGCCCCCGTTGGTTTTTGCCGGTGAAGTGGACATCTTGCGGGACCGACTCGCAGCTGCTGCCCAAGGCAAGGCGTTCCTGTTGCAGGGCGGCGATTGCGCAGAGACCTTCGACGGTGCCACCGCGGACAAGATCAGTGCCCGGGTCAAGACGATCCTGCAGATGGCGGTAGTGCTGACCTACGGCGCTTCGCTTCCGGTGATCAAGATGGGCCGGATGGCCGGCCAGTTCGCCAAACCGCGTTCGTCCAACGATGAGACCCGGGACGGGCTCACCCTGCCCGCCTACCGCGGCGATATGGTCAACGGCTACGAGTTCACTCCGGAGTCGCGCGGCCACGATGCGCAACGCTTGGTGCGGGCCTACCACACCTCGGCGTCGACCCTGAACTTGATCCGGGCGTTCACCCAGGGCGGGTTCGCCGACCTGCGGTTGGTGCACCACTGGAACAAGGGGTTCACGCAGAACCCGGCGCATGCCCGCTACGAATCGTTGGCCGGGGAGATCGACCGGGCGATCCGGTTCATGGAAGCCTGCGGTTCGGACTTCGAGGCGCTCAAGCGCACCGAGTTCTTCGCCAGCCACGAGGCGTTGCTGCTCGACTACGAGCGGGCGCTGACCCGGATCGACTCGCGGACCGGAACTCCGTACGCCACCAGCGGGCACTTCCTCTGGATCGGCGAGCGGACCCGGCAATTGGATGCCGCCCACGTTGACTTCCTCTCCCGGGTGCGCAATCCGATCGGCGTCAAGCTCGGCCCGAACACGTCCGGCGACGACGCGCTGCGGCTGATCGACAAGTTGGACCCGAACCGGGAACCCGGCCGGATCACGTTCATCACCCGGATGGGCGCGAACAACATCCGGGAGAAGCTGCCCGCGTTGGTGCAGAAGGTCACCGATTCCGGAGCCCAGGTGCTCTGGGTTACCGACCCGATGCACGGTAATACCGTGACCTCGCCGAATGGCTACAAGACGCGGAATTTCGACGACGTGATGGACGAAGTGCGTGGCTTCTTCGAAGTGCACCAGGCGTTGGGGACGTTCCCCGGAGGCTTGCACGTGGAGATGACCGGCGACGATGTGGCCGAGTGCTTGGGCGGTGCTGATCCGATCGACCAGGAGGCGTTCCTGACCCGTTACGAGTCGGTTTGCGATCCGCGCCTGAACCACATGCAGTCGCTCGAGATGGCGTTCCTGGTTTCCGGAGCTCTCTCCAAACGCTGATTAACCCCCGTTTTAGATAGTCGTCTGCTTTTTGGTTAGCCGTTTGCGCGTCAACCGGCTAACCAAAAAGCAGACGACTATCTGAAGTTATACACAGATCTGGGCCGGGTCTTCCACTGCGCTTAGCGGAGCCCAATAGTGATGACATGGCAGAGTCAATCCGCGACCAGATCCGTACTCCGGCAGAAGACCCACTGGATTCGAAGCTTTCACGGGATCTCCTCCGGCAGTTCCGTTCCGGAACTCTGGTGCGCTTGCGGCGGGCCAGCTACATCGCGCAGAGTACCTGGCTGTCGATGGATGAGATCCCGCGACATCTTGCCCGAATGCACGCGATCGATGCGGCTGCCAATAGCCGACCGGTATTCGCCGCGGAATCGGCGGCCTTATTGTGGGGGCTGCCGGTGCAGTCCATCCCGGAGCGGGTACAGATCAATGTGCCGCCAGGCAGCGGCCAGCGCAGTCGTGGTCCCGCGGTTCGACGGCAGTTCCCACAGCTAGACGACGGCGAGTGGTTCGTAGACGGACTGAAGGTGACTTCGGCGGTGCAGACCGCCGTCGAACTTGCCCTGCGTCAGCGCTACGCCTGGTCAATCGCATCGCTGGACAATTATTTGCATGGTCCGACCTCGAGCGCTGCGTGGAAGCCTTCGGCGCAGGGGCTTCGCGAAGCGGCGTGCCGCCTGCCGAGCCGGGCAAAGACCCGACGGGTTTTGGCGCTCACGGAGTTGGCCGATGCCGGCTCCATGTCAGTTGGCGAATCGATCAGCCGAGCGAATATGCATTTGGCCGGTTTGCCGAAGCCAACGCTCCAAGCCTGCTTCCATGACGACGACGGATTGATCGGCTATACGGATTTTTGCTGGCGGGAATTCGGCGTTGTCGGCGAATTCGACGGAAAGGTGAAATACCGGAAGCCGGAGTACCTGCAGGGGAGGGATCCGGCGGAAGTGGTCATCGAGGAGAAAATAAGGGAAGACCGACTCCGTGCGCTAGGGCTGAAAGTTGTCCGCTGGACCTGGGCAACGGCCAATTCGCCGAATCAGTTGCGGAGCAGGCTCGTGGCTGCGGGGCTTCCTCGCTAAACCCGCTGTTTCAGATAGCCAGTTGCCTTTTAGTTTCCGATTTGCGCGTCAAGAGGCTATCGGAAAGGCAGGAGGCTATCTGAAACGGGGATCAGACCACGGTGAGGTTGATGACCGTGCCCTCGGGGACCGAAGTGTTGACCGGATCCTGGGCCCGTACCGTGCCGAAGAACCCGCCCAGGACCTCAGTGATCTTGTAGGGCAGGTCGAGCTTCTTCAACTCGTCGATCGCCTGCTGCACCTGTTTGCCCACGAAGCTCGGCACGGTGACCATTTTCGGACCCTTGGAAATCACCAGGGTCACCTGGCCACCCTTGGTCAACGTGCCGCTCGCCGGAGTCTGCGAAACTACCGCGCCGGCCGGGACTTTCGCGTCATTGACCTGCTCCGGAGCCACCGCCGGCACCAAGCCGGCATCGGTGATGGCCTTGACCGCGGCGTCCTGGGTCTGCCCGACGACGACGGGCACCGGAATCGGTTGCGGACCTTGGGACACGACGAGATTGATCTGGGTTGCGGCTCGTTTCTGGGTTTCGGGTGCCGGGTCCTGGCTCAGCACCTGCCCCGCTGGCGCCTGCTCATCGTATTTCTGCGTCACCGTGCCCAGCGCCAGATGATTGGCGTTGAGCGCGGTTTTGGCGGCGTCCAAGGTGCCGCCGACCATGGCCGGCACCGGATAGAGCGTGGGTCCCTGGGAAACCAGCAAAACCACCGACAGGAACTTGCGCTGCTGGGTCTGCGCCGGCGGTTGGCTGCTGACCACGTTGCCTTGGGCGATGAGCTCGTCATTCACGTTCTGCGTGGTCGAGGCGAAACCCAGGCTGCTCAATTCGGCTTGCGCCTGCGAGACGGTCTTGTCTTTGAGGTCGGGGACCGTGGCCAGGGCACCGGGCCCCATGCCGAAGAACCAGCCCGCAGTGGCCCCGAGCAGGGCCAACAGCAAAATCAGCACCAACCAGATCAGGCCCTTGCGCCGGGTGTTCCCCTTGCGCAGCGTGGCCACCGGGGTGGCGGCGTTGCGAGCCGCATCGCGGGCCGCGAGCTTGTCCGCCTTCTTCTTCGCGGAGCGTGCCGCCCGGGGCGCGATCCGGGGCGCCTCCCCAGTGTCCACGGTCAGCGGGGGAGTCCGTTCCAGCATCGCGGTCGGCTGCACCTGCCGGTCGAACACCTCGGTGTACTGCCCCGCGGCGTCGTTGCGGTCGGCGACCAGTTCCGTCGGCCGCGACTGCGGGTCCAGAGCTTCGGTCAGATCGGTCGGGTCCACCGGTCGGGCCGAAGCCACCGGCCGGGTCAGCGCCGACGTCGGCGGGAAGGCCGGTGGGGCGGGCAGGCCTCGGCGGGTACCGGGGCCGAAGTCGAGTTGGGCATCACTGAGCGAGGTCCGGATGTGCCGGATTTCACCCAACAGCGCGCTCGCGTCGTGCGGCCGGCCTTCGGGATCGGATTCGGTGCACCAACGCACCAACTCGTCGAGGTCCGGAGCCAGGCCCGGCCGGACGCTGGACGGCGCCGGCACGGCGGAGTTCACGTGCTGGTAGGCAACCTGGATGGGCACCTCGCCGCGGAAAGGCTGTTCGCCGGTGAGCAGTTCGAAGAGCATGATTCCGACGGCGTAGATGTCGCTGCGCGTGTCTGAAGGCTTGCCCATCACCAGCTCGGGCGAAAGATAGGCCACGGTACCGATCAGAGTGCCGGTGCTGGTCGAAGTGGTGACCGCGCGGGCCAGGCCGAAATCCGCTACCTTGATCCGGCCGTCGTCGGCGATCAGGACATTTTCCGGTTTGATGTCGCGGTGCACCAGGCCGGCGCGGTGCGCCGCGGCCAACCCGTCCACGACCGCGTCGAGGTAGGCCAAGGCCAACCGCGGAGTCAGCGCGCCCTGGTCGTTGAGCACATCGCGGAGGGTGTGCCCGGGCACGTACTCCATGACCAGGTAGGCGAGCTGCGCGCCGTCGCGCAGCTCTTCGCCCTGATCCAGGACCCCGACGACGTGCGGGTGGGAGAGCCTGGCTGCGGCTTTGGCTTCGGTGCCCAGCCGGTCCAGGAAAGAGTCGTCCATGCTCAGATGCGGGTGCAGCACTTTGAGCGCCACTTCGCGGTCCAGGCGCAAGTCAGTGGCAAGGTACACGGTGGCCATGCCACCGCGCGCTACCTTGCTCAGCACCTGGTACCGCTGGTCTACCAGTGAGCCCACCAACGGTTCTTGAACCTTATCCTGCACCCTTCGATCCTAGGCGCAGATGCGAAAAGCGCCCGAATCCAACACGGAATCGGGCGCTTTTCGTTATCTTGTCGACCAGGTCGGGCCGGGCTGGGCCAGCTAGCTGAACATCTTCTGCTTGGCCAGAACTTCCGCCACGTAGACCTTGGTGTCCGGGTACATCCCGTAGAGCTTCACCGCAGTCTGTCCCTGGTAGTAGCCGGCAATCGCGGTTTCCAGCGAGGGCGACGTGCGGACCAGGGCGCGGATGATCGCGATCCCGGCGACGATGTTGTCCTGCGGGTTCAACAGGTTCAAGTGCCGGCCCACCAGCTCGGAAGCCCACTGCCCGGACTGCGGAATGACCTGCATGGTGCCGATGGCGTTGGCCGGCGAGACCACATGGGCCTGGAAGCTCGACTCCTGGAGCGCGAAGGCCAGAGCCAATGACGGATCCACGCCCATCTGCGCCGCTGTGCTCGCGACCAGTTGTTTCACCTCGGCGATGCTGGGCAGCGGTGCTGCAGCCAGTGCCGCGCGGTTCAGATTCGCCTGCGAAACCACGGCCTCGGGGTAGGTGTAGTTGCCGAATGTGCTCGGCCCGGTCGCCGGGGCCACCGGGGTGATGTTGCTGGCCGCCACGGCGGCGCCGGGGATGGTCAGTTTCTTGCCCGCATAGATGACGCTGTTCATGCCCAGGTTGTTGGCCCGGAGCAGCTCGCCGAGGCTGACGCTGTTCCGGGCGGCGATCGAGGTCAGGGTGTCGCCGGGCTTGATCGTATAGCTGCCACCGGCCGGAGCCGGAGCCGGAGCGGGGGCGGTGGTCGCCGGCGCGGGTGCTGCCGGGGCCGGTGCGGCGGGAGCCCCCGCGCTGAGGCTGAGCACCTGGCCGGGACGGATGATGCTCATCACACCGAGTCCGTTGAGCTTGAGCACATCGTTGACGTTGAGCCCGTTCCGCGCGGCGATCGCGCTGACCGTATCGCCGGCCCGGACCGTGTAGCTCGCGCCCCCGGTGCTGGGGGCGGCCGGAGCCGGTGCCGCGGCCGTGCCGCTGAGCTTGATTTGCTGGCCCGGGAAGATCAAGGAGTTCGCGCTCAGCCCGTTGAGTTTGAGCACATCGTTGACGTTGAGCCCGTTCCGCGCGGCGATCGCGCTGACCGTATCGCCGGCCCGGACCGTGTAGCTGCTGGCCGCAGGGGCGGCAGGCTTCACCGAGCCGGTGAAGGTCGGGACCAGTCCGGCCACTTGCCCGGCAGGTACCACCGAAGCTTGGCCGCGGTTCGCGATGGCTTTGGCGACGGCGTTTTTGACCGCGGCGCTCAACGAGGCCGGAGCAGAGTTCGCGGGGTTGGATCCGGTCCGTGGATTCTGCGGCTGATTGCCGGCAACTGCATTGGCGGGCTGCGCCAATGCGAGTGAGGAGAGCATGATGACGGGCAGAGCTGCCGTACTCACGGCGGCAAGCTGCTTTGCTTGCCTGCTCGCCCCGGGTTTGGGCTGGCGGGGGGATGTCATGGGCGATCCTCATCGTCAGTGGCTAAAGTTGCCAGAGTTGTCTATGTTTCCTATGTGACTAATGTGAATTTACACGATTTTTCGATTATCACAAGTGGCCCTGAATACTAGGTATTTGGATTTTCCGCGTGTCGCAAAATGTGGTATCCGGTGATTCAGCCGGAACGGATCGTCGGCAATGGCCGGCAAGAGGCCGAAAATATGGCAGTCTTGTCTGGTGAGTACTGCAGAAAACCCTGAATCGAACCCGGCGGAAACCCAGCATTCCCGGGTGGAAACGCTTGTAGGGCAATGGTTGCCGTTGCCCGACGTAGCGGAGCTTTTGGACGTTTCGATCACCCGGGTGCACAGTCTGATCGATGAGCGCGCGGTGTTGGCCTTGCGCATCGGGGAACGGAAAATCCGATCGATACCGGCGGAGTTCTTCGCCGAGAACCGGCCGCTGGACAGTTTGAAAGGAACTTTCGCGGTTCTTTTGGACGCCGGTTATTCCGATGACGAGGCGATCGCCTGGTTGTTCACCCCGGACGATTCGCTGCCCGGGCGTCCGGTCGATGCGCTGCATGCCGGACGGAAGACCGAGATCCGACGTCGGGCCCAAGCACTGGCCTGGTGACCCGGCCTGAGCTGCCCCACGGGGCAGCTCAGGCGCTGCGCTGGACCGCGGCCTGAGCCATGGATTGCAGCGCTTGGCCGCTGAGCGGATCCAAAGGCAGGGCAGACAAGGCTGAGAACGCCGCATTGCTGTAATCGTCGATGAGCGATTCGGTGGCATCCACCGCGCCGCAGCTTTGCATGATCTGCCGGACGCGCGCGATATCGGCTTCGCCCAAATCCGGAATGCCCAGACGCTGGTCGACGAATTGGGCGTCGTCCGGCCCGGCCAGCCGCAGCGTGTAACCGATCAAAACCGTGCGTTTGCCTTCCCGGAGGTCGTCGCCGGCCGGTTTGCCAGTGGTCGCCGGATCGCCGAAGACCCCCAGCATGTCGTCCCGCAGTTGGAACGCTTCGCCCAGCGGCAACGCGAAATCGGAATAGCCACGCAACAGGCTTTCCGGCGCCCCGGCCAAGGCCCCGCCGAGAACCAGGGGGTGCTCGGTAGAGTATTTGGCCGATTTGTACCGGATGATCGATTGCGCCCGCTCCACCGCGTTTTCGGGTCCGCGCGAGGGGCCGGCTACTTCTTCCAGGATGTCCAGGTATTGGCCGGCCATCACTTCGGCCCGCATCGTGTTGAACACCGACCTGGCGCGCTTCGGCTCGGGCACCTGGAAACTGGCGAACACTTCTTCGCTGAAGGAGAGGCAGAGATCGCCGGCCAGGATTGCCGCCGCATGGCCGAACCGCTCCGGGTCCAAGGCCCAGCGTTGCCGCTGGTGCAGCTGGCTGAATTGCCGGTGCACGCTGGGTGCGCCGCGCCGGATGTCCGAGCGGTCGATGATGTCGTCGTGGATCAAGGCCGCGGCCTGGAACAATTCGAGGGCGGCGCCTGCGGTGGTGATCGGGGTGGTCGGTGCCGGGTCGCCGCCGGCTCCGCGCCAGCCCCAGTAGCACAACAGTGCGCGCATCCGCTTGCCGCCGGTGACCAGGCCCGAAATCGTCTCGATCAAGGCTTGGGCGTCGCTGGAGATCACCGCCAGCTCGGAGCTCTTGACCGCCAGGAAGTCCTGCAGCTCCTGATCCAGTGCGCCGGTGTAGTCGGCCTGGTCCTGTTGAATGCTCACTTGAGGGCGGCTTGGGCGACGTTGGCGCCCAAGGTGAAGGTGTTCAGACCGTTTTCCGAGGTGATCGACAGGCTGATCGTCTCTTTTCCGTCACTGCGGACGAAATCCTTGCTGAGCAGACCGCCCGAGGCGTCGCCGGCCAGCAAGCTGAAGCCCTGATCCGTGAAAGCCTTGGTGTAGAAGGCCACGATGTCGTCGTTGCTGGCGGTGGTGGTGGCGACGAGCGATGCCGCGGCAGGGTCTTTGCTCTTGTCGAAGGCGCTCTGCTTGACTTGGGCTCCGGTGAACAAAGGCAAGAGCGTGCTGGGGAACCCGCCGACCAGATTGCCGACGGTCGAGGTGGCTTGGGCGGAGGCGGTGCCCGGGGTGGACTCCGACGGCGTCGCCGGGCTGCTCGGCGAATCGGCAGACGTCGTGCTGGTGCTGGGCTGCGGCTGCGGTTCCGCGGTGCTGCAAGCGCCCAACGCCGCGATGCAGAGCAAAGCCCCGGCCGCAATCGAAAGGGTCTTCGTGGTCGATGTCTGCGGGGTCCTGGTCTTCGCGGGCGCTGCCGGCGAAGCCGCTGGGCGTTCAGTCATGGTTTCCAGTCTAACTGTCGGTGCCTGGAACTATCATGGAGTTGCTATGGCCCCCGGTGCAATTGACCCCCAGGAGCCCGGTGGCGGACTACCGGCCGGGCGCGATTTCCAGGCTGCTCCGGGCCGGGGGGAAACTCCTCAGCAGCATGCCGATTGCGGCATCCTGCACGTTGACATGGATGCCTTTTTCGTGGCGGTCGAACAGCTGGAACGGCCGGATCTGGTCGGCAAACCGATGATCGTCGGATTCCCGCACGGGCGCTCGGTGGTGCTTTCGGCCTCCTACGAGGCGCGGGCTTTCGGTGTCCGTTCGGCGATGCCGATGGCCGCGGCGATCAGATTGTGCCCGCAGGCGGTGATTTGCGAGCCTCGGCACCAGCGGTACTACGAAGTGTCCAAGCAGCTGATGGCGATCTTCGAATCGATGACCGACAAAGTGGAGCCGCTCAGCGTGGACGAGGCTTTTTTGGACGTTTCCGGAGCCCGGTTGCGGCTCGGTTCCCCGCTTGAGATTGCGCGGTTGATCCGGCGCCGGGTCCGGGCCGAACTCGGGATCACGGCGTCGGTCGGCGTGGCCGCGAGCAAATTCGTTGCGAAAATCGCGTCGACCCGTTGCAAACCGGACGGGCTGCTGCTGATCCCGGCCGAGGAGACCGTGGCCTATTTGCACACCTTGCCGGCCCAGGCGCTGTGGGGCGTCGGCGCCAAGACCACGAAAGTGCTGGAAAGCCGGGGCATCCACACTGTGGAGCAGATCGCCAAAACCCCAGTAGCGCTGCTGCGCCGGATGCTCGGCGCCACGGGCGAGCACGTGCACCGGCTCTCCTGGGGGATCGATCCGCGTCCGGTGACTGCGCTGCGGGTGGACAAAAGCATCGGGGCGGAGGAGACCTTCGGCGAAGACACCACCGACGATGTGCTGCTGCACCGGGAATTGCTCCGGCTCGCGCACCGGACCGGGAGCCGGTTGCGGGCTGCCGGCTATTCCGCCCGAACGGTTGCGATCAAACTCCGCTATGAGGACTTTTCCACGATCACCCGCTCGCGCACGGTTCCGGTTCCGGTGGACAGCGCGCAATTGATGTACCAGGAAGCGGTGAAGCTGTTGCGAAATCTGGGTGATCGTCCGATGGCGGTGCGGCTGATCGGCTTGCGTGCGGAAAATTTGGAATCCAGCGCGCAGGCCGCAGTGCAGCTGAGCTTCGAGCGCAGTGAAGACAATTGGCGCAGCGCCGAAGCGGTGATGGACGCCGTCGGCCACCGCTTCGGCGCCGAGCAGGTGGTTCCGGCCCGGCTGCTGCGCAAGGCCCCGCCAAAGCTTACCGATGGGTAACGACTGCGGGTAGGAAGGCTTCCCGGCTTTCGGTTCTCAGCCAAGAAGCCTATTCTTAAAGGTACGACGACGATGAATCGCTTCCGCCGGCAGTGCGAGTGTGAAGTCCGAGTCAACACTGGGAACCAGAAGCATGCCGCGGTTCGTTGGGTTGGTTGAGGCCGAGCCAATGGCAAGGCGTGATGACGGCATTGACCTGAAGGAGGTCGTGATGCCCCTGTCGGAGCACGAACAGAGGCTGCTCGATCAGTTGGAGCAGCAGTTGCATGAGACCGATCCGAAGTTTGCCAGCGCGCTCGGAAACGATCGCGCCCGGACGCTGTCCACCAGGCATATCGTCTTCGGCGTCCTGATCAGCATCGTCGGCATCCTGGTGTTGCTCCTGGGCGTCGGCATCCAGCAGATCGTGGTCGGCGTGCTCGGATTCCTGGTGATGGGCGTCGGCGTTTATGTGGCGACCGTCCGCAAGGGAACGGTCAAAACCCCGGCTTCTGACGACGGCGCGAAAGTCGGCAAGGCGAAGAGCGGGTTCATGAGCAACCTCGAAGAGCGTTGGGACGAACGGCGTCGTGGCGAGTAGCCGCGATTGTGCTGATTGACGATCGAAGCCCTGCAGTAGTCTGCGGGGCGGGCGGACCGGCTCGGTAGGAGAGATTCGGTCCGCAGGATAGGCCCCGGTAGCTGCCGGGGCTTTTTTGTGCCCGGAAACCGGGGCGAACCGGAGCGCCCCGCGTTGCGCGTGGCAACTCCCGGGTGAATGCCTGAGCTAGCCAGCCGGAATCGGCATCGACCCGGGCGACGGCTTCCGGACTTGAGCCGCAGTATTGCCTCCACTTTCCTCCACGCTGGCTGGACTGTGCCGCAAAACAACTGGACTGTGCCGCCAAAAACTAAGCGCATGGCGGAACGCGCGGGATCCGAGCTCCGTGGCGATGCGTTACAGCGGGTGTTGGTCAAATTTCCCTCCACTTTCCTCCCTGTGCAAAAAGTCCCTAGAAATAAAGGGAAAAGAAGTGAAAATTTCGGCGACACACAGGAATGAAAGCCAGACGCGCGTTGACGGTGGTGGATTGTGGAGTAAAGTGGAGCGTGTAAGAGGGCGGTGGTGAATCGGGAGGTGGCGAGGTGTTCCTTGGGACTCACTCACCGCGCCTCGATGAAAAAGGGAGGTTGATCCTCCCCGCCAAATTCCGGGATGAGCTCGGCAACGGTTTGGTCCTCACCCGAGGGCAGGAACGTTGCATCTACGTCTTCAGCCAGCGGGAATTCGAACGAGTGCACGAGCAGATGCGGGAGGCCCCGATTTCCTCCCGGCAGGCACGCGATTACATTCGGGTTTTCCTTTCTGGAGCGTCGGACGAAATGCCGGACAAGCAAGGGCGGGTCACGATTCCGCCGGCGCTTCGGGCGTATGCCGGCTTGGACCGGGAGTTGGCCGTGATCGGCGCCGGCACCCGGGCTGAAATCTGGGATGCGGCAGCCTGGAACGACTACCTCCTGGAGAAGGAAACCGCCTTCTCCGACACCGACGACAACGACATACCCGGAATCTTCTGACGGATCTTGGATGAGATCTCCAGCCGCCCGGCCCCTCCTGACGCACCTTCCCCGGTGTCAGGCGGAGCGCATGGTGCGGAGGGGGATCTGGTCCAAGAACCACAGACGGGCCGGAGAGCTTCGCATCAGACCGCAGGGAACCAGGCAGGGGAGAGCAGCAGTGGCAAACACACCACCGCCCGAGGCGTCTTCCCGGCATGTACCGGTGCTGCGGGACCGTTGCGTCAACTTGCTCGCGCCGGGCATTGAATCCGCGAATGCGCAGGGCCGCCGCGCAGTGGTCATCGATGCCACGCTGGGCATGGGCGGGCACAGCGAGGCCCTGCTGCAGCGCTTCGAAGAACTCCACCTGATCGGCATCGACCGGGACCTCCAAGCCTTGGATCTCGCCGGTAGCCGATTGCAGGAATTCGAGGACCGGACCGATTTGGTGCACGCGGTCTACGACGAGATTGCCGAAGTGCTCGAGGATCTCGGCATCGATCCGATCGGCGGCGTGGACGGGGTCCTGATGGATTTGGGCGTGTCCTCGTTGCAGCTCGACGAAGTGGACCGGGGTTTCGCCTACTCCTATGACGCTCCGCTGGACATGCGGATGGACACCAGCCGGGGCCAGAGCGCTGCCGAGGTGGTGAACAACTATTCGGAAGCGGAGCTGGCCGCTTTGATCCGCCGCTGGGGCGAAGAAAAATTCTCCGGCCGGATCGCCAACCGGATTGTTGCGGCCCGGGCGGATCGTCCGTTCCGCACGACCGCGGAATTGGTCGAAGTCATCCGGCAGGCGGTGCCGGCTGCGGCCGCACGCACCGGCGGGCACCCCGCGAAACGCACCTTCCAGGCGCTCCGCATCGAAGTCAACGAAGAACTCGTGGTGTTGGAGCGGGCAGTTCCCGCCGCCGTCGACGCCCTCGGCATCGGTGGCCGGGCGGTGGTGATGTCCTACCACTCTTTGGAAGACAAGATCGTGAAGAAGGTCTTCAGTGCCGGAGCGACTTCGGCGGCGCCTCCGGGGTTTCCGGTGGAGCTGGATTCGCAGAAGCCGGACCTGAAGATCCTGACCAAGGGCACCGAAGTGCCCACTGAGGCCGAAATAGCAGAAAACCCCAGAGCCGCGTCGGCGCGGCTGCGGGCAGTCGAACGAATCCGGCAGAGGAGAACCCCATGAGCGCCGCCGCACAGAACGCAGGCAATGCCCGGAAGGCGTCATTGAGCGCTGTCGTGGGCAACACCGCGCGCAAATTGTCCGGGGACAATCTGCCCGGCCGCCCGGGTGCGGGCGCCAAACGGGAACGCACTCCGTTGTCGGTCGTGGCCGGGGCTCCGGCCCGGCGGACCGTGCCGTTCGCGGTTTTCTGCCTTTTGGCCCTGGTTGCCGCCTTGGCCACGGTACTGGTGCTGAACATCTCGGTTTCTTCCAGCCAGTACGAACTGGTGAAGCTGAAAAATGACCAAAGCAGCTTGAACAAGACCAACCAGGATCTGACACAGCAGCTGCAAAATGCCCAGGCTCCGCAGAATCTGACCAACAAGGCGCGAGAATTGGGAATGGTCAGCGCGGCGTCGACGGGACAGATCAATGTGGACACGGGAACAGTTGCCGGGAATCCCAGCCCGGCAGCAGCGGCGGACAAGCCGCTGCCGATCATTGCCGCGCCGGCGCTTCCCGGAACCGCGGGCAACCCCGCAAATCCGGGCAGTGCCGGGAATCCGGGAGCTGCTGCCAACTCGGGCGCTCCCGCGGGCCAACCGGCCGGAACTCCCAGCGGCCAACCGGCCGGCACGACACCGCCGGCCGCTGCAGCAGCACCGCCGGTGGAACTGTACGGCGGAAGCATTCCGTCGCCGCTGCAGAAGGCTCCTTGATTCCGAGACCAACCCAAGCCATGAACCCGATGTGAAATGTAATGAGGACTTTCCGTGCCAGGACAGCTGAACGGCGCCCCGCAAGCGAGTAAGCCGAAGAAAATCCCGCCGGCGAAGCTCTCCGCCAAGGCGAGACGGAGGCTCCGCTTCGGCTTGGGCTTCATGCTCGCCCTGCTGCTGCTGATCTCCGGCAAGCTGGTGTTGGTGCAGGGCCTGGACCTGGGCGGCTATGCCCAGGCCGCGACCAATCAACTCACCGAGACGCAGACGCTTGCCGCGAACCGCGGCCAAATCGTCGATGCCAACGGCAAGGTGCTTGCGCAATCCGTGGTGCGTTACGACATCGTGATCGATCAGGTCAACAACGTGGCCGGCGATCCGTTCAAGCGGGTCAACCAGAGCAAACAGGTCACCGAAGAGATCAGCCGGGACCAGGGGTTGAGCGAACTCGCCGATGCGCTCGGCATGAAGCCCGAAGACGTCCGGACCCTGGCGACCGGTACCGCGAAATACCAAGTGTTGGCCAAAGCCGTCACCCCGGAGGTGGAAGCCAAGGTCGCCGCGCTGCGGGTGCCCGGCGTCGCCTCGGTGCCGATCGAGCAACGGGTCTACCCCTTGGGCCAAGTGGCCGGGAACATCGTGGGTTACACCGGGGAAAACAGCGACAAACCGGGTGTCGTGGCCGGCAACGCCGGAATCGAACAGACCTTCAACGAGCAACTGACCGGCCAAGACGGCTCCCGGACCTATCAGCGAGGCCGGGACGGCATCATCATTCCGAGCGCCCCGGCCCAGGTCAAGCCGGCGGTCGACGGCCAGACCGTCAAGCTGACGATCAACAGCGACATTCAGTATCTGGCCCAACAGGCGATCCGCAACCAGGTGCAGACCCTGAATGCGCAATGGGGCAATATCGTGGTGGTCCAAGTGAAGACCGGCAACATCATCGCGATCGCCGAGGACACCACGGTCGACCCCAACAACCCCGGAGCCACGGCTCCGGAGTCCAGGGCCTCCCGAGCAGTCACCAACGCGATCGAGCCTGGATCGACTGAAAAGTCGGTCACCGCATCGGCAGCGATCGAGGAAGGCAAGGTCACCCCGGGAACGCAGTTGACGATTCCGCCGACGTTCACGATCGACGGGCAGACCTTCACCGATGCGGAGCCGCATGGCACGATCAACCGGACTTTCGCCGGGGTGATCGGGGAATCCCTGAATACCGGAACCGTGATGGTGGGATCGCAATTGACCCCGCAGCAGCGCTACGACTATCTGAACAAGTTCGGCGTGGGCCAAACGACCGGAATCCCGCTGCCCGGTGAAGCCCAAGGCATTTTGGCCACTCCGGACAAATGGGACGGGCGTCAGCAGTACACGGTGCTCTTCGGCCAGGGTGTGGCGCAGACTCCGCTGCAGACCGCGATGATCTACCAAACCATCGCCAACAATGGCGTGCGCTTGCAGCCGAGGCTGGTCGATTCGGTGACCGATGCCAACGGCAAGGAGACCAAAATGCCGGGGGCCGCGGCCACCGACGTGATTTCACCGAGCACCGCCCAGCAGATGCGGGACATCTTGGAAGGCGTTGCGACGCAGTATTCCTACAACAAGCTCGGGATCCCGGGTTACCGGGTCGGCGGCAAGACCGGCACGGCGGAGTCTCCAGGGGCGAATGGCGCCTTCGACGGCTATACTGCTTCTTTTGTCGGTATGGCTCCGATGGAAGATCCGGAATACGTGGTCCTGGTGACCGTGCAGCGGCCGCAGGGGAACATTTTCGGGATCACCCAGGGGCCGGTGTTCGACCAAGTGATGGGACAGGTGTTGCAGGACTATTCGGTGCCGCCCTCGACCACGCCGCCGGTGAAATTGCCGCAGACATGGTGATCTGCATGCCCGGGATCCAAGGATTCCGGGCAACGGGCCACCAGAACGAATTCCAAAGAAAGTAACCGCAGTGACCGAAAGCCAGCCGCCCTCCGGCGGCACTCCGTCATCCCCGCAGCGCAGTGCCCAGCGGCCGAGCGCCGTGCTACCGGTCGAGGTGGCCGAACTGGCGGTGTCCATCGGCCTGGTTCCGGATGCCGGAGCCGGCCGGGTCGAAGTCACCGGCATCAGCTTGGATTCGCGCACCGTGCAGCCGGGCGATCTTTACCTGGCCCTGCCCGGGGAACGGGTGCATGGCGCCAGTTTCGCCGCCGCTGCCATTGCGGCAGGAGCAGCGGCTGTGGTCACGGACGAGGAGGGTGCGCAGCTGCTGGCCGCAGTGCCGCCGGTTCCGGTACTCGTGGTCGAGAACCCGCGTTCGGTCGCCGGCGGTTTGGCGCAACGGATCTACCGGCATTCCCCGGTGGAGCTGTTCGGGCTGACCGGGACCAACGGCAAGACCACCACCAGCTATCTGATCCGGTCTCTGCTGGCTGCCCTGGGCCGGGGCAGCGGGCTGATCGGCACGATCGAGACCCTGGCCGGGGATACCGCGGTGCCCGCGACCCTGACCACCCCGGAAGCCACCGATGTGCATGCCTTGATTGCCCTGATGGCCGAAAAATCGCTCGATGCGGTGGTCATGGAAGTGTCCTCGCACGCCTTGGCGTTCGGCCGGGTCGATGGGCTGGTGTTCGACGTCGCCGGATTCACCAACCTCACCCAGGACCATCTGGACCTGCACGGCACGATGGAAGCGTATGCCGCGACCAAAAGCCGTTTGTTCAGCAAGGCGCACAGCAGGACGGCGGTCGTCACCGTCGACGACGCGTGGGGCCGGTGGATCGCCGATGCGGCCGAGGTCCCGGTGCTGACCCTGCAGACCGAACCCGCGGAAGCGGGCCCGGCCGACTGGCGGGTGGAAAGCGCGGTGCCACAAGGGCTGGGTTGGCAGATCGAACTGCGCGCCGACGCCGCGCAGGGTGAGGACCGGAGCTTCCGTTTCCGGACGTCGTTGCCGGGCCGGTTCAACATCGCGAACGCGGCTCTTGCCGTGTTGATGGTCTTCGCCTCCGGGGTTCCCGCCGAGCAGTTGCAACGGGCCCTCGACGAGCAGGATCCGCTGAGCATCGACGTGCCCGGTCGGATGCAATTGATCGGCCGCGAGCCGGTGGCGGTAGTGGACTTCGCGCACAACCCGGATGCGCTGCAACGGGCCATGGACGCGGTACGGCCCAACCGTCCGGGCCGGCTGATCACGGTCTTCGGGGCCACCGGCCAACGGGACCAGGGCAAACGTCCGATCATGGGCGCCCTCGCGGCGCGCGGCTCGGATGTGGTGATCGTCACCGACGACGATCCGCACGATGAGGACGCTTCGCAGATCCGGGAGCAAGTGCTGGCCGGTGCTCTGGAGGCTGTCGCGACCGATGCCCCCGACACACTTCTGGAAACGGTCGCGCCGCGGGCGGCCGCGATCGAGCGCGCCGTGGCCATGGCCGGCCGGGCAGACACGATTCTGATCGCCGGGCGGGGGCACGAGCACTGGCAAGAGGTGCGCGGGGTGAACCTGGCCCTGGACGACCGCCAGGAGCTCAGAGAGGCTTTGCTGCGGCACGGATTCACCCCCGAACCGGTTCCCGGGATAGAGTCCTGAATCGAGATGATTGAACTTTCCGCGGCTCGAATCGCCGCTTTGACTGAAGGCCGGCTCACCCGCACGGTGGCCGGCGACCTGACCATCGACGTCGCGAAGATCGGCACCGATTCACGCGAAACCGGTGCCGGATCGGTGTATGTCGCAAAGGTCGGCGAGCATGCCGACGGGCACGATTACATCCCTGCGGCGATCGCTTCCGGTGCGGTTCTGGTGTTGGCCGAACGCGAACTGAACGCGGCGGACGGCGCGCCTTACCCGGCCGTGATCGTGCCTGATGCGGTGGCCGCGATGGGCTTGCTCGCCGCCGAAGTCGTCCGGGTCATCCGGGCCGCAGGCGAGCTGACCGTCGTGGGCATCACCGGTTCGGCCGGGAAGACCACCACGAAGGATCTGCTGGCCGGGGTTTTCGCCCGGGTGGCGGAAACCGTGGCACCGCAAGAGTCCTTCAACGGCGAGATCGGGGTTCCGCTCACGGTCTTCCGGGCGGATCTGAGCACCCGTTTCCTGGTGGTCGAGATGGGCGCGACCAAAATCGGGCACATCCAGTATTTGGCCCAGATGGTCAAACCGGACATCGGGGTGGTGCTCGGCGTGGGCAGCGCGCACTCCGGCGAATTCGGCGGAGTTGCCAACATCGCGCAAGCCAAGGGCGAGATGGTCGAAGCCTTGGGGCGTAGTGGCACCGCGGTGCTCAACCTGGGGGACAGCCGGGTTTCGGCGATGGCCGCCCGGACCGTGGCCCCGGTGCTCTGGTTCGGCGAGGCCGGATTGCCGGTGCCGGACGGCCAGCCTGCGCTGCTCGCCGAAAACGTCCGGAGCAGCGCCCGGGCCACCCCGGAATTCGACCTGCGTTTCCCGGACGGTTCGGCGTGGCCGATTCGGTCCGAGCTGATCGGCGGCCATCATCTGAACAATCTGCTGGCCGCCGGCGCAGCGGCCTGGGCAGCCGGTCTGCCGGCCGAACAGATCGCGGCCGGACTGAGCGGGCAGGGCGCGAAGAGCCGTTGGCGGATGGAGCGCACCGAACGGGCCGACGGCGTCACCGTGATCAATGACGCGTACAACGCGAATCCGGAATCCATGCGGGCCGCTTTGCGGGCCTTGGCCGAATTGGGCCGCGGCGACGGCGACCCGGCCAACCGGCGTCGCACCTGGGCGGTTCTGGGCGCCATGCTGAACCTGGGCGAGGAATCGATCCAGGCGCACAGCTCGCTGGGCCAGACCGTGGTCCGCTTGAACATTTCGCGGCTCCTGGTGATCGGCGCGCAAGCCCGGCCGTTGCACATCGGCGCGATCAATGAAGGGTCCTGGGGGGAGGAGTCCGTGCACGTGCCGGATCTCGACTCGGCTTTCGACTTTTTGCAGGAGGAACTCCGCCCCGGAGACATCGTGCTGTTCAAATCGTCACGCGACTCGGGGCTGCGTTACCTAGGCGATCGGATAGCATTGGCCCAAGCACAAGACGCCGAGCAGCATCCGGTGACTTCCCCGGAAGACAGCATTTCGACTGTCTCAGACGAGACCAGCGGAGAGGACTGAGCCGACGATGATTGCAATATTGTTGGGCGCCGGAATCAGCCTTGCCCTGGCCATGATCGGGACGCCGCTGTTCATCCGGCTCCTGGTCAAGAAGGGCTACGGCCAGTTCATCCGCGACGACGGGCCGACCTCGCACCACACCAAGCGCGGCACCCCGACCATGGGCGGTGCCGTGGTGGTCGGCTCGGTGATCCTGGCCTATCTGCTGACCCACTTGATCATCTGGATGATCAACCCCAGATCGCAGGGCCCGACGGCGTCCGGCTGGCTGCTGATCTTCCTGATGGCAGGCATGGGCCTGGTCGGGTTCCTGGACGATTTCATCAAGATCTCCAAGCAGCGTTCCCTGGGCCTGAACGCCCGGGCGAAACTCATCCTGCAGGCCGCGATCGGAATCATCTTCGCGGTTTTGGCGCTGAATTTCCCCGATCACGGCGGCCGGACGCCGGCGTCCACGAAGATTTCGTTCACCCGGGATATCTCCGGGCTGGACCTCGCTTTCGCCGGAGCCGGGCTGGGTGTCGTGCTGTTCGTGATCTGGTCGAACCTGATCATCACGGCGGCAACCAATGGAGTCAATCTCACCGATGGTCTGGACGGGCTTGCTGCGGGAGCATCGGTGATGCTCTTCGGCGCTTATACGCTAATGGGGATCTGGCAATCCAACCAGAGCTGCGGATCTGCCCGGGCGGTCTCCTCGACGGTCTGCTACGAGGTGCGCGATCCGCTGGATCTGGCCTTGCTGGCCGCGATCCTGTTCGGCGCATTGATCGGCTTCCTGTGGTGGAACACTTCGCCGGCGAAGATTTTCATGGGCGACACCGGTTCGCTCGCGATCGGCGGCGCGATTGCCGGCTTCGCGATCCTGTCCCGGACCGAGCTGCTGCTCGCCATCATCGGCGGCCTGTTCGTGCTGATCACGCTTTCGGTGATTTTGCAGGTGGGCTTCTTCAAACTCTCCGGGGGCAAGCGGATCTTCAAGATGGCTCCGTTGCAGCACCATTTCGAACTCAAGGGCTGGGCCGAGGTGACCGTGGTGGTCCGGTTCTGGATCCTCTGCGGCTTGTTCGTGGCCGTCGGGCTGGGTGCTTTCTACGCCGAATGGGTGGTCTTCCAGCTGTGAGTCCTACAGATGATTCCCGGCTGGCCGGACTGACCAGCTGGGATTCTGATTGGTCCGGATTGCGGGTCGTGGTGACCGGAATCGGCAAAACCGGTTTTTCGATCGCGGATACCTTGGCGGAACTCGGGGCCCGGGTGGTGGTGGTCGCCGCTTCCGACGATGCCGCCGCCGAGCAGGCTGCGGAAACGCTGAAGATCGTGGGCGTGGACGAGGTGCTTCTGGGTGCCGAAAGTTCCCTGGATTTGCCGCTGGTCGGCGGCGAACCGGCCGAACTGGTGGTGACCTCGCCCGGCCTGCCGCCCGCGCACCCGCTGCTTGTGGCCGCGCAGCAGTCCGGGATCCCGATTTGGGGCGACGTCGAGCTGGCCTGGCGGGTACGCCAGCGTGCCGGGCGCAAAACCGCCGACTGGATCACGATCACCGGGACCAATGGGAAAACGACGACCACCACGATGGTTGCCGCGATCCTGCAGCAGTCGGGACTGCAGGCCATTGCCGCCGGCAATATCGGTACGCCGATCCTGGACGCGATCCGGGATCCGAACGGCTATGACGCACTGGCTGTGGAACTGTCCAGTTTCCAATTGCACTGGACCGAGTCGGTGTCCCCGGTGGCGAGTGTCTGCTTGAACCTCGCCGAGGACCACGTGGATTGGCACGGCTCTTTCGAGGCTTATGCGGCAGACAAGGCCAAGATTTACCAGCACACCCAGAAAGCCTGCGTCTACAACGCGGAACAGATCGAAACCGAGCGGATGGTCGAGGCGGCGGACGTCGTCGAAGGCTGCCGGGCCGTGGGTTTCAGCACCGGAACGCCCGCGGTCAGCATGGTCGGAGTAGTCGAGGGATTGCTCGTGGACCGGGCATTCATCGCGGAACGCAGAGACTCCGCGGTGGAACTGGCGAAGATTTCGGACATCGGCGATCTGGTGCCGCGGCACTTGGTGGCCAATGCGGCCGCCGCAGCGGCATTGACCCGGGCCTACGGGGTTGCCGTCCCGGCGGTCAAAGCGGGCCTGCTGGCTTACGACAACGGCGCGCACCGGATCCAAGCCGTGGCGCAGCAGGACGGGGTGCTCTGGGTCAACGATTCCAAAGCCACCAACCCGCACGCGGCCTCGGCCTCGCTCGCGGCCTTCAAACCAGTGGTCTGGATCGCCGGCGGAGATGCCAAAGGCGTGGGTTACGACGAGTTGGTCCAAGCCCATGCCGGCCGGTTGAAAACCGTGGTGCTGATCGGTGCCGACAGCTCCGCGCTGCGTGCGGCGTTGCAACGACACGCGCCGAATGTCCCGGTGATCGCCCCGGATCCGGGCGAGACTGGAGGGGTGCAGCAGACCGAGGCCGTCCCGAACGGGACCCAGGCTGAACCGCGATCCCTGCCAGGGGACGCGGTAATGGCATGGGCCGTGAAGTCGGCCGCCGGCGTCGCCACCGAAGGCGATACGGTGCTTCTGGCTCCGGCTGCTGCCTCCATCGATCAGTTTTCTTCCTACGCCCATCGGGGCGATGCGTTCATCGACGCCGTCCGTGGGCTCCTGGAAGGCGCAGGCAACAAGTAGCGAAGGGCAGGTAGTCGTGGTCAACTCGCCCGTTCGCAGCAAGCCGTCCGTCCGCCAACCGAGCAGCGGCGCGCAAAAGCGCACGGTCCGCAGCCTCGGCAAAAACTTCTGGTCCAAGTTGGAGGGCCGCAGCAGCTCCGCGGGCTCCAGCTATTACCTGATCCTGGGCGCGACCTTGGCCCTGGTGGTGATCGGCTTGATGATGGTCTTCTCCGCCTCTGCGGTGGAACAGACCTCGAGCAACAGCAATCCGTTGGTGCTGGGCACCAAGCAGTCGGTTTTCGCGGTACTCGGCATCATTGCGATGCTGGTGCTGTCCCGGATGAGCCCGAGACTGCTCAAAGGCGCTGCCTGGCCGCTCATGGCGCTTTCCTTGGTCACGCTGCTCCTGGTGGTCTTCGTCGGCTCGAACCGGGGCGGAAACCAGAACTGGATCGGCATCGGCGACTTCAGTTTCCAACCTTCGGAACTGGCCAAGTTCTCCTTGGCCCTGTGGATGGCCACGGTGCTCGCGGCGAAAGAGAAACTGCTCGACCAATGGCAGCACATGTTCCTGCCCGTGGTCCCGGTGGCGGCCCTGGTCGTGGGCTTCATCCTGCTCGGACGCGACCTCGGCACCGCGATGATCGTGATGGCGATTGCGGCTTCCGGATTGTTCTTCGCCGGGGTGTCCCGGAAGATCTTCATCGGGGCGGCGCTGATCGGTTTCCTCGCCGCGGTGGCTTTGGCGTTGACCAACAGCAACCGGCAGGACCGGCTCGGCGCCTGGTTGGGGCGCTGCGATCCAGGACAGGATCCGCAGGGCCTCTGCGACCAGGCGCGCAGTGGCATGTACGCCTTGGCCTCCGGCGGTTGGTGGGGCGTGGGCCTGGGCCAGAGCCGGCAGAAATGGAATTGGATCCCGGAGGCGCACAACGACTTCATTTTCGCGATCATCGGCGAGGAGTTCGGGCTGTTGGGCACGCTGGTGATCATCGCGCTGTACGCCGTGATCGCGATTGCGATGTTCCGGGTGATCGTCCGGTTCAACGACATGTTCGTCCGAGTGGTTTGCGGCTGCATCATGACCTGGGTGATCGGACAGGCCTTCGTGAACATCGCGATGGTCACCGGGATCCTCCCGGTGATCGGAGTGCCACTGCCCTTGGTCTCCTACGGCGGAACGGCGTTGACCGTGGGGCTCGCCGCGATGGGCGTCGTGCTTTCTTTCGCCCGGAACCAGCCCGAAGCCGACGCTGCCGGCGGCCGCAGCCGAACCCTGAAGAGAAAAACCAAGGTTTCATGACCAACCCTTCGCCGAACCGCCCGCTGTCAGTCGTCCTGGCGGGCGGTGGTTCTGCCGGACACGTTTCCCCGCTGCTCGCCGTCGCGGCCAAGCTCCGGGCCCTCGTGCCGGACGCCAAGCTGCTCGCGGTGGGCAGCGCGTCCGGCCTGGAAACCCGATTGGTGCCTGCGGCCGGGCTGGAACTGGCCTTGATCGACCGGGTCCCGATGCCGCGCCGGCCCAATGCCGATGCGTTGAAATTCCCGATGCGGATGCGTCGGGCGATTGCCGATTCACGGCGGATCCTCCGGGAGGCCCGGGCCGATGTGGTGTTCGGCGTCGGCGGCTTCATTTGCACTCCGATGTATTTGGCCGCGCATCGGGCCGGAATCCCGATCGTGATCCATGAAGCCAACCTCCGGCCGGGTTTGGCCAACCGGCTCGGCGCCAGGTACACCGGCACCATCGGCACCGCCTTCGAGCAGACCGCGCTGCGCGGCTCGGTCTGGGTGGGCATGCCGATGCGCGCGGAGGTCGCCGATTTGGACCGGGCGGCCGCCCGTCCGGCGGCACGGCAGGCACTCGGCCTCGACCCGGGGAAGACCACCCTCGTGGTCACCGGCGGTTCACTCGGCGCGGTCCGGATCAACGAGGCGTTGAGCCGTTCGCTGCCGGCGCTGGCCGAGTCCGGGATCCAGGTGCTGCACATCACCGGCGCGGGGAAGTCGCTCAAGGACCAGGCGGGCAACCTGCTCCGCGCCCCGGGATACCACCAGGTCGAATACGTGGACGGAATGGAACTGGCCTACGCCGCGGCTGATCTGATGGTCTGCCGGGCCGGTGCCGGAACTGTGAGCGAGGTGGCAGCCACCGGCACCCCGGCCGTTTTCGTGCCGCTGCCGGTCGGCAACGGCGAACAGGCGTTGAACGCCGGGACCCTGGTGCGCCACGGTGCCGCGTTGGCGGTAGCGGACAAAGACTTCTCGGCAGACTGGATCGCAGCGAACCTGTTGCCGTTGCTGCGCGACGAGCCCCGGCTGATCGCGATGGGGGATGCCGCGGGCCGGCACGGCATTCGCGATGCCGCGCTGAAAATGGCCGAACTCGTGGTCGGAGCCGCCCGATGAACGGAGAATTGAGCACGGTGACTCGAACAGCTGATCTGGGCCGGGTGCATTTCATCGGGATCGGCGGAGCCGGGATGTCCGGAATCGCCCGGATCCTCCTGGCCAGGGGGGCGGCGGTCTCCGGCAGCGATGCCAAGGATTCGGCAAGCGTGGCGCAGCTGCGCGAGGCCGGTGCCCAGGTGTGGATCGGGCATCACGCCGAAAACGTCGACGATGTGGACACCGTGGTGGTCTCCAGTGCGATCCGGCCGAACAATCCCGAGCTGCAATGCGCCCGGGAACGCGGCCTCCGGGTGCTGCACCGGTCCGAAGCGCTGGCCTCGGCGATGGCCCAGGACACCGTGGTGGCGGTCGCTGGAACCCATGGCAAGACCACCACCACGGCGATGATCGCGGTAGTGCTGCGCGGTGCCGGGCTGGATCCCTCATTCGCGGTCGGCGGAAACGTGCCGGCTTTGGGGGTCAACGCTGCGGCCGGAAGCAGCGGGATCTTCGTCGCGGAAGCGGATGAGTCCGACGGTTCGTTCTTGAACTACCGGCCCCGGATCGAGGTGCTGACGAACGCCGAGCCGGATCATTTGGACCACTACGGAACTGCCGAGGCCGTGATGGCTGCCTTCACCGCGTTCATCGGGTTGCTGCCTCCCGAAGGGCTGCTGGTGGCGTGCGCCGACGACGAAGGCGCCTTGGCCCTGGCCGAACAAGCCGAAGCCGCCGGGAAACGCGTGGTCGGCTATGGCCGCGCGGCCTCGGCCCGGGTCCGCTTGATCGGGACGGATCTGGAGTTCGACGGTCCCACCGGGCGACGGAGCCTGCCGCTGGAACTCCAAGTCCCCGGGGAACACAATGCGCTCAATGCCGCCGCGGCCTTCGCCGTCGCCACGGAATTAGGCGTCGCTCCGGAAACCGCCTTGGCGGGGCTGGCCGGCTTCACCGGAGCAGACCGGCGCTTCCAGCTTAAGGGCGAGGCTTCCGGGGTCCGGGTGTTCGACGACTATGCGCACCATCCCACGGAACTCCGGGCGGCACTGGCCGCGGCCCGGACCGTCGCTTCCGGGCACCGGGTCCTGGTGCTGTTCCAACCGCATTTGTTCAGCCGCACCCGGGAGTTCGCAACGGAATTCGGCCAGGCTCTCGGCTTGGCCGACGCCGCCGTGGTGCTGGATGTCTTCCCGGCCCGGGAGGATCCGATTCCCGGCGTCGACGGCGGCCTGATCACGGCGACGGACCCGGCTTTGGTTTTCCAGCCGGACCGGGAAGCGGCAATCGCCCTCTTGGCGGCGCAGGCCCGGCCAGGAGACATCGTCCTGACCATCGGTGCCGGAGACGTGACCGAAGCGGGCCAAGCGCTCCTGCTGGCCTTGCGCGCGGCCGGCACCCCGGCGGCGGGAGGCGGATCCCATGGCGGGTAAGCGGAAGCCCCCGGTGATCGCAACCGGCGGCGGCCAGGCGCAGACCCGGCGTCCGGGGAACCCGGCCGAAGCCGGGCCGGCAAGCCCGCGCACCGAGCCACCGGCGGCGCAATCCACTCCGCTCCCGGAACCGAACCGGACGCCGGAACCGAAGCGGGCCGAAGCGCCGTGCAAAGTCTCGGTTGCGCCGATTCCGGGCGGCGAAGCGAAGCGGCCCGAAGCCAAGCCGGCGCAGGCCAAGGTTTTGGCATTCCCCGATTCGAAGCAGCGCCAACGCAAGCAGCAGGCCGCCGGGGGAGGCCGCCGCTGGCGGCTCTGGGCAGTACTGGGCGGGTTTGCGGTAGTGCTGGCCCTGCTGATGCTCGCCGTGATGTTCTCACCGCTGCTGGCGCTCAAGACGATCACCGTGGACGGGACGAAATTGGCCTCTTCGGACCAGGTCCAAGCGGCCTTGGCGCCGCTGAAGGGCAAGCCGCTGACCCAAATCGACCAGGGCCAGGTCCAGCAGCTGCTGACCGGCTTGGTCCAAGTCCAGTCGGTGAGTGTCGAAGCGCGGCCGCCGAGCACCTTGTTGGTACACGTCGTGGAGCGGATTCCGGTAGCGGTGCTCAAGAACGGCGAACAGTTCATCCTGGTGGATCCGCAGGGCACCCAGTTGGGTACCGTCGCGGACCCCGCAGCGGCGAAACTGCCGCTCATCGACGGCGGCACGGCGGCGATCGGCCAAGCGACGTTCAGCTCGATCACCGCGGTCCTCGCCGCGTTGCCGGAAGAAGTCCGAGCCCAAATGCAATCGGCTGCGGCGAGTTCGCCCAACGCCGTGGAACTGACCTTGCTGGACGGCAAAAAGGTCGTCTGGGGCGACGCCTCGCAAATGGCGCTCAAAGCCAAAGTGCTGCAAACCCTGCTGAACAACCCGCCGGTTGCCCAGCCGGGGAAGCCTGCGCCGGCGCCGATCAACACCTACGACGTGAGTACGCCGAAGTACCCGGTGACCCGATGACGGGCGAGCTGGAAACAGGCGATTTCATGGGTATTCGTACGACACGCGGGCAGGGTTATTGCATGAGCGGGCTTAGCCCCATAGCGTCGCAATCAAGAGTTACTTGACATAACTATAACCCTCAAGTAGAGGGTTAAGGTTTGCAAGCTTCAAGCACCGTTGAACTTCAGGCACTATCGAACAAGGGACAGCAACCGTGGCAGCACCGCAGAATTACTTGGCCGTCATCAAAGTCGTCGGCATCGGCGGCGGCGGCGTCAACGCAGTCAACCGCATGATCGAGGTGGGTCTGCGCGGCGTCGAGTTCATTGCGATCAACACGGACGCGCAGGCGCTGCTGATGTCCGATGCGGATGTGAAGCTCGACGTCGGACGGGAGCTGACCCGCGGGCTCGGTGCGGGAGCTGATCCCGAGGTAGGCCGCAAGGCTGCCGAAGACCATGCCGAGGAGATCGAAGAAGTGCTGCGCGGCGCCGACATGGTGTTCGTCACGGCGGGCGAAGGCGGCGGTACCGGTACTGGCGGTGCGCCGGTGGTCGCCCGGATCGCCCGCTCGCTCGGTGCGCTCACCATCGGCGTGGTCACCCGGCCGTTCACCTTCGAGGGCCGGCGCCGGTCCAACCAGGCCGAGTCTGGAATCGAGGGCCTGCGCGACGAAGTCGACACCCTGATCGTGATCCCGAACGATCGGCTGCTCTCGATCAGCGACCGCAACGTCTCGATGCTCGATGCCTTCCGTTCGGCGGACCAGGTGCTGCTCTCCGGTGTGCAGGGCATCACCGACCTGATCACCACGCCCGGTTTGATCAACCTCGACTTCGCGGACGTCAAGTCCGTGATGCAAGGCGCCGGTTCGGCTTTGATGGGCATCGGCTCGGCACGCGGTGAGGACCGCGCGGTCAAAGCCGCGGAACTCGCGATCGCCTCGCCGCTGTTGGAAGCTTCGATCGATGGCGCGCACGGCGTGCTGCTCTCCATCCAAGGCGGTTCCGATCTGGGTCTGTTCGAAATCAACGAAGCGGCGCGCTTGGTCCAAGAGGTCGCGCACCCCGAAGCGAACATCATCTTCGGTGCCGTGATCGACGACGCACTCGGCGATGAAGCCCGGGTGACCGTCATCGCTGCCGGCTTCGACAATGTGGACGCGACCAGTGCACCGGCCGGCGACCCGGTGGCCAAAGCGGCCGCGAAGAGCGCCGAGGACGAAGCGCCACGGCAAGCGGCGCCGGCCGCGAATTTGTCCAACTGGAGCCAAGGCGGCCAGGGGGCTTCGATTCCGGTCGACAACGGCTTCGACCTGGACCTGCCAGCCGTGGTGGAACCGGACTTGAGCAGTGCCCGGCAGGACGACCTGGACGTTCCCGACTTCCTCAAATAAGCCCGATGTTCTTCTGGCGCCGTGAAGTCCGGCCCGGCTGGAGCGTCGCGTTCACCGATGTGGCTGCGGGTTCGATGAGCACGTCGGTGCCGGCAGATTCCACCGCTGCGGCGCACCGGGCCGCAGTCGGCGGTGCCCTCCGATTGGCCTCCGGGTTCCAGTTCATGAACCAGGTGCACGGCTCAACAGTCGCCGTGCTGGAAAAGGCCGGGGCGCAGCCCGAAGCCGATGCCTTGGTGTCGGAAACCCTGCCGTTGGCCGTGTTGGTCGCCGATTGCGTTCCGGTGCTTCTGCTCTCCGAAACGGACGACGGTGCCGGAATGGCGGCCGCTGTGCATGCGGGCCGTAAGGGGTTGGCGGCGAACATCGTGGCCGAAGCAGTTGCGGAGCTGCGCAGCCAGGCGGATTCGGATCGGCCCGGCGGCAACCGGATTGCCGCCTGGGTCGGCCCTGCGATCTGCGGGAAGTGCTATGAAGTTCCGGAGGCGATGCGTGCCGAAATTGCCGCCGGCAATCCGGCCAGCTATGCGGAAACGTCCTGGGGCACGCCCTCGATCGACCTGCGGGCCGGTGTGGGCAGCCAATTGGCAGCGCTCGGCGTCGAGGTGAACCACATCGAGGTCTGCACGCGTGAAGAACCACGGCTCTTTTCGCACCGCCGTGCCGTCGCGCGACCCGGGATCGAACCAATCGGCCGGTTCGCCGGACTGGTGTACCGCACCGGTGCCGGGGAGCCATGAGCACGCCGGATGCGGCGCGGCAGACCGTTCTGCGCCAGCGACTCGACGCGGTCAAAGCCCGGATAGCGGCCGGAACCGCTGCGGCTGGCCGTAGCGTCGAGCCGGAGTTGATCGTGGTCACCAAGTTCCACCCAGCCGCCGACGTCGTGCTGCTGGCCGGCCTGGGCGTGTCCGACGTCGGCGAGAACCGGGACCAGGAGGCTGCGGCCAAAGCCGCCGAATTGAATGCGGACGGCGTCCGGTTGCGTTGGCACTTCATTGGGCAATTGCAGAGCAACAAGGCCAAGTCGGTGGCCAATTACGCCTCTGCGGTGCATTCGGTAGACCGGCTTTCCTTAGTGCCGGCCTTGGCCAGGGCCGCAGCGGCAGCACTCGCCGAAGGGCGCCGGGCGGAACCGCTGGGCTGCTTCATCCAAGTGGACCTCGATGCCGAACCGGTCGGCACGCAACGCCTCCGCGGCGGAGCCCGACCCGGCGAAGTACCCGGAATCGCCGACGCCATCGCCGCGGAAACGAGTTTGGAACTGCGCGGCGTGATGGCGGTTGCGCCGCTGGGCGCGGATCCGGTCGCCGCCTTCGCCCGGTTGTCCCGGGTCAGTGCCGAGCTGCGCCGCAGCCACCCCGGTGCCACGGAGATTTCTGCCGGTATGAGCGCAGACCTGGAGGCGGCGATCGCGCACGGGGCGACACACCTGCGTGTCGGTTCAGATGTTCTCGGTCCGCGGCCTGTGGTGCGGTAGCGTCAAAGTACCGCAGCAACGTGGATTTCTAGACACCGGGAGCAAAAATGGCTGGCGCTCTGCGCAAGACAATGATTTACCTTGGGCTCGCTGACGGCGACGAGCAGTACGAGCCCCAGTACGAGGGCAAGCAGACTCGAACCGCTCAGAAGAATGAGGAATACGTGGATCAGGACACTCGTCACGCAGAGCCAGTCGAGGCTCGTCAGCCGGCCGAAGAGGAGTACCGCGCGCCGGTCACTCCGATCAAGCGGGCCGCTTCGAGCCGGGACGATTCGGCCAGCCTGCGCCAGATCACCACGGTCCACCCGCGTTCGTACAATGACGCCAAGCTGATCGGCGAGAGCTTCCGCGACGGCATCCCGGTGATCATGAACGTGACCGACATGGGTGAAGCCGACGCCAAGCGTCTGGTCGATTTCTCCGCCGGGTTGGTGTTCGGCCTGCACGGTTCGATCGAGCGCGTGACGAACAAAGTGTTCCTGCTTTCGCCGGCCTTTGTGGAGGTCATCGGCGATGACAAGAAGGCCAGCGAGAACCAAGCCAGCTTCTTCAACCAGAGTTAAGTCTTAGACTGATCTCGTGGGACTGATTTTTACGCTGCTGTATCTGCTGCTTTTGCTGTTCTTCCTGGCTATGATGGTGCGCTTGGTTTTCGACTGGGTGCAACAGCTGGCCAGGGAGTGGCGGCCCAGCGGAATCGCCCTGGTTGCTGCGACCGGGGTGTACTCGGTGACTGATCCGCCAGTCAAGTTGGTGCGGCGATTGCTTCCGCCGCTGAACTTGGGCGCGGTCTCCCTCGACGTCGGGTTTTTGCTCCTGCTTTTCGTGACCGGAATCGCGATGTCGATCACTTTCAACTTCGCTGCATGAATCCAGTTCGTTTTCGAGGGTGAATAGTTATACTCTGATTCACGAACGAAGTACCCGTAATGCCCAAGATTCACTTGATAGAGAATCCTATTAGGTATCGTAGTTGAGATGGCCGCAGGCGGTCTGAACTCACTAAACCCAACGAGGTGACTAGATGGCTCTGACGCCAGAAGATGTTGTCAATAAGCGGTTTCAGCCGACGAAATTCCGGGAGGGTTACGACCAAGACGAGGTCGATGACTTCCTGGACGAGATCGTCGTCGAACTGCGCCGATTGACCCAAGAGAACGACGACCTCCGCAAGAAGGTCGCCGCGCTGGAATCCGGCGCGCCGGTTGCTGCCGCTCCGAATTCCGCTGCGCCCAAGGCCGCGGTGAAGGACGAAAAGGCCGACGACGCTGCCAAGGGCAACAAGTCAGAGCCGGCTGCCTCGGTCGCTGAAGAGAAGGCAGCCCCGGCCGCCGCTTCGGCACCTGCCGCCCCGGCGGCAACCGCTGCGCCGCTGGCCGCAACGACCGCCCCTGCGGTGACCTCGAGCGTTCCGGCAGCTGCGGTTTCGCCCAGTGCCGAGTCCGCCGCCGGTGTCCTCGCCATGGCGCAGAAACTGCACGACGAGTACGTCAACGCCGGTGTCGAACAGCGTGACAAGATCATCGCCGAAGCCCAGATCGAAGCCTCCAGCCTGGTCAACGATGCACAGGAGAAGAGCCGCAAGACGCTCGGCGCCCTGGAGCAGCAGCGGTCGGTGCTCGAGCGCAAGGTCGAGCAGCTGCGCGGCTTCGAGCGTGACTACCGGGCCCGCCTCAAGACCTACATCGAAGGTCAGCTGCGCGATCTTGACTCGCGCGGTTCGGTTGCCGCCCCCGACGTTTCGGACGGCAACACCGAGTCCTGATTTCGGTAGCTTCCTCAGTATCCGATTTCGCAGCATGCGAAAAGCCGGTGGTCGGGTAATGCCGACCACCGGCTTCCGCGTTAAGTCCATCCCCTGGCCGCAGCCAGGAATACCGTGCAGTGTGAAAGACCATGACTGAATCACCTTCCGCCTCAGCCCTGCCGCAGCCCGCCAAAAAGCACGCCCGGGGGGTGCTGCTGTCCTGGTTCATCGGCTTCGCCCTGCTGGCCTATGCCCTGGACCAATTGGTGAAGCTCTGGGTTACCTCGAACATGGTGTTGGGCCAGAGCATCGAGGTCATCCCGTCGGTGCTGCGTTGGTACTACATCACGAATTCGGGTGCGGCATTCTCCATCGGCGAGAACTTCACCTGGGTTTTCAGCCTGATCTCGACTGCGGTGGCGGTCGCCATCATCACGCAGTTCCGGAAGATCGGCTCGGCCTGGTGGGCGGTTGCGGTGGGCATGGTGCTCGGCGGCGCTTTGGGCAACTTGACCGACCGTCTGTTCCGGCCGCCGTCGTTCGGTATCGGCCATGTGGTCGACTATATTTCGATTGGCAATTTCGCGATCTTCAACCTGGCGGACTGCGCGGTGGTCGGCGGAGTGATCCTGATCTGCATCCTGACCCTGCTCGGCGTGCCGTTCCGCGGCGGGCCCCGGCACGGGGCTGCGGCCGCGGACAGCGCCGCCGCTGAATCCGGGACCGGGCCAGGGGCCGCGGGCGGCAATGGCTGACCGGGCTGTGGAAACCCGGCAACTGGAAGTCACCGAAGAGTTCGACGGGGCGCGCGCGGATGCGGCTCTGGCCAAATTGCTCGGGGTCTCCAGATCGGTGGCGGCGGGATTGCTCGAGGCCGGGCAGATCAGCAATGCGGGGAAAGTGCTCGGCAAATCCAGTCGGCTCGACGCCGGGATGCTGATCCGGGCGGAGATACCGGCGCAGCGCGACCCTTTGGCAGTGATCCCGGAACCGGTGGAGAATCTGCACATCCTGCTCGACGACGAGGCCTTCGTGGTGATCGACAAACCGGTCGGCGTGGCAGCCCACCCGTCCCCGGGCTGGGTGGGGCCAACCGTGGTCGGCGCCTTGGCCGCAGCGGGCTACCGGATCGCCACATCCGGGGCGGCGGAGCGCGCCGGCATCGTGCACCGCTTGGATGTGGGCACTTCCGGAGTGATGGTGGTGGCCAAAACCGAGCAGGCGTACACCGCGCTGAAACGCGCATTCAAAGAGCGCACCGTGGAAAAGATCTACCACGCGGTGGTCCAAGGCATGCCGGATCCGTTGCAAGGCACGATCGATGCGCCGATCGGCCGGCACCCCGGGCACGATTGGCGGTTTGCCGTGATCGAAGACGGCCGTCCGTCGATCACGCACTATGAAACCCTGGAAGCTTTCGGTCGGGCATCATTGCTGGAAGTCCATTTGCAGACCGGCCGCACGCATCAGATCCGGGTGCACTTTTCCGCGCTGAACCATCCTTGCGTGGGTGATTTGACCTATGGTGCAGATCCGCGGTTAGCCGCAGAACTCGGCCTGACCCGGCAATGGCTGCACGCCAAGCAGCTGGGGTTCGAGCACCCGGTGAGCGGGGCCTGGGTGGAGGTCTCCAGCGAGTATCCGGAAGACCTCGATTATGCCTTGCACGCTTTGCGTGGTTGATTCTGCTAACTTTGGCTCCATCATTCAATTGAGACGCGTTGTCGCGTTAGCTGAATGGGGATTGAAATGGACGTTCGCGGAGCCACCGCAACGGAGTACCGGCAATCGGCGGGCGCCCTGGTCGCGGCCGCAGTCGGCGGACTGGTCATCGCCGGGCTGGTGACCCTTGCCGGACTTGCATTCCTGCCCGGCTGGAGCATTCCGTTGCGGACGAATCGGCCGTTGGTGGCTTCGATTTCGTTCAGCGCCGGCGGACTGGTGCTGCTGCTGAGCTGGCTGTCGGTGTTCTGGTGGAACCGGTTCTCGGTCCTGGTCGACAGCAGCCGGGTCACCGTGTCCAAGGCGTTCCGGACCGTGGCGGAGTTCGATGCCCGAGCGGTCAAGGTGCGGAGCCATGTGCTCAAACGCACGACCAACGGCGTGCCCAGTTCGACCACGCGGACGCTGATCGTCGAAGCGGGCGGTTTGGAACAGCGCTTCACCTGCCCGCGGTTCAGCCGGGAGACCTTCAGCGCGATGATTTCCCAGTTGCAGGCACTGGCCGCGCCGCAGCCGGTTCCGGTGGGCAACGGGTTGCCCGCCGGAACGCAGCGCTCCGGGCAGAACCAGGCTCCGGTGCAAAGCCAGGGTTTCCAACTCAACCGGGAGGCGCTGTCGCTACGGAGCCGCAGACTGCTGATCGTGATCGGAATCCTGATTGCCGCGGTGCTCGGGTACGTGGCGTTCCTGCAATTCAGCAGCGGTCCGGAGGACGTCTTCATCGGACTGGTGCTGGCCGGCTCCTTGGCCGGGATGGTCCTGTTCTTCTGTTTCATCGCACTGGCTGCGGTCGCCCGGGTCAAAAGCCGGACTCCGGACCGGGTCGGCGTCGACCACGGCGGAATCTACCTGGACCAGGAGTATTTCCCGTTCGCCGGGCTGCGCCGGATTCAGGCGACCCCGCCGGACTACGGGATCAGCCAACACAACCGGCTCGAGCTGCTCGCCGCCGACGGGCGCAAGCGCAGCGTGCTCCTGGGCTTGAACAGCGATCGGGGGAAGCGGCCGGTCTTCTCGGAATATCCGCAATTCATCGCGCTCCTGCAGCGTGCGGCAGCGCCATGGCCGGGACTGCTGGTCATGGACCTGCAATAGCGACCCGCGAGTGCACACGTGCGCGTTCGCGGGGATCTGAGGGGTCGAGCGCGCGTCGGTCGCCCGGGCGGCCGAGGCGGTCCTAGAATGGACGGGTGGCCGGCACCGATTCTTCCTTCGTACATCTGCACAATCACACCGAGTACTCGATGCTGGACGGCGCGGCCAGGCTGACCGATCTTTTCGAGTACACCGCCGAACTCGGGATGAATTCCCTGGCGACCACCGACCACGGCTTCGTTTTCGGGGCTTTCGATTTCTGGTCCAAAGCCAAAAACGCCGGGATCAAGCCGATCATCGGCGTCGAGGCATATCTGACCCCGGGCACCGCCCGTCAGGACCGCAGCCGGGTCAAGTGGGGCGACGGCTCCGGAAAAGACGTGGCCGGCGCCGGCGCCTACACGCACATGACGCTCTGGTCCGAGAGCACCGAAGGCATGCACAACCTCTTCCGGATGTCCTCGCTGGCTTCGCTGGAAGGGTACCTCTACAAGCCCCGAATGGACCGGGAACTCCTGCAGACCTACGGCAAGGGCCTGATCGCCACCACCGGTTGCCCCTCCGGAGAGGTGCAGACCAAGCTGGGCCTGGGCCTGTACAAAGAAGCGGTCCAGGCGGCCAGTGACTTCCAGGACATCTTCGGCCGGGGCAATTTCTACTGCGAGCTGATGGACCACGGGCTGGACATCGAACGCAATGTGAAGGCCGATCTGCTCAAATTGGCCAAAGAACTCGACCTGCCGCTGGTCGCCACCAACGACCTGCATTACACGCACGCCGAAGACGCGCCTTCGCACGCTGCCTTGCTCTGCGTGCAGTCCGGCTCCACGATGGCCGATCCGAAGCGGTTCAAATTCGACGCGGACGAGTTCTACCTCAAATCCCCGTACGAAATGCGCGAACTCTTCCGCGATTTCCCGGACGCCTGCGACAACACCCTGGCGATCGCAGAGCGCTGCGAAGTCGAGTTCAACACCAAAGCCAACTACATGCCCCGGTTCCCGGTGCCCGAAGGCGAAGACGAGCAGTCCTGGTTCGTCAAGGAAGTGGAGCTGGGCCTGCGTTACCGGTTCCCGCAGGGGATTCCGGAAGCGGTTCGCAAGCAGGCCGAATTCGAAGTCGGAGTGATCACCCAGATGGGTTTCCCCGGCTACTTCCTGGTGGTCGCCGACTTCATCAACTGGGCCAAAGACAACGGGATCCGGGTGGGGCCGGGCCGTGGTTCCGGCGCCGGTTCCATGGTGGCTTACGCGATGCGGATCACCGACCTGGATCCGCTCAAGCACGGTCTGATCTTCGAACGCTTCCTGAACCCGGAGCGCGTCTCGATGCCCGACTTCGACGTGGACTTCGATGATCGGCGGCGCAGCGAAGTAATCCGGTACGTGACCGAGAAGTACGGCGACGAGCGGGTCGCCATGATCGTCACCTACGGCACGATCAAAGCCAAGCAAGCGCTCAAGGACTCCTCCCGGGTCCTGGGCTATCCGTTCTCGACCGGCGAGCGGCTCACCAAGGCGATGCCGCCGGACGTGATGGGCAAGGGCATGCCTTTGGCGGATGTGCACAACAAGGACGCGAAACGCTATTCGGAAGCCGAAGAACTCCGCGAATTGGTCAAAACCGATCCGGATTCGCAGAAGGTCTTCGACATGGCGATCGGCCTGGAAGGGCTGAAGCGGCAATGGGGTGTGCACGCGGCCGGGGTGATCATGTCCTCGGATCCGTTGATCGACATCATCCCGATCATGCGCCGCGAACAAGACGGCCAGATCATCACGCAATTCGATTACCCGACCTGCGAAGGCCTCGGCCTGATCAAGATGGACTTCTTGGGTCTGCGGAACCTCACGATCATTTCCGACGCGATCGAGAACATCAAGCTCAACCGGGACTTCGAACTGGACCTGGAAAGCCTTGAGCTGGACGACGTCGCCTCGTACGAATTGCTGGCCCGCGGCGACACGCTGGGCGTGTTCCAACTCGACGGCGGGCCGATGCGTTCGCTGTTGAAGCTGATGAAACCGGACAACTTCGAAGACATTTCCGCAGTGCTCGCGCTGTACCGTCCGGGCCCGATGGGCGTCAATTCGCACACCAACTATGCGCTGCGCAAGAACAAGCAGCAGGAGATCACCCCGATCCATCCGGAGTTGGAGGCGCCCCTGGAGGAGATCCTGGGCGGCACCTACGGCCTGATCGTGTACCAAGAGCAGGTGATGGCTGCCGCGCAGAAGCTGGCCGGCTTCTCGCTGGGCCAAGCAGACATCCTGCGCCGTGCCATGGGCAAGAAGAAGAAATCCGAGCTGGACAAGCAGCAGGCCGACTTCTTCGCCGGCATGGCCGGGAACGGCTATTCGCAGGCCGCGATGGACGCGCTCTGGAAAGTGCTGGAATCCTTCGCCGACTACGCCTTCAACAAAGCGCATACGGCGGCCTACGGATTGATCTCCTACTGGACGGCTTATCTGAAAGCCCACTATCCGGCCGAATACCTTGCTGCGCTGCTCACCTCGGTGGGCGATGACAAGGACAAATCGGCGATCTACCTCAACGAGTGCCGCAGGATGGGCATCACGGTTTTGCCGCCGGACGTGAACGAATCTTCGTTGAACTTCACTCCGGTCGGCACCGATATCCGGTTCGGCATGGGCGCGATCCGCAACGTGGGAGCGAACGTGGTGCACGCCATGGTCGCCGCGCGCGAAGAGAAAGGCGCCTTCGAGAGTTTCACGGACTATCTGCTCAAGGTGCCGGCGATCGTCTGCAACAAGCGGACCATCGAATCGCTGATCAAAGCCGGTGCCTTCGACTCCTTAGGGCACCCGCGGCGCGCTTTGGCCGCGGTGCACGAGGAGGCGATCGATTCGGTCGTGGTGCTCAAACGCAATGAAGCGGTCGGCCAGTTCGACCTCTTCGCCGGATTCGACGAAGCAGAGGCGGAGCCCGGCTTCAGCACCGATGTGCCGGATCTGCCCGAATGGGAGAAGAAGGACAAACTCGCGTTCGAACGGGACATGCTCGGCCTCTATGTCTCCGACCATCCGCTGCGCGGCCTCGAGGGCGTGCTCAGCCAGCATGCCGAGCACTCGGTCAGCTATCTGCTCGGCGAGGACAGCCCGGCCGACGGCTCGATCGTGACGATTGCCGGAATGATCACCTCTTTGTCCCGGCGGATCGCCAAGGCCAGCGGCAACGCCTATGCCCGTGCGGAGATCGAGGACCTCGGCGCCTCGATCGAAGTGATGTTCTTCGGGCAGGTCTACGGGCCGATTTCCACGATCCTGGCCGAAGACCTAATCGTCACGGTGAAAGGCCGGCTGCAGAAGCGCGACGATGGCTCGATCACGCTCAACGCGATGGAGCTGACCGTGCCGGACGTCACCGACAGCACCGGCGGGCCGGTGGAAATCTATATTCCGCACCACCGGTTGCCGGAGGGGCGGGTCAATGAGCTGGGCGATATCCTGCGCAACCACCGGGGAAATTCGGAAGTGCGTTTGCATATCCAAGAGGATCGGAAAACCGTGGTGTGGGGCCTGCCGCTGCACTTGCGGGTCAACCCGAACCCGGCACTGTTCGGCGATCTGAAGGTGCTCCTGGGCCCGGCTTGTCTGGAGGCCTGATGCCGGATCCCAGGTTCCCGCAGCCCGGCCCGGACGCGCCTTACGGTTCCGCCGAGCAGGTCTATTCCGGCCCGGTGGCAGCGGACGCCAGGACCGCGCCGTCGGCCTCGTTGCTGCGCTGGTTCTCGACCCCGGCGCTCGCCGGGATCCTGGTCGGGTTGCTCTGGTGGTGGCTGGCACCCGGTGGCGCGTTTTACGGCCAGGGTACGGATGCCGCCAGTTGGTTGCCCAGGGACTTGGTGCTGGCCGGGCTGTGCTTGCTGGCCGGGCTGGTCACCGCTGTGGTCCTGATTCCGCAGCGGAGCAACCCCGCAGCCTGGCTCAAGCTCTGCGCAGCGCTGTTGGGCGGTGTGCTCGGGGCGGTGGTGGCTTGGCAGATCGGCACCTTGGCCGGAGCGGTGTGGGGTCCGGAAGTCACCGGCAGCGTGAATGAGTCGGCAGCATTCTCGCTCCGGAGTTATTCGGCGCTGCTGCTCTGGCCGCTCGGCTGCGCCCTGTTGTTCTTCGTGGTCTCCCTGGGCAGCATGCTGCGTTCCCCGGATCGGCCGGGGACATCCTGAAAGCCGGAAGCGGCTAGACTTTTTCGGTGAGCATCCCTGGCGAATCCCCGATCCTGCGCACCATCGACTGGCGCGGCAGGGCGTTGTCCCTTGCCGAACTCCGGCGCGAGCTGCCGCGCGTGGCGAGCGCCAGCACCCACGACGCCGAGTCGAGCGTGCGCAGCATCCTGGACCAGGTCCGCAGCGCGGGGCTGCCGGCGCTGCGTTCGTTCGCCGAAAGGTTCGACGGCGTGGCGCAGGAACAGCCGAAGGTGCCGCAGGCGGCCCTGGACCGGGCCTTGGCCGAGTTGGATCCGGAAATCCGCCGGGCATTGGAAGAGTCCATCGCCCGGGCCCGGACCGTTGCCTTGGCGCAGCGTCCTGAGGATGTCCCGGTGCAGCTGGCCCCCGGCGCCAACGTCACACTGCGCTGGGAACCGGTACGGCGGGTCGGCCTGTATGTGCCCGGGGGATTGGCGGTGTACCCGTCATCGGTGATCATGAACGTGGTTCCGGCGCTTGCCGCCGGAGTCGGTTCGATCGCCTTGGCCTCGCCGCCGCAGAAGGAATTCGGCGGCTTGCCGCATCCGAGCATTCTGGCTGCCGCGCAGTTGCTCGGCGTCAGCGAGGTCTACGCGATCGGCGGTGCCCAGGCGATCGGCGCGTTCGCCTACGGGATTCCGGCCAGTGCGGGCTTCGCGGGTTTGGAGCCGGTCGATTTGGTGACCGGACCGGGAAACATCTATGTGGCCACCGCGAAACGATTGGTCAAAGGCGTCGTGGGCATCGACGCCGAGGCCGGTCCGACCGAGATCGCGATCCTGGCCGATGCCAGCGCCCCGGCGGATTACGTCGCGGCAGACCTGATCAGCCAGGCGGAGCACGACCCGTTCGCCGCATCGGTCCTGGTGACCGATTCGGCCGAACTCGCGGATGCCGTACAGGCCGAGCTCGCCGCGCAAATGGGCTGGACCAAACACCGCGAGCGGGTGGCCCGGGCGTTGGCCGGGGAACAGTCCGCCGTGGTCCTGGTCGATACCGTGCAGCAGGGCATCGACGTGGTCGACGCCTATGCTGCCGAGCACCTCGAAGTGATGACCGAAAATGCGGCCGCGGTCGCGGCCCGGGTGCGCAGCGCCGGTGCGATCTTCGTGGGGCCGACCGCACCGGTCAGCCTGGGCGACTACTGTGCCGGGTCCAACCACGTGCTGCCGACCAGCGGCACCGCCGCCTTCGCGTCCGGGCTGGGCGTGCATACCTTCCTGCGCGCGATCCAAGTGATCGACTACGACCGGGCCGCCCTGGCCGCGGTCGCGGAACACATCGTGGTGCTCGCCGGGGCCGAAGACCTGCCGGCCCACGGGGATGCTGTTTCGGTGCGTTTCGCAGACCGCGGTGCAACACCCTGATCGGCGCGCCGAAATACTACATCTAGTAATTACGTTCTTGTAATTCACCCATATCTAGTTGTAAAGTTGCTCTTAGCAGCATCGATCCAGTGCAGAAGGAGGCCCGTCGGATGTATTGCCCCTTCTGCCGGCATCCGGATTCCCGCGTCGTCGATTCCAGGGTGGCCGACGACGGTTCCTCGATCCGGCGGCGGCGGCAGTGCCCGCAATGCGAACGCCGGTTCACCACGGTGGAGACCACCAGCCTGACGGTGATCAAGCGTTCCGGCATCGGAGAGCCGTTCAGCCGCGGAAAAGTGATCAACGGCGTGCGCAAGGCCTGCCAGGGCCGACCGGTCACCGAAGACGATCTGGCCCTGTTGGCCCAAGAAGTCGAAGAGAACATCCGAGCTGCCGGCGCGGCGGAAATCGAAGCGCACGAAGTGGGCTTGGCGATTCTCGGCCCGTTGCAGAAGCTGGACAAGATCGCCTACTTGAGATTCGCCAGCGTCTACCAGGCGTTCGAATCCCTCGATGATTTCGAACACGCCATCGAGATCCTCCGGCACGAAGCGGAGCTCGATCCGGCCGGGCAAACGCAGACCGGGGAAAACCCGGTCCGCCCCTGAACTCCGGTGGTGGCCAGGGAGGGGAAGCCCGGGCCACCACCGGCACCATCGACTAGCTGTTGAGCTTCAATTCAAAGCTCGGCGCAATCTGCGGCACGTTCGCCCGGGCATTTTGCAAGTACTCGTCCAGGTAGCCGGAACGGTCGCCCTGGGTGGCCAGGTCGGAGGCGGGATCCTGCAGCAGCAGGTCGATGCTCCCGCCGGTGACTTTGATCGATCCCTGGTTTGCCGGACCAGACCAATTGCGTGCATCATCGGAGGATATCCGCACCGCCAGGCTGTGCCCCTTTTCCAAGGTCCAATCCGTCGATTTGAGTGCGAAGTCAGTCCGGCCGTTGCCGGCCAGCACCGAGATGTTGAGATCGATCTGCACCGCGGAGCCGTCGGCCGCCACATCGTACAGGGCGGCCACGGCGTTGCCCTTGGTCGAGGAACTCTGCAGATGCACCATCGGGGTCCCCGTGATCCGGGTGCGTTGGGCGACCGGCTGGGAGCGGGTCCAGACGCCGGAGCTGCCGGCCGCTGCCGGGCTGCTGAGTGGAGTTCGGCGCATGGTTTCCATATCGGTTTGCGGGGCCGGTTGCTCCGACTGCGCGGAGAAGGCGTTCTTGGTCGTGGCCGAGTAGCTTCCGGAGCCGATTTTCGCCGAAGCCGCGGTGCTCTGGCCGGGCCAGGAACCCTGTTGCCGCCAGATTCCATCGCTGCCCTCGATGGCGAAGGCCGGATCCGTTACCGACGGGGTGATGCCTTTGAGGTTCCGGTCGTAGAAGCGCATCACTTCGTCGAACCAGCCGGCCCGGCCCATGGCGAGGTTGCCCTCGGCATCAGTGTCGTTGCCGCGCACGTGGTCCCATTGGCCGAACCAGCCGCGGACCGGCCCTTTGAGCACGCTCAAGAGTTCGTCGACGCCCTCCGGTTTGGTATTCGGTTCGATCATGCCCTGGGTCAGGAACAAGGGCACCGTGGAGCCGGCCGCTTTGGTGATGAGATTCCGGTCCTGCCAGAAGGCCGCCGAATGATCCGGGTTCTGGGTCAAGGTGTCATTGTTCCGGACGCACTCCGGGTGCGATTTCTCGTATCCGGCGTTCTTCGCATAGTGCGCATCGTCGCCATTGGCGCCGCCCACCGGCGCGATCTGCGCGATGCCGTCGTAGGCAGCCGGGGTGCCCGAATGGTTGGGCCGGGCCACCCCGTTGCTGTACAGGTACCGGTAAGCGTCGTAGACCGGTTCTTGGGCGACCACGGCTTTGAGACCGGAAGCACCCGAGCCGAGTCCCATGAGCCCGGTGCTGGCATCGTAAGATTTGCCGTACAGACCGACTTTCCCGGTGGACCAGGGCTGGCTCGCTGCCCAGTTCACCGAGGCCGCCACATCGGCTTGCTCGCCGAGGCCCTGCCAATCCAGGCAGCCGGTGCTGCCGCCGAAGCCGCGCAGATCGACCAGCACCACGGTGTACCCGCGGTCCATGAGTTTGGCTCCGTCGATCAGATCGGTGAACCGGGAGGACGGTCCGGTTTGGCTCCGGCCCTCGGATCCGGTCTGCCCGGCATGGCTGAAATACGGGCCGACCGAGAGGATCACCGGGGTCTTGGCGTCCGCGGCCAGATTCTTCGGCCGCAACACGTCGGCGTGCAGTTCCACGCCGCCGGTCGAGCCGAAATAGGACTGCGTCCACAGCGCGCCGGCGGGCACGTAGGGGTTGCTCGAGTTGTCCACGCCCGGCGCCGCCGGATGCTGGCCGGACGCCGGTTGCGCAGTGGCGGCACCGGCGCCCAGGGAGAGCAAAAGCAGAGCAGTGCTGGCGGTGGTGGCCAGCGCAGAAAGAGCGAACTTGCGGTTTTCCATCGGATTCCCTCGTCGTCGAAAAGACGCCGGATCCGATCAACGGCCCGGCCCTGTGCCAAAACCTTAAGGATCAGGACTGGAGACAAGCTGGGCGTGGCATGGCATTTCTCCGCAAGCCGACCGGGAGGTTCAGGCCTCGTACACGAAGCCGCCGTCGATCATGGTCTTGACCACCTCGGCTTGCGGCAGGCGGGCCGGATCGCTGCGGAGGAGGTTCCGATCCAAAACGCACAAATCCGCCACCTTGCCCACCGATACCGTGCCTTTCCACTGCTCTGCGCGGTTCTGCCAGGCCGGCCGGGAAGTGTAGCAGCCCAGCGCCTCGACGAGCCGGATCTTCTGTTCCGGTGCGGTTTGGTTGCCGTCGAGATTCCGTCTGGTGGCGAGCAGCGCCACATGTTCGCGCCAATCGGGAGCCGCGACCGGGGCGTCCGAACTCGCCATCGCGACCACCCCGGCGTCGAGCGCGGAACGGTAAGGCAGCAGCGCTCGGCCGGGAACCGTGGGCGGCACGCCGCGGACGAAGAAGCTCGGCTGCATATTGAGCCCGATCCCGCCCTGGGCGGCAGCGCGCAACGAATCCTTGCCGATCCAATAGCCGTGGATCAAATAGTGCCTCGGATCCGGCCGGGTGTTCTGGGCCTGCGCGGCGAGCAGCGCCTCGACCGTGATCCCGGTGTCGTCCGGGCCGATCACATGCACCCCCAATTGGAATCCGCGCTCGTGCACCGTCCGGGCGATGTCGAAGAGTTCCTGGCGCCGTTCTTCCGGGGAGTCCCCGCCGGTATTGAGCGGATCGTCGAGTCCGTCGGCGAAGGCTTTCACGGACTCGATCCGCAGCCACCGTCCGTCGATGCCCGACGGCGCTTTCCAAGCGTCGAGGAAGTCCCGGAATTGTGCGGCCCGGCCGCCGGACTGGCCCACCGGGGCCAACTGGATGTCCACCCGCATGGGCAGCTTCCCGGCCCGGGCCAACTCCAGATAAACCGCCAAAGTGTCCATGCCGAGCCCGGTGCCGTCGCCCATGCCCGGGCCGATCACCGGCTCGGTGTAGCTGGTCAGGCCGAGCCGGTGCAATTGTCCGAAGGACTGGGCCAGCGCGGTGCGGTGCTCCTCCGCGGTGTACGGCGGGACGACGCCGTTGACCAGATTCTGCGCCGCTTCGTAGAGCACCCCGGTCGGCTGGCCCTGCGCGTCCAGGCCGACCCCCGGATCTTCGCCGCCGCGGATCCCGGCCAGCTCCAGCGCCCGGCTGTTCACGATCGTGATGTGCGAGCTGGACTCACGGATCGCGACCGGATGGGCCTCGGCGACCGCATCGATGTCGCGCCGGTTCAGACTCGCCCGCTCGGCGGCGGAAAACAGCTCGAGGTCCAGGCCGAAGCACTTGATCCAGGATTCCGGATCGGGCTGCCGTTGCACGGCCGCACGGATCGCGCTCTGCATTTGCGCAATCGTCACGGCTGCGCCCAAATCGACGGTCAACGGCGGCCTGGTCAGGGCGTACTGGGCGAAGTGGAAATGCGAATCGTTGATTCCGGGCAGCAGGGTTCCGCCGCGCAAGTCGATGCTGCGCGCACCTTTGGCGCTGCGCCGCAGCTCGTTCCCGCCCACTGCGGCGATCCGGTTCCCGCGGACCAGGACCGCGCTGGCCTCGGGGCAGGCCGGATCCATGGTCAGCACGGAACCGCTGTGGAACAGCACCGCGTCTTGCGGGCTTTGGCTCCGCGGCGCGGTGGACGCTGCTGCCGGCGCCGCCGCCGAGGCGGCAAGGCCGGTCAAGGCGAACCCGGTTCCGGCTACTTTGACCAATGACCGTCGGCTGATGGCTTGCATGAAGTACTCGCTTCCTGGCTGAGGGGCGGCCGTTGGAGAAGCTCGCGACCGGTGCTTACATGCTGCTGATCGCAGAACCGAAGAGTCCAACAGATTCTCCTCTGAGGAATTCGACCGGGGCATTCCGGTTCCGAGGCCATGCGACGTTTTGTTACGGTGGAGGAAGCCTGCCGAGGTTTCCGACCCGGCCGGTACGGAGATGACGGACGATACGAGAGTGTGGCGTGCTGCCAACGATGACAAGAAGTACTGGAAAGGCCCGACGGAACCCGATATTCGCGGCAACGGCGACATTGCTGGCGCTCCTGCTGCTCGGCTCGGGCTGCAGCATCGGGCCACAGCAATCCGACGCCGGGCAATCCGGGGCGAATCCGCCGTCGGGCACTGGCCAGGAGGCTTCTGGTGGATCGCCGTCATCGGCCGCGCCGCTGCCGCCGAAGCCGCCGGAGCTGATCGGCGGCGGGCGGGCGGTTTTCCCGGATCGCCGATTCGTCGCACTCTACGGCCATCCCGACACTCCGAGTCTGGGAGCCCTGGGCGAGCAGGACTTGGCCGGCTCGATTGCCCGGGTCAAGGATTTGGCCGCGCAATACCAACCCTATTCGTCGGTGCCGGTGGTTCCGGCCTTCGAGATCATCGCCACCGTGGCGGCCGGAGCGGCCGGGCAGGACGGGAACTACTCCAACGAGACCCCGGTCGAGAAGCTCCGGCCCTGGGTGGCCGAGGCAGCCCGGGCCGGGGTCTACGTGGTGCTGGACCTGCAGCCGGGGCGAACCGATTTCAGCACCCAGGCCCAGCAGTACCAGGAACTCTTGGCCCAGCCGAATGTCGGTCTGGCACTCGACCCGGAATGGCGGCTCGGCCCGGAGCAGCTGCCGCTCGGACAGATCGGCTCGGTGTCCGCGGAAGAGGTCAATGCCACCGGGGCTTGGCTGGCCGGGATCACCAAAGCCGGCAATCTGCCACAGAAGATTTTCATGCTGCACCAGTTCCGGATGAGCATGGTGCAGCACCGCGAGCAGTTGCAGAACCTGCCGGAGCTGGCCACCGTGGTCCATGCGGACGGCCAGGGCGCCCGCGGCGACAAGTTCGCCACCTGGACGGCATTGCAGGCCGGTCTGCCGGAGTGGGTCCGGTTGGGTTGGAAGAATTTCCTGGACGAGGACCCGGAATTGCTCAGTCCAGCGGAAACCATGCAGGCAGTCCAGCCGGTGCCGTGGTTCATTTCCTACCAGTAGGCGGCGTCAGCGGCCGCCGCTGACCGGCAGCACTGCTCCGGTGATGTAGGACGCTTCGGGGGAGAGCAGCCAAAGCACGGCCTCGGCGACCTCGGCCGGTTCGGCGGCGCGGCCCATCGGGATTGTGCCCGACAACCGGCTGACCCGGTCGGGCATCCCCGCGGCCTGGTGCAATCCGGTCTCGGTCAACCCCGGGGCCACCGCGTTGACCCGGATGCCGAGCCCGGCAGTTTCCGCAGCCAGGCCGCGGGTGAGCACGTCGATCGCCCCTTTGCTCGCCGCATAGTGCACCCATTCGCCCGGCGATCCGGCCTTCGTCGCGGTGGAGGAGATGTTCACGATCGCCCGCGGCGGACCCGGATGCGGTTGCCAGTGCCGCAGCACGGCTTGGCTCAGCAAGAGGGTGCCGAGCAGATTGACGTCCAGGGTGCGGCGCAGCACCGATTCCGGCACATCCACCAGGTTCCCGGGCGAATTCCCCGTGATCGCGGCGTTGTTCACCAACGCGGTCAGCTCGCCGAGTTCGGCGGCCGCAGCCACCAGCGCATCGCAGTCCGCGGCATCCGCGACGTCGCCCTGGACCGCCCGGGCAGTGCCGCCAGCCGCGGAAATCCGCTGCAAAACCGATGCGGCGCCCTGCCGGTCAGCCGAATAGTTGACGATCACCGAATAGCCGGCCCGCGCAGCGCGCAACGCAACGGCGGCGCCGATTCCGCGGCTGGCGCCGCTGATCAGCACGACCCCCGGCGGCTGGGCGGCGGTCATTTCTTCTTGAAATGCCTGGATGCCTGCAGTGCCGCGCCGACGATGCCGGCATTGTTCTTAAGTTCCGCGGTGACGATCTTGGTCTGCAGGTTCAGCTTCGGCAGGAAATCTTCGCTTCGCTTGGAAATCCCGCCGCCGACGATGAAGAGTTCCGGGGAGAACAGGAACTCGACGTGCGCGAAGTAGCGCTGCAGGCGTTCGCTGTAGGTGTCCCAATCCAAGTTCTCACGTTCCCGGGCCGAGGCGGAGGCCCGGGACTCGGCGTCGTAGCCGTCGAGTTCCAGGTGCCCGAGCTCGGCGTTCGGCACCAGCTTGCCGTTGAAAATGAACGCCGATCCGATTCCGGTGCCCAGAGTGATCACCAGCACGGTGCCGTCCTGGCCTTTGCCCACGCCGTAGGCGACCTCCGCGACGCCGGCAGCGTCGGCGTCGTTCATCACGTGCACCGGACGGTCGAGTTCTCCGGTCAGCAGAGCGTCGACGTCGGTGCCGATCCAGCTTTTGTCCACGTTCGCGGCGGACCGGGCCACGCCGTGCGCGATGATCGCGGGGAAGTCCACGCCGACCGGGTTTTCCGCCGAAGGTGCTTCGTCCCGGCTCATCAACTCATCGACGATTTGCTTGACCACCTTGGCCACGGCCTGGGGCGTGGAAGGCTGCGGGGTGTCGATCCGGAACCGGTCGCCGACCAGTTCGCCCTTTTTGAGATTGACGATGCCGCCCTTGATCCCGGTGCCGCCGATGTCGATACCGATGACGTAATGGGGTTTCTGCGCGTTCTTCGACATGGTCACTCCGGATAGCTGGAAGGGAAGGGAAAGGCGGAACTGGAATGGTTCTGGAGGCTCAGGGCAAGGTCAGGATTTCGGCCCCGGAGTCGGTGACCAGGAGCGTGTGTTCGAACTGGGCGGTCCGCTTGCGGTCTCGGGTGACCACGGTCCAGTCGTCGTCCCACATGTCCCATTCGACAGTGCCCAAGGTGAGCATCGGTTCGATGGTAAAGGTCATCCCGGTCTCGATCACCGTGCTGTAGGCCGGAGCGGCGTCATAATGCGGGATGATCAAGCCGGTGTGGAAGGCTTCGCCGACGCCGTGCCCGGTGAAGTCCCGGACCACACCGTACCCGAAGCGCTTCGCATAGGACTCGATGGCCCGGCCGATCACATTGATCTCACGGCCCGGCGCCACCGCCTTGATCGCGCGGCGCAGCGATTCTTCGGTGCGTTCGACCAGCAGGCGGGACTCCTCGTCGACTTCGCCGACCAGGAAGGTGTAGTTGGTGTCGCCGTGCACCCCGTCTTTGTAAGCGGTAATGTCGATGTTGACGATGTCGCCGTTGTTGAGCACGGTGGAGTCCGGGATGCCATGGCAGATGACTTCGTTCACCGAAGAGCACAGCGATTTGGGGAATCCCCGGTAGCCGAGGGTCGACGGGTAAGCCCCGCTGGCGATGACGAATTCGTGGCCGATCCGGTCCAACTCATCGGTGCTGACGCCGGGTGCAATGTGCTTTCCGACTTCCACGATGGCTTGCGCCGCGATTTTCGAGGCCGCCCGGATTCTGGCGATCGTGTCCGCGGACTTCACCTCGGAGCCGGTGAACACGGCAGGGCCCGCCTTGCCGACGTATTCGGGGCGGGCGATGGCGGCAGGCACGGCGCGTTCCGGGCTCAGGGTTCCGGGCAGCAGGGTTCCGAGGGGCGCATGAAGCATGAATCCATCCTACGCATTCGTCCCCTTCATTGCCCGTCCCGGTTAGGCTGGAACTGCCGGGCCGAAATGTCCGGCATGCAAAAGAGAAGCCAGCCGTGACAATGAACGGAGCCGGAATGCCGCAGTTTTGGTACAACGTGAAGACCCATGAAGTAGAAGAAGACGCCCAGTCTGACTGGACGCAGCTGATCGGCCCGTATGAAACCCGGGCCGAGGCCGAACAGGCCCTGGCCAAGGTGCGGGAGCGCAATGAAGCCTGGGACGGCCAAGACGACGACTGAGCCGTCGCCCCCGGAGCGCCGGGTGGTCCTGGTCAACGGGATCAGCGGTGCCGGGAAGACCACGCTGGCGAAGCAATTGGCATCCCGGCTCGGCATGCCGCTGTTCAGCAAGGACGACTTCAAAGAAGCCTTCTACGATTTCGGCCCGCCCAGCATCCCTCCGGCCGAGTTGGGCATGTTGTCGATGGAGGCACTCTGGACTGCGGCGGCGGCGGCGCCGTTGTGCCTCGTGGAATCGCATTTCCACCGGCAACGTGACCGGGCTTTCGCCGCGGCCGGATTGGCCCGCGCCGGCCTAGTGCCGGTGTTGGAGATCTACTGTCGGCTCGACCCGGAAATCGCGCGTGCCCGCGCGATTGGCCGGGCCGCGGCAGGGAACCGGCACCGGGTGCACGCAGAGGATTCCTTCAGCTCGGAACAGTGGGCTTTGCTGGCCCAAGGGGCAGAACCGCTCGGCTTCGGTGCGGTGCTCGAACTGGATGCGGCAAACCCCATCGATGTTGCCGGCGTGGTCGACCGGGTGAGCTGGAAGCTGCGCTGCTGAGGCATAGATTTCTCAGCCTGCGGCACAGGGAACTTGGCAAAGACTCAGCCCGGGTTTAGCTGCGTTGCGGCCGCGGCACAAGTCGCGTTGGGAAACTGGTTGCCCAAGGCATTTTACTAAGGAGCCACAGTGATCTATTCACCCCCCTCGGAATCGCCCGAACGGCCGCAACGAAAAACTGGCCGGCGCTGGATCCGGAACGCCGCGATCGGTACCGCCGCAGTCGCCGTCGTGATCGGAGCCGGTGCCACCGCGGTCTACGCCGCGGACGCCTCCGACAGCGGAACGCTGGCTGCCGCGAGCAGCCAAACCGCAGGTCAGCACAAAACGCATGCGGGCAAGGTCCTGCACAGCGAATCGGTCGTGGACCGGAACGGCAACACGGTGACCCTGGACCGGCAGTCCGGAACCGTCGAATCCGTTTCGGCGACCTCGATCACGGTCAAGAGCAGCGACGGCTTCAGCCAGACCTATGTGCTGGACAGCTCGACGAAGCTCCTGCAGGCGCCGGCCAAGCCGGCAGCCGGTGAAGCGAAGCCGGCCCAACCGAAAGCCGAGCGGCCGAAGCCGACGTCGATCACCAGCCAAGACCTCAAGGCCGGCGACTCGGTGCGGGTCAGCGCGCTCAAAGCAGGATCGACCTTGACCGCGGAACAGGTGGTGCTGGCCGCCAAGTAGTCCGGGCAACCGGGTCGAGGAGCTCACTTGGGCGCAGTTCAGCAGGGTTCGCAATGCTCAGACCCTGCTGAACTGCGCCCAAGTGCCGAAACGGGCTAGCGGGTTCTTGGCTCAGAACGAGTGTTCCGGGCCGGGGAAGACCCCGTCCCGGACTTCGGCGCCGAACTGCTGGGCCGCGTCGCTGAGCGCCGAGCGCAGGTCGGCGTACTGCTTGACGAATTTCGCCACTTGGCCGCCGCGCAGTCCGGCCATGTCCTGCCAAACCAGCACTTGGCCGGTGGTCGCGGAGCCCGCGCCGATGCCTACCGTGGGCACGCTGACTGCGGCGTCCACCGCTGCGGCGACGTCGGCAGGGACCATTTCCATCAAAACGCAGAAGGCGCCTGCTTCGGCCAGGGCGACCGCGTCGTCCACAACGTCTTGCCCGGCGTCGCCGCGGCCCTGCACCCGGTACCCGCCCAGGGCGTGTTCGCTCTGCGGAGTGAATCCGATGTGCGCCACCACAGGGATCCCGGCGTCGGTCAGGGCCCGGATATGCGGCGCCAACCGGGCGGAGCCTTCGACTTTGACCGCGGCGACCAGGCCTTCTTTCAGGAACCGCACCCCGGTGGCCACGGCTTGCTCGGGTGAAACCTGGTAACTGCCGAAGGGCAGATCCGCGATCACCAGCGCACGTCGCGCGGATCGGGCGACGGCCCGGCACAAGGGCAGCAGCTCATCCACGGTGACCGGAATCGTGGTGTCGTAGCCGTACACGTTGTTCGCCGCGGAATCGCCGACCAGCAGGGTTTCGATGCCGGCTTCGTCGAAGATCTGGGCGGCATATTGGTCGTAGGCGGTGAGCATGGCGAATTTCCGGCCTTCGTCCTTTGCCTGCTGCAAGTGGTGCAGCCGGATTTTGCGCGGTGAAAGCGGGGCCGGCGAGGCCGAGGCAGATGCGGGTTTTTCGATGCCCGAGCCGTAGGGGGCGGGCAGTTCTGCGGAACTCATGGCTTGAGCCTACTTGACCCCGGTCACATCGCTGCCGACATGACGGATTGCTCGGTAGAGTTGGGGGAGCTCGCCAGGAGCAGAACTCGATCATTGAGGAGCCCCGATGGACCGTCAGCAAGAATTCGTCCTCCGCACCATTGAAGAACGCGATGTGCGTTTTGTGCGGCTCTGGTTCACCGACGTCGTCGGATCGCTCAAATCGGTGGCCCTGGCGCCGGCCGAAGTCGAGGGAGCCTTCGAAGAAGGGCTGGGTTTCGACGGCTCTTCGATCGAAGGGCTGGCCCGGGTGTTCGAATCGGACATGTTGCTGCAGCCGGACCCTTCGACCTTCCAGATCCTGCCCTGGCGCGGCGAAACCGAGCAGACGTCGCGGATGTTCTGCGACATCCTCACCCCGGACGGCCAGCCTTCGACGGCGGACCCGCGGAACGTGCTCAAACGGACCTTGGCCAAGGCCGCGGACATGGGGTTCACCTGCTACACGCACCCGGAGATCGAGTTCTACCTGCTCAAGTCGGAAGAACTCGGTGCGGATGGGCAGCCGGTGCCGGTGGACCGCGCCGGATATTTCGACCATGTCCCCGGAGGGGTCGCCCAAGACTTCCGCCGGACTGCGGTGGCGATGCTGGAGAGCGTCGGAATCTCGGTCGAGTTCAGCCATCACGAGGCCGGCCCCGGGCAGAACGAAATCGACCTGCGTTACGCCGATGCGCTGCAGACCGCGGACAACATCATGACCTTCCGCACCGTGATCAAAGAGGTCGCCTTGCAACAAGGCACTTACGCGACCTTCATGCCGAAGCCGTTCTCCGACCATCCGGGTTCCGGGATGCACACGCATTTCTCGCTGTTCGAGGGCGACTCGAACGCCTTCTACGAAGCCGGCGCGGAATTCCAGCTTTCGGCCACAGCCCGGCAGTTCATCGCCGGAATCCTCAGACATGCACCGGAATTCACCACGGTGACCAACCAGTTCGTCAACTCCTACAAACGGCTCTGGGGCGGCGGCGAAGCGCCCAGCTACCTTTCCTGGGGGCACAACAACCGCTCCGCCCTGGTCCGGGTCCCGTTGTACAAGCCGGGCAAAGGCCAATCGGCACGGATCGAATACCGGGGCATCGATTCGGCCACCAATCCCTATCTCGCCTATGCGGTGCTGCTGGGCGCAGGGCTCAAGGGCATCGAGGAAGGCTATGAATTGCCGCCGGCCGCCGAAGACGACGTTTGGTCGTTGACCTCGGCCGAACGCCGGGCCCTGGGCCACGATCCGTTGCCTTCGAGCCTGCATGACGCGATCCGGCTGACCGAAGAGTCGGAGCTGATGGCGGAAATCCTCGGCGAGCAGGTCTTCGAACACTTCCTGCGGAACAAGCGGGCCGATTGGCTGGACTACCGGCTGGAAGTCACCCCGTTCGAGTTGCGGCGCAACCTCGGCATCCTCTGAGCCGATGCCGCAGATGGTCCGAATATGGTGAAAAGTCCGCAACGCGCCCTGATCGCACAAGGCTTCGCCGACCTCGAGAAGAGCGCGCGGTTCCTGGCCGCACCGGAATTGGCGGATCTGCCGCAGGCGCAGATTTTCGCCGGGCTGGCCTTTTCGGCGGATCCGGATCTCGCGCTGCAATCCCTGGTCCGGATGCTGGCTGGACCGCCCGCGCTCGCGGAACAAGTCAAGTCCCTGCTCGGTGCCGGGCCCGACCGGATGGAACCGATGTTCCGGCTGCTGGGCGCTTCAGAGGCTTTGGCCGACTTCCTGATCCGCAATCCGGAGCACGCCGGGGCCTTGGCCGCCGAAGCCGGCGCCGAACCGGTGGGCACTCCGGCAGCAGGTTTGCGGGCTTCTCTGCTCCAGGCCGTCGGCGCTGATCCGGAGGCCCGGGCACCGATCAGCACGTTGGGCATTGCGGAAGCGTCTACGGCGCTGCGGCGGCAGTACCGCCGGCATCTGACCGAACTGGCGATCCGGGACCTCTGTGCCGCATCGCCGACGGATGTGCTGCCGATCGTCGCGGCGGAATTGGCCGATTTGGCCGGTGCGGCAATCGACGCCGGACTGGCGGTTGCCCGGGCCGAGCTGGTCGGCGCGCACCCGGTCGAGGAGGTCGCCGCAGTGCAACTCGCGGTGATCGGCATGGGCAAATGCGGAGCCCGGGAGCTGAACTACATTTCCGACGTCGATGTGGTCTATGTGGTCGCGGCCCCGGACCTCCCGGAGCGCACCGCGCTCCAGATCGGCGAACAACTGGCCAGCCGGCTGGCCCGGGTGGTGAATGCCCCGGACCGGGAACCCGGGCTCTGGGAAATCGACGCCAATCTGCGCCCCGAGGGCAAGGACGGGCCGTTGGTCCGGACCTTGGACTCGCACCTGGAATACTATCGGCGCTGGGCCGCCAGCTGGGAGTTCCAGGCCCTGCTCAAAGCCCGGACCATCGCCGGGGACCAAGCGCTGGGCGAAGCCTACGAAGCCGCACTGGCGCCGATGATTTGGAGCTCCGCGGAACGCGACGGATTCGTCGAATCAGTGCAGTCGATGCGGCGCCGGGTCGGAGCGAATATTCCGCAGGAAGAGCAGAAACGACAGCTCAAGCTCGGCCCGGGCGGCTTGCGCGACGTCGAATTCACCGTGCAATTGCTGCAGCTGGTACACGGCAAAGCCGATGCCGGCCTGCGCACCAGGGACACCACCGGGGCCATCGAAGCGCTGTCCAACGCCGGTTACGTCGGCCGGACGGATGCCGCCGAATTCGATGCGGCTTACCGGTACCTGCGGGTCCTGGAACACCGGATCCAGCTCGTGCACCTGCGCCGGACCCACCTGATGCCGGTGGCCGAACCCGCTTTGCGGGCGCTCGCAAAGGCAAGCCAGGGTTCGCTGCAGGCCGGCCGGCCTTCGGCGCAGAGCCTGCTCGAGCAATGGCAAACGGTGAAGCGCCGGGTCCGAACGTTGCACGAACGAATTTTCTACCGGCCACTGCTCAATACCGCAGCGCACCTGAGCGCCGAAGAGGCCGCTTTGAGCCCGGAAGCCGCCCGGGCCAGACTCGCCGCGCTGGGTTACCAGGACAGTGCCGGAGCGATGCGGCACATCGAAGCCCTGACCGCCGGGGTATCCCGCCGGGCGGCATTGCAGCGGCAGCTGCTTCCGGTCCTGCTGGATTGGCTGGCCGACGGCGTGGACCCGGACGGTGGTTTGCTCGCCTTCCGCCGGCTCAGCGAGTCCTTGGGCACCACGCACTGGTACCTCGGCATGCTGCGTGACTCGCGGGCGGCAGCCGAGCGGCTGTGCCATGTGCTGTCCAGCTCGAGGTTGATCGCGGACTTGTTGGAAGTCTCCCCGGAAGAGACCAAATGGCTCGGCTCGGACAAAGACCTGATGCCGATCGGATTCCAGGCCCAGTGGCAGGAAATCCAGTCGAAGATGTCCCGGCACCCGGATCCGGCCGAGGCGATGCGGTTGATCCGGCTGATCCGCCGCCGTGAAGTGCTGCGCATCGCGCTCGCGGACAGCGCCGGGTTGCTGGACCAAGACGCGATCGGCGCAGCGCTCTCCGATGTGGACCGGGCCGCAGTGCTGGGTGCATTGCACGTTGCAGAGGCGCAGGCGGGCGAGCCGAAGACCGACGTCCTGGTCGTCGCGATGGGCCGGCAGGGCGGCCGGGAAATCGGCTACGGCTCAGATGCCGATGTGCTTTTCGTGCACAAAGCCCGGCCGGGCGCGGATCCGGCTGAAGCGCAAGCCCAGGCGGTGCAGATCGTGAGCCAGCTTTCCGCGCTGCTCACCCAGCCGTTGAAACCCGCGATCCGGGCCGAGCGGGTGCTCTCGATCGATGCCGATCTTCGGCCGGAAGGCAAAAGCGGCGCCTTGGTCCGCTCCTTGGACTCGTACCGGGAATACTACGGTCGTTGGTCTGCGGTCTGGGAGGCGCAGGCCTTGCTGCGCGCCCGGCCGATGGCCGGCAGCGACGAATTGGCCGCCGAGTTCATGGCGCTGGTGGATTCCGTGCGTTATCCGGAGCACCTCGAGGAAACGGACGTCCGGGAAGTGCGCCGGATCAAAGCCCGGGTGGAGTCGGAGCGATTACCGCGCGGCGCCGACCCGGCACGGCAGATCAAGCTCGGACGCGGCGGGCTCAGTGATGTGGAATGGCTGGTCCAATTGCTGCAACTCGAGCACGCCCGGGAGCACCGGCAATTGCGCACCACGTCGACCCTCGAGGCTTTGCAGGGCGTGGCCGGGCTCGGCCTGATCCCGGAAGAGGACGCCGAGGTCCTGGCCCGGGCGTGGCGGATGGCCAGCCGGATCCGTTCCGCCAATGTGCTCTGGAGCGGCAAAGGGTCGGACTCTTTGCCGTCTTCGCGCCGCGATCTGGAAGCGGTGGCCCGTTGGTGCGGATATCCGGCCGGACACGGCAGCGCGTTCGAAGAGGATTACTTGCGGATCACCCGGCAGGCCCGGGCGGTTTTCGAGCGGCTTTTCTACGGGGAGTGAGCCCTGAGCCGGCCGCCCGGGACAGCTCCCGGGTAGCCGGCTCGAACCGGGCATTACGTGATATGACGCACTTTTCGGTACTCTCTATGGGTGCAATCACTCTTTCGCAAGCCTCCCGGGTCCAGACTGTTCCGAGCCAAAAACCCTCTGATCGCGGTGTTCGCGACCGTGCTGACCGCGGTCGTGGTGATCTTCGGGACCGGGTTCTTCGGCCTCGGTGCGGCCAATGCGCAGCCGGCGCCGGGAGCCGTGCAATCGGCCTCGGTGCAAGGCAAAACCTTCACGATCGGCACGGACACCACCTTCGCGCCGTTCGAGTTCCGGGACGGCAACGGCAATTTGGCCGGCATCGACATGGACCTGATCCGGACCATCGCCAAGGACCAGGGCTTCAACGTCGAGATCAAATCGCTGGGCTTCAACGCGGCGCTTCAGGCGCTCAGCTCCGGGCAGGTCGACGGTGTGATCGCGGGCATGTCGATCACCGACACCCGCAAGCAGGTGTACGACTTCTCCGAGCCGTACTTCGATTCCGGCGTGCAGATGGCGGTGGCGAAGAACGACGAGACGACCAAGGGGTACGGGGATCTGCGCGGCAAGACCGTGGCAGCGAAGACCGGCAGCGAAGGCGAGAGCTACGCCAAGTCGATCGCCGACCAGTACGGCTTCACGGTCAAATCGCTGGACCAGTCGGCCACGATGTACGAGCTGGTGAAATCCGGAAACGCCGTCGCGGTGTTCGACGACTACCCGGTATTGGCCTACGGCATCGCGCAGAACAACGGACTGAAAACCGTCACCGACAAAGTTCCGGGGGCTTCCTACGGCTTCGCGGTGAACAAAGGGCAGAATCCGGATCTGCTCGCGGCGTTCAACGACGGTCTGGCCAAACTCAAAGCCAATGGGGAGTACCAGAAGCTGCTGGACACCTACCTCAAGGCGCCGCCGGCGGCCGCGACCTCGTTCTGGGAGCTGCTTGCGCAGAGCATGCCGGCGCTGCTGAGCGGTTTGGGCAACACCTTGCTGGTCACCGTGATCTCGTTCGCGTTCGCGATGCTCCTGGGCTTGTTGTTCGGCTTCCTCAAGGTGTCGCACAATGTACTGCTGCGCGGCATCGCGACCACCTTCGTGAACGTCTTCCGCGGCACGCCCTTGCTGGTCCAAGCATTTTTCTTCTACTTCGGCATCCCGCAATTGACCGGGCAGCCGATCAACATCTGGGTGGCCGGGGTGCTGACCCTGGCGCTGAATTCCGGGGCCTATGTCACCGAAATCGTCCGCGGCGGCATCCAATCGGTCGATCCGGGACAGCTCGAAGCCAGCCGGAGTCTCGGCCTGGGTTATCTGACCTCGATGCGCAAGGTCGTGGTGCCCCAGGCGTTCAAGATCATGACGCCGTCATTGATCAACCAGTTGGTGATCCTGCTCAAGGATTCCTCCTTGCTGCTGGCCATCGGCTTCGCCGAACTGCTCTATCAGGGCCAGCAGATCTACGCCGGCAACTTCCGGGTGGCGGAGACCCTGCTGATCGTCGGCGTGATGTACTTCATCGTGATCATGGCGCTGACCAAACTCGCCAACGTCGTGGACAAGAAGGTCAACAAATGAGCGTGCCCACAGCCCAGAACCCAGCCAAGATCGCGGTACACGGTTTGCATAAGACCTTCGGCGCCAATCAGGTGCTCAAGGGCATCGATGCGCAGATCGCGGAAGGCGAGGTGGTCTGCGTGATCGGCCCGTCCGGTTCCGGGAAATCGACGTTCTTGCGCTGCCTGAACAAGCTCGAGGAGATCACCGGCGGCACTGTGGTGGTCGACGGATTCGATCTGACCGACGCGACGATCGATCTGAACCAGGTCCGCCAGCGCATCGGCATGGTGTTCCAGCACTTCAACCTGTTCCCGCACATGACGGTGCTGGAGAACATCATGCTGGCTCCGGTGGAATTGAAGAAACTGTCGAAGCCGCAGGCCCGCGCCAAAGCCGTGGAGTTGTTGGAGCGGGTCGGCCTGGCCGAGAAGGCGGATGCCCGGCCAGCCTCCTTGTCCGGCGGGCAGAAGCAGCGCGTGGCGATCGCCAGGGCGTTGGCAATGGCCCCCGGGATCATGCTCTTCGACGAAGCGACCAGTGCGCTCGATCCGGAAATGGTCGGCGAGGTGCTGCAGGTGATCAAGGATCTGGCTGCCGAGGGAATGACCATGGTGGTGGTGACCCATGAAATGGGTTTCGCCCGGGAGGTTTCCGACCGGGTGATCTTCATGGCGGACGGCGTGATTTGCGAAGAGGGCACTCCCGAGCAGATTTTCGGCGCTCCGCAACAACCCCGATTGCAGGATTTCCTCGCCAAGGTGCTCTGAGTGCTGGAACTGCTTCTGCTCGAGGACGTTCCGGATGCCGAGCGGGCCGCGTTGGAGGCCGGGATCGCCGGACTGGCGATGCTGCCGGGCCAGGAGGCTTTCGTGTCCGGTCCGGAACGGTTGCTCCGTGCCGCGGCAGCGGATCCGGATCGGAAGCTCTTTGCGATCCAGTACCAGGACGAAGTGGTCGGCACCGGAACCTTGCACCGCGGCGGCGGCGCGGCCGCGCTCGGCTGGCCCGGCGACTGGGTGTTGCTGCGCGGTCTGCTGATCGCCGCGCCAGGGCAGGGCCGGGGTTATGGCAGTGCGGCGGCGGCTGCCGCGGTCGCGTTGGCCCGGCAGCTCTTCCCGCAGGCCGAAGGCGTGGTCCTCGGGGTCAATATCGCGAATCCGGCCGGGCAGCGGGCCTATGCCAAGGCCGGGTACGCCGTCGTCGGGGAGTACCTGGAGCCGCGGAACGGACCGCAGTTGGTCATGGCCCAGGGCTTTTCGTCAACTAAGGTTGACGACTGGACTGCTGTCAACTAAGGTTGACGCATGGAGGTGGAGCGAATGCGGACTCTGCTCGGAGACATGGACGGGAACAGCCCCTCGGACGCGTTGTCCGCCTTGTCGGAAGTGCAAAAAGAACTGGGCCGGACTGAGGCGGCATTGGTGCGCCGGGCCCGGCAATCCGGCATGTCCTGGGAAATGATCGCGGCGTGCTTGGGCGTGAGCAAACAAGCGGTGCACAAAAAATTCGGCAAACGCTGAACTGGCCGCCGATCGATTCAACGGGTCAGGAACTCGTTCCGGCCGGTGACGAGGCGATGTAGGTAACGCTCCAGGAAGATCCGTTCGGCGAGCCAGCCCAGCGGACCCAGTGGCGCGGTGACCACCAGGGCGTCGGTCATCAGAGTGCCTTCGGCGGTCTCGGTGAACCGGTGTTCGTGGCGGAAGCGCTTGAAGGGGCCGCGTTGTTGCTCGTCGACGAAGCGCCAAGGCGCCTCCAGCTCGGTGATCTTCGAGGTCATGGTGAACCAGACGCCGAAATGCCGGGCCCGCCAGGTGACCGATTCACCCCAACCGATCTGCCCCTGCCGGACGCCGGCGATCGCGGTTTCGGCGCTCTCCGCCATCGAGGCGGTGTGCTCGTCAATGCTCAATGAACGGTCGAAGAGCTCCTGGACGCCGAGGCTGGAGACGGTGCGCAGCACCAGACGGAAAGTCACTGCTCCAGCCTACGGCGTGCTCAGGCGGCTTTGCCGTAGGCGGCGATTTCGAAGATCGAGTACCCCCACGAAGTGGCCCGCTTGATGCCTTGGATCTTGATGAATCCGATCGGTTGGCTGGCACTGACCGCGACGGTTTGCACCCCGCAGACCGGCTTGTCCACCGGGTAGTCGGTCCAGTTCACACCGTCCGGCGAAGTCTGCACTTTGTAGGCCGAGGCGCAGGCGGATTCCCAGTTGATCTGCACTGAGTCCAAACGGGCCGACTGGGTCAGCTTGACCTGGATCCAGGCGTTGTCCGCATAGTTGGAGGCCCAGCGGGTGCTGGAATCGCCGTCGACCGCCTTCGGCCCGGTGAAGGAGGTGCCTGGCTCGACGCCGCTGACCTTCACCTCGGGTGAATTGAGCGCGAAGTTCGAGGTTTTGGTGACGATATTGTTGAGCGTGCTGATCAGCGTGTCCAGGACGCCGTCGCCGAGCTTGGGTGCAGGAGTGGCCTTTTCGCTCCAGGTGTTCTTCTTGTCGGTGATTTTGACTGCCCGCGCCTGGTCGACCGCGGCCTGCGATTGTTGCACCAGGGCGGTGGCTGAATTCTGCTCGCCGGCCCGGGCGGCCTCGACCGCTGCGGCGGCCTTTTGCAGAGCGCGTCCCCAGAGCGGCTCCGCGTCGAGCCAGGCGCTGGCGTCCTGGACGAAGATCCGGTCTGCCAGCTGATTCCGGATCAACGGCGCTCCGGTGACCATCGAATCGGCATAGTCTTTGATCGCAGCCAGCGAAGCGGTCTGCGGAGCGGCATTGAACGCGTCGCTCAATTGCTTCAGCGCCGGGGCCTGGGGGAGCCAGAAAGTGTTCCCGAAGGTGGGCGCGGCGTAATTGAGGTCCGCGAACGTGGTCAGCGCTGCGGCCAGTGCCGGATTGCCCTGGTTCGCGCTGCCCTGGGCGAGATAGGCCAAGGCCCAGCGCCAGGTGCTTGCCGCATCGTAGGCCCCGTCGTTCCAGGCAAAGCCCGCGACGCCGATCACCGCAGGTTTGCTCGCGGAAGCTTGGTTCATCGGGTTCGAGACGATGCCCTGCAAAGAGGTGGAGAGTCCGGCTTCGCGTTTGGCATAGGCGCCCATCAGCAATCGGCCGGTGGTCTGGCCGAAGTCGTTGACCGGGTAGTTGTCCCAGAGGAAGACCTTGCGCCCCCAAACCGCAGCTGCCGCGGCGGCGTCGGAATTGCTGATTTTCGGCGGGACCACATCGGTGCCGGTCCACATGATCACGATGTCCGGTTGCAGGGTCTTGAATTGCTGCTTGTAGGCCGTGGGCCTGACGTCCGAATACTCCGTGGGCACCATCTGCAGCGGGAAGATCCCGGACTTGGTTTTGATGAAGCTGCTGTTGAGGTAGTTCAAGAAGTCGACCTGGGCTTTGCCGGCATTGCCCGAGCCCGGAGCGCCATAAGCGGTCTGGTCTGCCGAACAATTCCACTTCGTGTAGGAGATATCGTCCAGCGGGATCGAAAAGGCCCGAACGCCGACGTCGTACATCGCCTGCATTTTGGCGATCGCCGCATTCCGATCGGCTTGTGAGGAGAAGCACACCGATTCGCCGGGGGAGAGCGCGAAGGTGAACCGGACGTGGTTCGCGGTGCTGGCGTCGACCAGGGCCTTCAGCTCGGCCAGTTTGGCCGCCGGATAGGGATCGCGCCATTGCGAGCGGTGATAGGGGTCGTCCTTGGGTGCATAGATGTAGGTATTCATTTTGACGTCGCCGTAAAAGGCCAGCTGGTCCAAGCGGTCCTGTTGGCTCCACGGGGCGCCGTAGAAGCCTTCGATGGCGCCCCGGATCGGCATTGAAGGGCTGTCCGTGATCGCGAGTTTGGCCACGGCGGTCTGCGCGCCTTCGCCGGCGAGCAGCTGTTTGAGCGTCTGCACGCCGTAATACTGCCCGGCGCCGTCCGAGCCGCCGATCACGACGTCGGTATCGGTCACCAGCAACGCATAGCCTTCCGCTTTGCCCGGCACGCTGTTGCCCACGGCCGGCGTGATGTCCGCCCGGGACCCGGAGCCGAGCCGCAACTTGCTGCCGTTGCCCGGTGCCGCGGGTGAGTTGATCGTGACCTGCACGCCGCGGGCCTGCAGGATTTTCTGCGCCAGTGCCTGTGCTGCGGGGTCGGTGTCCGGCGAAACCACCAAAGAAACCTGGCTGCCCAAGACCACAGGGGCGCCCAACGACGTCGTGGACTGCGGCGTCGGCACGATCACCGGCGGCGGCGGGGCTACGGCCTCAGGCGTCTGGCTGTTTCCGGCCAACGGGCTGAGCCCGAGCAATCCGGTAGCCATAAGTGCGCTCAGGCCGAATTGCACGGCCCGACGACGCGTGCTGGGCAGTTGATTGGTTTTCGAAATCGGCATCTTTCCCCCTGATGTTGCTTCCGCAGATCGCGGACAACGGCTACCGTCATTTGCTTGTAGAGCAGAATGCCGTACTTTTCTGGGTAAATCCATGGATTTCCGGCCTTGATGCCGGCATCCCGCAATACTCACAGATTGCGGTGCACCGTTCAGCCTGGAAAGCCGTCCAATACCGGCCGAAAATCGGCGTGTTCCGCCGACACGCCGTGCGGCCACGCCAACCTGCTATCCGGCTCGGTTGGATCAGAGCGGAAAAGAAGCGCCCCTGCCGAGGAATACCTCGAGGAGGGGCGCGCAAACCGTAAAGGTTTATGCCGGGGAAGGCGATTTCAGTTTATCCCAAGAAGGGCGTAAGTGGTAGGGGGCTTTCAATTCGAAAGTCCGATTCCTGCGGAGCCGGAGCCGGCCGGAATTGGTTAGGCTGGCAACCATGAAAAGAAATGGCGCCATTGGAGCCGGAGCCTGCCTCGTTCTGGGGGTGGCCATCGGGTTGGCAACCAACCAGTTGATCTGGGGCATCATCATCGGCTTGCTGGTCGGAGCGGTCGTCGGGGGCACCACTTCGCGCCGCAAGAGCTGATCCGGCGCGAAAACGGCCCGGTCACCGAAAAGGTGACCGGGCCGCCGTCGTGCGTCGGCTGGTTACACGCCGTAGTAGAGCTCGAACTCGTAGGGGTTCGGGCGCAGTGAGAGCGGCTTGATTTCGTTCTCCCGCTTGTATTCGATCCAGGTGTCGATCAGGTCCTGGGTGAATACCCCGCCGGCCTGCAGGAACTCGTTGTCCGCTTCCAGCGCGGCCAAGGCTTCTTCGAGCGAACCCGGGGCCTTGGGGATGTCCTTGGCTTCCTCCGGCGGCAGCTCGTAGAGGTCCTTGTCCACCGGAGCCGGCGGTTCGATCCGGTTGCGGATGCCGTCCAGGCCAGCCATCAGCTGCGCGGCAAACGCCAAGTACGGGTTCGACGAGGGGTCCGGTGCGCGGAACTCGATGCGCTTGGCCTTCGGGTTGGATCCGGTGATCGGGATCCGGATACCAGCGGAACGGTTGCCCTGCGAGTAAACCATATTGACCGGAGCTTCGAAGCCCTTGACCAAGCGGCGGTAGGAATTGACCGTCGGATTTGTGAAAGCCAGGATCGCCGAGGCGTGTTTGAGCACGCCGCCGATGTACCAGCGGGCCAGATCGGAAAGGCCGGCGTAGCCCTTCTCGTCGTAGAACAACGGCTCGCTGCCGTTCCACAGCGACTGGTGGCAGTGCATCCCGGAGCCGTTGTCGCCGAAGATCGGCTTCGGCATGAAAGTAACCGTCTTGCCCCATTCGGCGGCGGTGTTCTTGATGATGTACTTGAACTTCTGCAGGTCGTCCGCGGCGTGCACCAAGGTGGAGAACTTGTAGTTGATCTCGGCCTGGCCGGCGGCGCCGACTTCGTGGTGCGAACGCTCTACCTCGAGGCCGGAATCGCCGAGCGCGATGCACATCGCATCGCGCAGATCTGCCTGGTGGTCCACCGGCGCCACCGGGAAGTAACCGCCTTTGAACGGCGTCTTGTTGCCCAGGTTGCCGCCCTCTTCTGCCCGGCCGCTGTTCCACGGGGCTTCGATCGAATCGACCTTGTAGAACGCGCCCTGCGGCGAGGACTCGAACTGGACGTTGTCGAAGACGTAGAACTCGGCCTCCGGCGCGAAGTACGCGGTGTCCGCGATGCCGGTCGATGCCAGGTAGGCTTCGGCCCGCTCGGCGACGCTGCGCGGATCGCGGTGGTACGGCTCACCGGTGCGCGGGTTGACGATCGAGAAATTCAGGGCGAGGGTCTTTTCGATCCGGAAGGGGTCGACGAAGGCCGTGGTCACGTCCGGGATCAACTGCATGTCGGATTCATGGATGCCCTGGAACCCGCGGATCGACGAGCCGTCGAAAAGCTGCCCGTTGACGAAGAAGTCGGCGTCGACGCTTTGCGCCGGCACATTGAAGTGCTGCTGCACTCCGGGCAGGTCGGTGAAGCGGATATCGACGAACTTGATGTCTTCGTCTTTGATGAACGTGAGGACTTCGTCCGCGGTGGTGAACATCTATGCTCCTTCGGCATTTCGGCTGGTGCCGCGGGCAGGCCAGAAGCCCCCGCAACTGTTAACAGCATAGTCAGAGGGCATTTCCCGACCGTGTCGGCATTGTTTCGGGCAGGTTACAGACGCGGCGGCCGCCGGGATTGCCGGTAAACTCGAGTGGTGGTAGATCGCAAAGACCTCGGTTCCTGGCTCTCCGGACCCGACACGAGTCATATTTCCAAGTATCCGGGGGAGCGCTTGGGCTTGCCGGAATCGGGTCCCGGCTCGATTGCCCGGGCCGGCCGCCGGATTCTGGCGATCTGCATCGACTGGCTGCTGTGCCTGCTGATCAGCCAGTTCCTGTTCGACGGCGCAGCTTTGGCCACGATTGGGATCTTCTTCGTCGAGCAGGTGCTGTTGGTCGGAACGCTCGGTTACAGCGTGGGGCATCGGATCATGAACATCCACGTGGTCAGATTGGCGCCGCGCGCCGGAGCGGCTTCCGGAGCCAGCGGCCCCGGCGGCCCGGGCACGCTGCCCGCCGGCCCTTTGGCCGCCGTCGTCCGGACTTTGCTGCTCTGCCTGGTGATCCCCGCAGTGGTTTTCGACCCGGATCAACGCGGGCTTCATGATCGCGCAATGAACACGGTGTTGTTGCGGCGTTGACGGTACTCTCGGGCTAGGGGCGCATCCGGCGCACGACGAGTTCAAAGGAGAACCTGTGTCAGAAAAAGCCGTGGAAGCCCAGCCTGGAGCGGGTGTCGAATTGAGCCGCGAAGAGATATTCGCCGCCCATCTCGGCGGGAAATTGAGCGTGGAAACCCGACTGCCTTTGCTCAGCAAACGGGATCTGTCGATCGCCTACACCCCGGGCGTCGCCGAGGTCAGCCGGGCGATCGCCGAAGAACCCGGATTGGTGGACAGCTACACCTGGACCAAGCGGCTGGTGGTCGTGGTCAGCGACGGCACCGCGGTGCTCGGGCTGGGCGACGTCGGCCCCCGGGCCTCGCTTCCGGTCATGGAGGGAAAGTCAGCGCTGTTCAAGACGTTTGGCGGGTTGGATTCGATTCCGTTGGTCCTGGACACCACCGACGTCGACGAAATCATCGAAACCCTGGTCCGGTTGCGGCCGAGCTTCGGGGCGGTCAACCTGGAGGACATTTCCGCGCCGCGGTGTTTCGAATTGGAAGCCCGGCTGATCGAGGCTTTGGACTGCCCGGTGATGCACGACGACCAGCACGGCACGGCGGTGGTGGTTCTGGCCGCGTTGCTCAATGCGGCCCAGGTGGTGCAGCGCGAGATCGCCGGTTTGAAAGTGGTGATTTCCGGGGTCGGCGCCGCCGGCGTTGCGGTGGCGAAGATCCTGCTCGCGGCCGGGGTGCAGGACTTGGTCCTGGTTGACTCCCGGGGCATCATCCACCACGGCCGGGAGGACCTTACCGCGGTGAAAACCGATCTGGCCGGACAGAGCAATCCGCAGGGCCTGACCGGCGGACTGGCGGAAGCGTTGCGCGGAGCCGACGTTTTCGTCGGGGTTTCTTCCGCGCAGGTCCCGGAGGCCGAAATCGCACTGATGAGCGATGACGCGATCGTCTTCGCCTTGTCCAATCCGACGCCGGAGATCCACCCGGAGATTGCCGCGAAGCACTGCCGGGTGGTGGCCACCGGCCGCAGCGACTTCCCGAACCAGATCAACAATGTGCTCGCCTTCCCGGGGATCTTCAAGGGCGCTTTGGACGCGGCAGCGCTCCGGATCACCGAACCGATGAAACTGGCCGCGGCCTAGGCGATTGCCGGAATGGTTCCGCAGCCCTCGGCCGCGATGATCGTGCCCAGCCCGTTGGATCCGGAGGTGGCTGATGCGGTAGCCGCCGCGGTGGCTGCCGCGGTGCACTTGACGGACTGACCCGGAACGTGAAAAGGCCCCGATGCACGCGCGTGCATCGGGGCCTTTTCACGTAATTTCAGCGGCCGCGGGCGGCCTTGCGGTCCGGTCTGGCCTTGTACGGATCGATGCCTTTGGGGATCGGCAATCGGGAGCCCAGCGAAGAAATCCGCTTGCCGACCGCGCTGACTTCGGCTTTGGTCAGTTCCTTTTTGAGCTTCTGCACCGTTTTGGCGACCTTGGCCAGCGGCACCTGGCCTTCTTCCCGGCCGGACTCGATCACGTGCACCGTGACATTGGGCAGGATCCGGTTGAGCTTCTTCTGCTCGGCCTGGACCAGCGTGCGGACCCGGTGCGAGGGGCCTTCGGTCACCAGGACCACGCCCGGGCGGCCGACGGCACGGAACACGGCATCCTGGCTGCGCGGGTTGACCGCCACCGGTTGTTCTTCGACCACCCAGCCGCGGCGCAGCGTGTTCAAGGCTGCACCGGAAGCACCCGGCTTGCCCTCGATCTGGCCGAACGCGGCGCGCTCGGCACGCCGGGAAAGCACCAGCATGGCGCCCAACAGGCCCAAGGGGATGCCCAGGATCAAGCCAGTGATCCAGTTTCCGTTGAACGCGAAGAAACCGACCGCGAGCGAGACCGCGATCACGCCCAGGAAGACCAACAGCATCAGCCAGACCACCGTCGGGTCGCTGCGGCGGGTCATCTTGAAGATGTCCACCATCTGCTTGAGCCGGCCGGGTTTCTTTTCCGGTTTGGGCTTGTTGTCTTTGGGCTTGCGGGCGAACAGGCTCCGTTTGGGCTTCGGTTCGGAGGCAGCGTCGGGTGCGGAATTCTTGGCCATAGTGCATCCATTCTAGCCGGTCGGCGAGGTTCGCACCCGCCGCCGTCGGTTCGCTCGCCGACAGCTGAATGACGGGCGTACGAGTTCGGTCTGGAATGAGGAGCGGCTCAGCTCCGCGCGGCGACCAGGCTGGCGGCTTCTTGCCGGGTGCTGCCGGCGTCTTCGATGCCTTCGGCGATATGCGCCAACTCGGCCGGAATCTCCAGGCCTTTTTTGCGCATCGCGGTGGCCCACAATCGGCCGGCCCGGTAGGAGGAACGCACCAGCGGGCCGCTCATCACGCCGAGGAATCCGATCTCCTCGGCCTCGTCGCGCAGATCCAGGAACTCCTGCGGCTTGACCCAACGGTCCACCGGCAAGTGCCGTTCGCTGGGCCGCAGATACTGGGTGATCGTGATCAAATCGCATTTGGCCTCGTGCAGGTCGCGCAGCGCCTCGGAGATCTCCTCCCGGGTTTCGCCCATGCCCAGGATCAGGTTGGACTTGGTCACCATGCCCAAGTCGTGGCCCTGGGTGATCACATCGAGCGAGCGTTCGTAACGGAAGGCCGGGCGGATCCGCTTGAAGATCCGGGGAACGGTCTCGACGTTGTGCGCGAAAACCTCGGGCTTGGCATCGCAGATCGCCTGGATGTTCTCCGGTTTTCCGGAAAAATCCGGGATCAGGATCTCGACGCCGGTGCCCGGGTTGAGCTCGTGGATCTTCCGGATGGTCTCGGCGTAGAGCCAGACGCCTTCGTCTTCCAAATCGTCACGGGCGACGCCGGTGACCGTGGCATAGCGCAAATTCATCTTGACCACGCTGCGGGCCACCTTGGTCGGCTCGAAGCGGTCCAGGGGGGAGGGTTTGCCGGAATCGATCTGGCAGAAATCACAACGGCGGGTGCACTGTGCTCCGCCGATCAGGAAGGTCGCCTCGCGGTCTTCCCAGCATTCGAAGATGTTCGGGCAGCCGGCTTCCTCGCAGACCGTGTGCAGCCCCTCTTTTTTGACCAAGTTCTTCATCCCGATGTATTCCGGGCCCATGTTGACCTTGGCCTTGATCCATTCAGGCTTGCGTTCCACCGGGGTCTGCGCGTTGCGGGCTTCGACGCGCAGCATTTTGCGGCCTTCAGGTGCCAGGGTCACTGGAGAACTCCTTCTGCGGCTGTTAATTCGGGTTTTTCGGCGGCGTGCACCGTGCTTCCGGTCAACGCGTTTTCGCGTGCCGAGAATTCCCGGATGATGTGCGGCAGCACTCCGGTGGGCGAAATGTCGGATCCGGTTTCCGCCGACATCGTGGTGGTCCCGGCGTCCGAAATCCCGCAGGCGATGATCTGCGCGAAGGGCGCCAGGTCGTTGTTGCAGTTGAGCGAGACGCCGTGCATGGTCACGCCGTTGTGCACCCGGATGCCGATCGCGGCGATCTTCCGGTCCGGCCCTTTCGCGTCGGCGGGCAACCAGATGCCGGCCCGGCCCTCGACCCGCTGGCCTTTGATGCCGAATTCGGCGAGCACTGCGAGGAGCACGTCTTCGAGCAGCCAGACGTATTCCCGGATCGCGTGCGGATCGCGCAGCGCGATGATCGGGTAGGCGACCAATTGGCCCGGGCCGTGCCAGGTCAATTTGCCGCCGCGGTCAACCGGTACCACAGGGGTCCCGTCGAAAGGCCGTTCGTGGTCTTCGGTGCGTTTGCCGGCGGTGTAGACCGCGGCGTGCTCCAGGAGCAGCACAGTGCTCGGGGCCTGTCCGTCGACGACGTCGTCGTGCAGTTTCTGCTGCATGTCCCAAGCCTGCATATAGTCAACAAAGTTCGGTGCGAACCCGACTTCGGAGAACTCAAGCGTCATGCCTAACAGCGTAGCCCCGTTGCTTCCAGCGCCTAAATTCATGACCTGTGGATAACATCTGCGCGAAGTGCCGGTTCCGGGGCACACTGGGGTATGGAGACCAGCTTCCCGCCGGGCATTCCGATTGCCCCCGGCTACCGGTTCGAGCGCTTACTCGGGGCCGGCGCGAGTGCCCAAGTCTGGCTTGTGCTCGGCGATGCCGGGGTCGAGCGGGCGATCAAGTGTTTTCCAGCCGCGGCATGGCCGACCGGCGCGACGGCTCCCGGAGGGCGTGCCGGGCAGCTCCGCCGGGAGATCCGGATCCGGGTGAACGTGCAGCACGAGCATTTGCTCGCCGTTCATGATGTGGTCAAACTCACAGGGGCCTGGGCCGGCGGTACCGGCTTGCTGATGGACTATGCCGCTGGCGGGTCCCTGGCCGCCGTGCTGGCCAACCGGGGCCGGATCAGTCCCGGTGAACTGGTCACGGTCTTGGTCCCGATGTTCCAGGTACTGGCTTTTCTGCACCGGCAAGGCATCGTGCACGGGGACGTTTCGGCGGCGAACGTCCTGTTTACCGAAACTGGCAAACCGCTGCTGGCCGATTTCGGCACGGCAAAGCTCCGCGGCGACCGGTCCGACGGCGAGCTTTTCGGCACCGACGGCTTCGTGGATCCGGCGTTGCTGCGGCCGGCCGGCGGCACTGGGCGCTTGGCGGTGGACGCCGCTGCGGATGTCTATGCGCTCTCGGCCTTGGGCTGGTGGTGTCTCAGCGGGGCGCTGCCGGGACCCGCGAATCCCCGCTTCCCGATGCCCGGCGGGGTTCCGACGGCGGGCAGCGCCGAGCTGTTCAGCCTCTTGGCTTCCGGAATGGATCCGGAACGACGACGGCGTCCAGCTGCGGGCGACTTGGCCCGGGAACTGTTCCGTTCCGCAACTGCCGAACCGCTGGACCTGATGCCGTCGGTGCATCCGAGCGTGCTGCCCCGGTTGCTCACCCGACGGCAGCTGCGCGGCGGCCAGGCGTCGTCGCTGCCGACCGCCGCCGCTGTCCGGGCGGCCGACGCCCCGGCGAGCACCACTCCGGCCGGCCGCAACGCGTCAGGCAGACCGGCCGGCAGCAGGCGGCGCAACCGGAGTTTTCGGTGGGCGCGGAGTTCTCGGGGCGGACGGCGTCGGGCCGGCTTGCCGCGGCCCGATCTGCGTCGCTCCGGGCTGCCCGGCCGTGCCGTGGCCTTGTTTGCTCTGCTGGGCGGCATCTCCTGGTTGCTCGCGGTGCTGCCCGACCACGGTCCGCCCGGCGAAACCACGCCGGTCCCGGCGCGGCAGAATCCGGCCCAGCAGAGTCCGGCGCAGCAGAGTCCGGCGCAGCAGAACCCGACGCAGCAGAACCCGGCCGAGCGACGTTTGGACCAAGCCGCGCCGTCGGCCGAGGACGCTGCTGCGCTGCGGCTTTCCGGGGATCCGGTCTTGGCGCTCCATGGGCTGAGCCGGTTGCGGGCCGAAGCCTTCCGGACCGCTGACGCGAGCCTCCTGGCAGCGGTGAACGCCCCGGATTCGCCGGCCTCGGCGGCGGACCGGCAGACCATGGCCGAACTGGTCAGCCGATCCCGGGTGCTCGCCGGGTTCTCGGCGACGGTTCGGGCCGCGGCGGTCCAAGCCGGCGATGCGACACCGGATCCGGTGGTTTCGGCCACGGTCGAATTGAGCCCGTTCGTGGAGCAGGACGCCGCGGGTACGGTGTTCAACCGGCAACCCGCAAGCCGGCTCCAAGTGCTGAACTTCCGGATGGTGAACCAATCCGGCCGGTGGCTGATCGCCGAGGTGCGGAACGCCGGATGATCCGGGACGCTAACCTGGTGGAATGGACACCGCCGGCAAAGTATTGGAACTTCAGGGCATCAATCGGTCGTTTTCCGGCCGCCAGGTGCTCGACGACGTCGGCCTGACGGTGCGACCGGGCCGGATGACCGGCTTCGTCGGGGCGAACGGGGCGGGCAAAACCACCACTATGCGGATCATCCTCGGCGTGCTCACCGCGGACAGCGGGAGCGTGACCCTCGACGGGCAGCCGCTCGTGGCGGTCGACCGCCGCCGTTTCGGATACATGCCCGAGGAACGCGGGCTCTATCCGAAAATGAAAGTCGCCGAACAGCTCGGCTACTTCGCCCGCTTGCACGGCCTGGGGCCGGCGGCTGCCAAAGCCAACACCAAGGTGTTGCTCGAGCGGTTGGGCCTGGCCGAACGGGCCGCCGAGCCGGTCGAAAAGCTCTCCTTGGGCAATCAGCAACGGGTCCAAGTGGCCGCGGCGCTGGTCCACGACCCCGAAGTCCTGATTCTGGACGAACCCTTCTCCGGTCTCGACCCGGTCGCGGTCGAGACCGTGCAGACCGTGCTCACCGACTATGCCGCCCGTGGTGTGCCGGTGCTCTTCTCATCGCACCAACTCGATATCGTCGAGCGGATCTGCGACGACGTGGCGATCATCGCGCGAGGCAGCATCCGGGCGAACGGGGAACGGGAGGCCCTGCGAGCCGAATTCTCCGAACCGGAGTATGAAATCCAGTTCGGCGGCGACCTCGGCTGGCTGTCCGGATCGCCGGGCCTCACGGTGCTCGAAACGTCGGCCGGCCGGGCCCGGTTCCGCGCCGAGGACCCGGCGGCGGCGCAACAAGCACTCAGCCGCGCGGTGGGCTTGGGCCCGGTCATCAGTTTCGCGCCGTCCAGGCCTTCACTGGCCGATATTTTCAAGGAGATCATCCAATGACCGAGCAGACCGCGCCCGCGGGCAACGCAACCTGGTTGGTCGCGCAACGCGAAATCTTGGCCAAGCTCCGCAGCAAAGCCTTTTTGTTCTCCACCGGATTCCTGTTGGCCGCGGTCCTGGTCTCGGTGCTTCTGGGCGGACTTCTGGGCGGCCAGCAGAGTTCCAGCAAGGTCGCGGTGATCGGCGGCAATGTCGAGGTGCTCGGGCAGTTCAAGGGCATGGAACCGATTGCCGCCCGCGACGCTGCGGAGGCCGAATCGATGGTCCGTTCCGGTGAAGTCGAGGCGGCGATCGTACCGGATCCCAGCAGCCCGTTCCTCGGATTCAAAGTCGTGGCGCTGAACCAGGCACCGACGGCGATCATCCAATCGTTGAGCATCGCCCCGAGTCTGCAGTTGCTCGAACCGGGAGCGCAGGACCCGTTGCTGGCCTACTTCGTGGCGATCGGCTTCGGCTTGGTCTTCTTCGTTTCATCGATGATGTTCGGGCAGACGATTGCGCAAAGCGTGGTGGAAGAGAAACAAACCAGGATTGTGGAGATCCTGCTTTCCACGGTCAGCGCCAGAACCTTGCTGACCGGGAAGATTTTGGGCAACAGCGTGCTGGCGTTCGTCCAAATCGGCTTGATCGCGCTGCTCAGCACCGGAGGGCTGCTGCTCACCGGACAGCAGAACCTGTTCGCCGCGCTGGGTCCGAGCATCCTGTGGTTCCTGGTGTTCTTCATCATCGGCTTCGTGATGATCGCGGCCCTCTACGCCGGTGCGGCGGCCCTGGTTTCCCGGCAGGAGGACGTCGGTTCGGCGACGGCCCCGGTGATGACCCTGGTGATGTTGCCGTACATCCTGGTCATCGTGTTCTTCAACAATCCGACGGTGCTGACTATCATGTCCTACGTGCCGTTTTCAGCTGCAGTGGGCATGCCGATGCGGCTTTTCGCCGGTACCGCCCAGTGGTGGGAGCCGCTGCTGTCGCTGTTGATCCTCTTGCTGAGCACGTTGCTCATGGTCTTGCTCGGCGCGCGGATCTACCGGAACTCGCTGCTGCGCACCGGTGCCAAAGTACGGTTGTCCGAAGCCTTCAAGGCCTGAGTTCAGCGCCGTTTGAGTTCTTCGGCCACCCAATCCGCGGCGTCGGCCAACTCGGGATAATCGAAGTCGAAGCCATGGTCCAGCAGCACCGCCGGACGCATTGTGGTGCTGGCCAACAGGACCTCTTCGGCGGGCGCGCGGCCCAGCGCCAACTTGAGCAGGGCCGCGGGCACCGGCAAGACCGTGGGCCGGTGCAGGGCACGGCCGAGTTCGGCCACGATGGTCCGCACATCGGCGTGCTGCGGAGCGCTCAGGTTGACCGGACCGGAAATCCGGTTTTCCAGGATGAACAGCATGGCTTTGCTCAAGTCCGGCAACGCGATCCACGGCCAGAATTGCCTTCCGTCACCCAACCGGCCGCCGACTCCGGCCCGGATGGGCAGCAGCAGTTTGCCGAGCGCGCCGCCCCGCGGACCGAACACGATGCCGGTGCGCAGGAACGCGGTTTCGGTCACCGCCGGGGCGGCCTGGGCAGTCGCCTCCCAGCGTGCGCACAAATCGGAGAGCACGGTACCGCCCTGGTGCGGCGAAGATTCATCGAACTCGCCGCCCTCGCCGTAGAAATCCTTCCCGGACTGGCTCAGGAACATGGCCGGCGGGGCATCTGCGCGCTGCATCGCTTCGACCAGCGTCCGGGTCGACCCGATCCGCGAGGCGTAGAGCTCTTCGATGAAGCTCCTGGTCCAGCGGCGCGGCGGTTGGATCACGAGCGAGCCGGAGAGATTGACCACCGCGTCGACGTCGTCGAACACCGAAGGGTGCAGATCGCCTTCCGCTGGATTCCAGAAAACCTCCTCCGGAGCCTGCACCGGGCGCCGGACCAAGCGCCGGATCTGATGCCCGTTCTGCTGCAAAGCGGCGCGCAGCGCCGAACCGACCATTCCTGAGGCTCCGGAGACCAATACTCGCATACCCCCATTTGACCACTGCCGCCTGGGTTTGGATCGTTTTTCCGAAGACTTTCCGGCGCCAGCCGGCTTCCGGAGGGCAGTTTCGCACCGTTGCCTGCCGGAGCCGTATGACTAAGATCGACACATGACCGAACAGGCTTCGAGCTACCTCCGTTACCCGCACCTCCACGGCGATTTGATCAGCTTCGTGGCAGAAAACGATGTCTGGCTGGCGCCGTTGGCCGGCGGAAGGGCTTGGCGGGTTTCGTCCCTGGGCCTGCCGGCCAAGAATCCGCGATTCAGCCCGGACGGCAGTCGGTTGCTGTGGACTGTGGTGCAGGGCGCTGCCCCGGAATTGGTCTCGGCCGCAGTGGACGGCGGGGACTTCCGCCAGCTGACCTGGTTCGGGCACGCCTCGACCAAGTTCCGCGGCTTCACCCCGCAGGGCGCCGCCTTGGTGGTCAGCGCCTTCGAACAGCCGGATGCCCGGCACACTTTCGGTTATGCGGTCTCCATCGAGGACGGCTCCCGGAGCATCCTGCCGTACGGACCGATCGATGCGGTGGCCTATGGCCCGGTGGTCGGTGATGAAAAGCCGCTGCTGGTCGCCTCGCCTGCTTCGCGGGAGCCGGCTTGGTGGAAGCGTTACCGCGGCGGCACCGCGGGCAAGCTCTGGTTGGACCGGGACGGTTCGGGGGAGTTCGCGCGGCTGGTCCCGGAGCTGGACGGCAATCTGGTCGATCCGATGTGGATCGGCGACCGGATCGCCTTCCTGTCCGACCACGAGGGCTACGGAAACCTCTACTCGGTCAAACCCAATGGCAAGAAGCTCCGCAGGCACACCGACCACCAGGGCTTCTACGTCCGGCACGCGAGTTCCGATGGCCGCCGGGTGGTTTTCGAGTCGGCGGGAAACCTGTTCCTGCTCGACGGCCTGGACGCCGAACCCGTGCAATTGGACATCACCCTGGGCTCAGCCGGGACTTCGCGCCGGCCGTATCCGCTCAATGTGGCGGAGCATTTGGGCGGCGTCCGGCCGCTGGGCGACGGCAAAGCCAGCCTCGTGGAATCGCACGGCACCGTGCATTTGCTGAGCCACCGGGATGGTCCGGCCCGGGCCATCGAGTCGACGTCCGGGGTCCGGGCCCGCCTGGCCCGGCCCTTGGGCGAGGCCTCAGTCGCCTACATCGCCGACCACGACGGCGTGGAAGCGCTCTACCTGGCGCCCCTGGACAAAACCTTGGCGGCCGATGAACCGCAGCCGGCCCCGACGCGGGGATCCGGCTCGGAAACCTCCGGGGACGCTGAAGCCGGAGCGGTCCTGCCGCAACCGGTCCCCGCGGCCTCGGTCAACGGCTCGGTGCAAAAGCCGGCGACCACCCCGCAGCCCGGGCCGAGTCCGGAACCTGCTGCAGCGGAGCACGCGGCGGATGTCCCGACGGCGGTCGGTGCCAAGCCGGCCGCTTCACCGGAAGCGGCCCGCAGAGTCGATTTCGCTTCGCCGACCCGGGCCTGCGCAGTGGAAACCAGCCCGGATGGGAAATTCGTGGCGGTTGGCACCGAGTACGGGCAGGTTTTACTCGTGGAAGCGGCCAGCGGCACGGTCCGCGAAATCGCGGCACAGAAGATCTCGCATGTCTCAGACCTGGTCTTCAGCCCGGACTCGCAGTGGCTGCTTTGGTCGGAGTTCACCAGTGCCGAGGCCGAACGTGCCAGATTGCGGATCGTGCCGGTCGCCGGAGGCGAGATCGAAGACCTCACCGATGGCCGGTTTGCGGACTTCTCGCCGTCGTTCACCCCGGACGGGAAATTCATCGCGTTCCTCTCCAGGCGCAGCTTCGACCCGGTGTACGACACACACAATTTCGACCTGGCATTCCCGACCGCGGTCAAGCCATATCTGCTGGCGCTCGATGCCGAAACCCCGTCGCCGTTCGGGCCGGCGGTGTCCGGCCAGGAACCCGCAGCGGCCTCGGCCGCCGAGGACGATCAGCGCACGCCGGCCGGCTCTGAGCCGCGGAAGAATCCGGTCCCCACGATTCGGCTCAGCCGCGACGGCTTGGCGGAACGGATCATTCCGGTACCGGTGCCACAGGGTGACTATCTGAATCTGCGCGCGGTCGACGGCGCGCTGCTCTGGCTCAACCGCGAACTCCAGGGGGTCACCGGGGACGGCCGGGGGAGCAGTACGGATCAGGCACGCCCGCCGAAGCTGGAACGGTTCGAGTTTTCCAGCAAGGAGAGCAGCACTCTGCTCGATGCGGCGGACTCCTTCGAGCCCACGGCCGCCGGTGCCAAACTCGTGGTCCGGGACAAAGCCAAGATCCGGGTGATCCCGAGCGACAAGAAGGCCGAGCCGGATTCCCCGGAGCACACCCTGGTCGATCTGGGCCGGATCCGGGTAGTCCTGGAACCGGTCAAGGTCTGGGGACAGGCTTTCGACGAGGCTTGGCGCCTGCAGCGGGATTTTTTCTGGACCGAAGACATGGCCGGCATCGATTGGCAGGCGGTCCACCGGAACTACCGCCCGATCGTGGAACGCCTGGGCTCGCACGACGACTTGGTGGACCTGCTCTGGGAGATGCACGGTGAGTTGGGCACCTCGCACGCTTACGTGACGCCGAAGCCGGCCAAGGAGCCGGGGGCCGGGGCGCAGGGCCGGCTCGGTGCGGAGTTCGAAGCGGGCGCCGAAGGCTGGTTGATCGCCTCGATCCTGCCCGGTGAGTCATCGGACCCGTTGGCGCGCTCCCCGCTGAACGCGCCGGGCGTCGCGGTTAAACCGGGCGATCTGCTGCTCGCCGTGGACGGGGTGGAGTTGGGCTCGGCCGGACCGGAACCGCGGTTGGCGGGCGCCGCCGGGAAGATCGTGGAGCTGACCGTGCGCAATGGCGCCGGGCACGGCGATGCCGCGGGCCGGCAGCGCCGGGTGGCGGTGTTGCCGATCGGCGACGAAGAACGGTTGCGTTACCAGGAATGGGTGCGGAAGAACCGGGAATTGGTGCGACAAGCATCGGACGGCACGTTCGGCTATGTGCATATTCCGGACATGCAGGCCAGGGGTTGGGCCCAGCTGCACCGCGACATCGACGCGGAGTTCGGCAAGGACGCGCTGATCGTGGACGTGCGCCGGAACCGCGGTGGCCATACCTCGCAACTGGTCGCCGAGCTGATCGGACGCAAAGTCACAGCCTGGAACAAGCCCCGAGCAGTCGAAGACATCACGTATCCGCACAACGCGCCGCGCGGGCCGGTGCTGATCTTGACCGATGAATTCGCCGGTTCGGACGGCGACATCATCACGCAGGTGGCGAAACTGCGCGGCATCGGGCCGGTGGTCGGCACCCGGACCTGGGGCGGCGTGGTCGGCATCGACGGCCGGTTCTCTTTGGCCGACGGCACCGGGGTCACCCAGCCGCGCTATGCCTTCTGGTTCACCGGAGGCGTGGGCTGGTCGGTGGAGAACTACGGCGTCGATCCGGATATCGAGGTCGGCTTCCCGCCGCATGCGTATGCGGCCGGTCAAGACCCGCAGTTGGAGTACGGCCTCGGGGCGTTGCGCGAAATGCTCGCCGAGTTGCCTACCGACCGGCCGCCGGCCCGGACCGGCTATCGGAACCTGCAGCCTGGAGCCCTGCCGCCCCGGCCGCAGGCAGCGGACTGACCCTGGACGGGAGGCAGGTCCGGCCAGCCCCGGGGCGCGGTCCGATTCAGCGCTTTGCCGGGCTGAGCCGGGTGCCTACGCCGATCCGGTTCCAGGCATTGATCGTGATCGCGGTCGCCATCACCCCGGCGAGCTCCGACTCGCTGAATGCTGCCGCGGCACGCTGGTAGACGTCGTCGGGCACTCCGGCAGCCGGGAGCAGGGTCAGCGCTTCGGTGAGCGCCAGGGCAGCCTGTTCCGGTTCGCTGAACAGGGCGCCGGCTTCATGCCAGGCGCTGAGCACGTCCAGGCGCTGCTGCGACTCTCCGGCGCTGCGGGCGTCATTGACGTGGATGTCCAGGCAAAAGGCGCAGTTGTTCAACTGCGAGGCCCGGATCCGGATCAGCTCGACCAGAATCGGGTCCAAGCCCGCGGCCCCGGCGGCATCCAGGGCGCCGAGCGAGGCGTAGAAATCCGGGCGGAGTTTCGGAATGCGGATCCGGCGGGCGGTTGGGTTCGGTGTGTTCATGGAGCCAGCTTAAACCGCGGCGGCCGCCCCGAAGTACCGGAGCGGCCGCGAGTTCGGCGAATCGGACGATTACGCCTCGAGGCTGGCCTCGAGCGTGATCGTGGTACCGGTCAGCGCTGCGGAGACCGGGCAACCGGTTTTGGCGCCTTCTGCGATTCGCTGGAAATCGGCTTCGCTCAGGCCCGGAACCGAAGCATTCAGGGTCAGATGGATGCCGGTGATGCCTTCACCCGGTTGGAAGCTGACGTCGGCCGTGGTCTGCACCCGGTCCGGAGTCTTGCCTTCTTCGCCGAGCGCGTGGCTGAATGCCATCGAGAAACAAGCCGAATGCGCGGCCGCGATGAGTTCTTCGGGACTGGTTTTGCCTTCTGCCTGTTCTGCGCGAGCCTTCCAGGTCACGTCATAGGTGCCCAAACCCGAACTGTCCAAAGTCACCTGGCCGCTGCCGCTGGGCAAATCGCCCTGCCAAACCGTGTGGGCTGTGCGTACTGTCGCCATCGAAGGCTCCTTCATGTGGTCCGTTAATCTTCCGGTTCCATCCTAGGCAGGTCGCGGCTAGGAAGCCCAGGGCCTTGGCCAAGCCGGGGCAGGCTGTTAGCATGAGCGCATGTTGCGGCTTTCCACGGTGATGATCAATACCGAAAACCCCGAACGGCTGGCCCGGTTCTGGGCGCAACTGCTGGGCACCGAGCCCGTTTCGGAGCACGGGGATTTCATTTGGCTCAAGGCCGTCGAGGGCCAAACCGGCTTGGCTTTCCAAGCTGTTTCCGAACCCACCAGCGGTCCACGGAGGCTGCATTTGGACCTGGTCGCCGACGATTTGGCGGCCGAGCTGGCCCGGGCCGAGAGTCTCGGCGCGAGTCAGCTGGCCGACCATTGGTCCGGATCCTTTCATTGGTACGTCATGGCGGATCCGGATGGCAATGAATTCTGCATCTCGCCCGGGCACTAGTCCCGGACGTCACCGGGATGGCAGGCTAACCGGTCAGTTCCAGAGCGTGGCCACCGCGATATTGATCAGGGCCATGCCGCCGACCGCGTGGGCCAAACCGGTGGAGACCTGCTCGCCCTTTTTGGCCTTCCGGTAACCGATGATCGCCGGAACCAGAACCGCGATGGCGATCAGCAGTTTGACCGTGATCTTGATGTAGTTCAGCGGGTCGCGGCTTGCCCCGGCCAAGCCCACAAGGGCCAGGCCGGTGATCAATTGCGCAGTGGCGCCCCAGAGCTGGATCGGCAGCACCGTAGGCTTTTTGAAAGTGGCGAACCAGCCGCCGACGACGGCCGCGGCACCGAGGATGTGCAAGAAGATCAGCAGGTATTTGACGAAGTCCATATGGTTATTCTACGGGATGTAGAAGGTGCTTGGTGACACTGCGTCGACAAAATTTCTACCAATCTCGTCCACTTTCGCCGGATCCGGCCCCGGCAAGCCTCCGGGCACCGGAACTCGCCGGCAGCCAAAAGCTGTGGGAGCGGCCGGAACCCGGCCACTCCCACAACCAACCCTTCGATGCCGTCGGCCGGTGTTGGACCGGTTGATTATTGGACCGGTCAATTACTGCGTCGGTCGATTACTGGGCCGGTCGATTACTGGACGAAGACGGCCTTGGCCGGCCCCCAATTGCCATCCGCGTCCTTGGCCCGGACGAAGATGGTCTGCTTGCCGTCGGCGACGTTGCCAGCGGTCCCGTTGAACGATTCCGTCGTCGAATTCGCCGACCCGTCGGACAATGCGAGTGCGGTGCCGCTGCCGGCCGCAGCCGGCAATTTGCCCACCGAGTATTCGGCTGCAGTGACGTTTTGCGCCGCGGGTTTGCGGTTCGACGGGTTGGTCCCGAAGGCGTTGTCGTTTCCGGTGGCGTTGATCGACACCGACTTGTCGCTGTTGCGGCTAGCGGTCAATGAGGTGACCGTCGGCCCGGCCGGAGTCTTGTACGGTGCCGAAGCCGCGTTGGCGGCGTAGAAGATGCCTCCGCGGTACTGGTTGTACAAACCGGCAGTCCGGGAGAATGCCGGGAAGAATCCGCCCTGGCTGCTCGTGCCGATTTCCCAGGTGTAGGCCGGAATGCCGTTTTGCTGGTAAATGGTGTCGATATCGCCGCCGGCCGCGTTGTAGATGACGTCTCCGGCGGCACCGGTCTTGAAACCGTTGTAGAAGCTCTGCCGGAAGCCCAGATTCTTGATCGCCGCGATGTTCGGCGGGATCACCGTGTTGTCATAGGCATAGGGGTAAATCACCAGGTTCGAGAAGCTGTGCAGGTTCAGCACGGTTCCTTGCCGGCTATCCGGCGCCGGGGTGTTGCCCGTGACCGTGAATTTGCCGAACAGCTGGCTGAAGAAATCGGCTTGCTGCTTGGACTCCGGCTCGGAGAGCGGCCCCTTGCCCCGGTACGACTGGTCGCTGGGATCGTTTGAGGTGCCTTGGCCGCCCCAGCCGGTGGACCAGTTGCGGTTCAAGTCGATGCCGGGCTGGCTCTGCGTGTAGTCGCTGCTGCCACCGGTGTAGCCGTCGGTGTCCATGTTCTTGCGCTGCCAGGCGGTGTTGTTGGCCGCCGGGTTGCCATCCCCGCTCGAAGTGGTCGCCGCGGTTTTGAGGCCCTTCTCAACGGTCGCGATGCCATCGGGGTTGGAGCCGAAAACCACCCAGACTTCGGTCGAATCCAGCAGTGCGGTGGCTTCCGGATCGGTGCCGTAGCCGTTGAGGATGTCCGCGGTGAAGCGGGAGACGAATTCACTGCCGATGATTTCCCGGGCGTGGATCTGGCCGCTGAACACGAATCGAGGTTTGTGGTTGGTGTTGGTCTTCCAATCGCTGCCGTCGTTGGCGTTGGCCGTGATCCGCAGGGCGAACAGATCGTGCCCGCCTTGGCCTTTGGTTTTCTGCCAGGAATCTCCGTAGTCCACGTACTGCGCGAACTCGGGGTATGCGCTGGCGATGTCAGTGGCGAGTTTTTGATAGGCCGCGATGGTCTTGTATCCGCCGAAATACGTTTCGTAGCTGTTGTTCTTGACCCGCTCCGGCAGCGGGGAGGCTGCCGCGGCGGCCCGGGCGTTGGCTCCCGGAACCGGAGTGAAGTCGCTGCCGTAGGGCGTCTCTTTCACGACCTTGATGCCCTTGGCAGCCAGGTCCAGGGCTACCCGGTGGCTGCCGATGATGGTTCCGCTGTTGGCCGAGCCCGGGTCGACGTCGTAGCCGGCGAGCAGCGACTGTGCTTTCGCCGGGTCCATGCCGTCGGTTCGGAACTCGATGACCTGGACCACATTGTCCAAGTTTTGCGCAGAGGGGGAAGCCGCGGCGGAAACACCTAGGGTGCCGCCGGAGACCGCCATGACGACTGCTGCAGCCAGCAGTCCGTATCGGGTTTTCTTCATCATGGGAAGTTTTCCTGACCGTCGGGGCGCTGGGTGTGCGCCGGTTGGATGGATCTGGGCCCGTTCAAACTATTGGAAAACTTCCTCCATCTTTGGGGAGTTCTTGCTGTGAATTCACCGGCAAGCAGGATTGCCGCCACGGCTGACGGTGGCCGAGGCGCAACAAAAAGGCCGGGGCGGACATCAATGGATGTCCGCCCCGGCCTTTTACTGGAAAGTGCTCAGAGGCCCAAATCGGCTTCGAAGGCTCCTTCTTCGAGCCGGGCTTTGAGCGTCTGCAGGAAGCGTCCGGCGTCCGCGCCGTCGACCAAACGGTGGTCGTAGGTCATCGACAAGTACATCATCTGCCGGATCGCGATGGTGTCGCCGCCGTCCGCGTCGGTCAGCACGACCGGGCGCTTGACGATCGAGCCGATGCCGAGGATCGCGACCTGCGGTTGGTTGATGATCGGGGTGTCGAAAAGCGCGCCGACCGAACCGAAGTTCGTGATCGAGAAGGTCCCGCCGGAAAGCTCGTCCGGGCCGATCTTGTTGTTGCGCGTCCGATTCGCCACGTCGGCGATCTTTCCGGCCAGGCCGGCCAGGTTGAGATTGCCGGCGTCGGAAATCACCGGAACCAGCAGGCCACGGTCGGTATCGACCGCGATCGCCAAGTGCTCGGCATCGTGGAACGTGATTTCCTGCTTTTCTTCATCGTAGGAGGCGTTGACCTTGGGGTGCTGCTTGAGCGCCTCGGCCACCGCCTTCGCGATGAAGGGCAGGAAGGTCAGTTTCACGCCGCCGTTCTGTGCCTGGAAGGTGTTCTTCGCGGCATTGCGCAGCTTGGCGATTTTGGTCATGTCGACCTCGTGCACCTGGGTGAGCTGCGCCGAGGTGTCCAAAGACTCGCGCATCCGCCGCGCGATCACCTGGCGGATCCGGGGTGCCTTCTCCACCGTGCCGCGCAGCGGCGACGGAGCCGCCGGGGTGCTGGCCACGGGGAGCTTTGCCGCTGGAGCCGTGAGCGGTGCGGCGGCTGCCGTCGCTGCGGGGGCCGCGACGGCCTTTGCAGCTTCTGCTGCGGCGAGCACGTCCTGCTTCCGGATCCGGCCGCCGACTCCGCTTCCGGTCAGGGCGCTGATCTCGATTCCGTGCTGGTTCGCGAGCTTGCGGACCAACGGCGTGACATAGTTCGACTCGCTGCCGGAGGCAACCGGAGCTGCGGCCGGAGGAGTAGCGGGTGCGGCCGGTGCCGGAGCAGCCGGTACTGCGGGAGCCGGTGCCGGAGCGGCCGGTGCTGCTGCGGGAGCCGCGGCCGGGGGAGCCGGTGCCGCCGGGGCAGCAACCGGTGCCGGAGCGGGCGCTGCCGGTGCGCTGGAGCCGATGACCGCGAGCACGGAGCCCACTTCCGCGGTCTCATCTTCGGCGACCTTGATTTCCAGCAACGTCCCGGCGACCGGCGACGGGATCTCGGTGTCTACCTTGTCCGTGGAGACTTCCAACAGCGGTTCGTCCACTTCGACCGTTTCGCCGACGGCTTTGAGCCAACGGGTCACGGTGCCTTCGGTGACGCTTTCGCCCAACGCCGGAAGGGTCACATCCTGGCCGGCTGCGGCGGGTGCAGCGGCCGGAGCTGCTTCGGCGGCCGGCGCGGCCGGAGCCTCGGCGGCAGGAGCCGGCTCGGCAGCCGGCGCCGCTTCGGCGACCGGTGCGGGCGCGGCTTCGGCAGCGGGTGCCGCTTCGGCGGCCGGAGCCGGGGCGGCCGCGGCATCGCCGGAACCGATCCGGACCAAGGGCGCGCCGACTTCGGCAGTCTCGTCTTCGGCGACCAGAATTTCCTCGATCACTCCGGCAACCGGGGAGGGGATTTCGGTGTCGACCTTGTCGGTGGAAACCTCCAGCAGCGGTTCGTCGACTTCAACCCGGTCTCCGACCTGTTTGAGCCAGCGGGTGACCGTACCCTCGGTGACGCTTTCACCAAGAGCCGGCAAATTCACGGATTCAGACATGTCGTCCCCGTTTCTCCTTCAGAGATGCTGTTGTACTTTCAATCGTCTTCGTATCGAGCCTAGCGCCTAAGCCGCTTGCAGCCATGCTCCGCCGTCCTAACCGTGCAACGGCTTGCCGGCGAGCGCCATGGCGGTCTCGCCCAGGGATTCGTTCTGCGTCGGGTGTGCGTGCACCAGTTGCGCCACGTCTTCCGGGTACGCTTCCCAGTTGACGATCAACTGGGCTTCGCCGATCTGTTCGCCCATCCGGGCGCCGATCATGTGCACGCCGACGATCGGGCCGTCTTTCTGCCGCACCATTTTCACGATGCCGCTGGTGCCCAGGATCGAGCTCTTGCCGTTGCCGGCCAAGTTGTACTCCTGCGCCTGGACATTGTCCGCGCCGAACTTCTCTTCGGCGGCCTTCTGGGTGAGGCCCACCGAAGCGATTTCCGGGTCGCAGTAGGTGACTTTCGGGATGTTGACGTCTTGCACCACTACCGGGTTGAGGCCGGCGATTTCTTCGGCGACGAAGATGCCCTGCTGGTAACCGCGGTGTGCCAGCTGCAAGCCCGGCACGATGTCGCCGATCGCGTAGACGTTGCCGACTCCGGTGTGCAGCCGCTCGTTGGCGAGCACGAAGCCGCGGTCCATCGGGATGCCGGCTTCTTCGTAGCCCAGTCCTGCAGTGTTCGGTCCACGGCCCACCGCGACGAGCAGCAGCTCGGCCTCAAAGGTGGTGCCATCGACCAAGGTGACCTTGACGCCGTCGTCGTTCTGTTCGACGCCCTGGAAGAAGGTGCCGGTGGAGAACTTGATGCCGCGCTTCTTGAAAGCGCGCTCCAGGTTCTTCACGATCGTGGCGTCCTCGTTCGGCACCAACGACGGCAGACCTTCGACGATCGTGACGTCGACGCCGAAGGACTTCCAGACCGAGGCGAATTCGCAACCGATGACGCCGCCGCCGAGGATGATCGCGCTCTTCGGAATGAAGTCCAGATTCAGCGCGGATTCGGAGGTGATCACCCGGCCGCCGATTTCCAGTCCGGGCAGGGTCTTCGAGTAGGAGCCGGAGGCCAACACGATGTTCTTGCCGGTGTAGGCGGTTGCCTTGCCGTCGGCATCGGTCACGGTGACGGTGTCGGGGGCGGTGAGTTTGCCCTCGCCCTCGAGCACCGTGATCGCCTTCTTGGACTTGATCAGTCCCTGCAGGCCTTTGTATTTGCCCGCGATGATGTTGTCTTTGTACGCGACGACCGCGTTGATGTCGATGCCCTGGAGTTCGACATTGACGCCGTATTTCGCCGAGTCGCGGGCGTGGTCGGCGAGTTCCGCAGAGTGCAGCAAAGCCTTGGTGGGGATGCAGCCGGTGTGCAGGCAGGTGCCGCCCAGCTTGCTCTTCTCTACCAAGCCCACGGTGAAGCCCAGCTGGACCGCGCGCAAAGCGGTCGCATAACCGGCGCTTCCGGCGCCGAGAATAAGGATGTCGAATTCTTGCCCAGTTGCCTGTTCGGCCACGTGAACGCTCCCTCGCGTGTATGACTGTTCAACGGTGTGATGGTCGGTAGGACAGTCGATTGCTGAACTTCCCTGGGCGCCCGCCGAATCCACACTTAAGCCCGGCACGTTCGGGAAATACTTTCAGGATTCACCTTAGCGTCCGGCGCACGCCGTCTCCACCTGTGACAGGGTGTCAGCGTCCGTTTGTGGTGCGATTCACTCAGGGTTGTGATTCAGCAGCCATCCGGGACTACTTGGCGCCTGCGGCTAGGCCCTCCGCGTAACTCACCAAGGTCCGCACCGATACTCCGGTGCCCTGTTTCGGTGTGTATCCGTAAGGCGCGGATTCGTTGAAGGCCGGTCCGGCGATATCCAGGTGCGCCCAGGGGATCTGCTCGCCGGACTTCGCCTGGCCGACGAATTCGTTCAGGAAGGCCGCTGCGGTCATCATGCCGCCGGCCTTTTCGCCGATGTTCGCCAGGTCGGCGACCGGGGAATCCAGGCTGGGCCGGAGTTCTTCGGGGATCGGCATGGTCCAGAACAGCTCGCCGGCCTTGTCCGCCGCGGCTTTGACCGCGTTGCTGGTCTGCTCATCGCCCATCACGGCACTCACCCGGTTGCCGAGCGCGACCATCTGGGCGCCGGTCAGCGTGGCCACATCCAGGATCACGTCGGGGTGTTCGGTGGAGGCGACGGCCAAGCCGTCGGCCATCACCAGACGGCCTTCGGCATCGGTGTTGAGCACTTCGACGGTCTTGCCGCCGAAGATGGTGATCACATCGGAGGGGCGGGTCGCCGTAGCCGAGGGCATGTTCTCGGCGATGCACAGCCAAGCGGTGACCTTCACCGGCAAGCCGAGCTCGGCTACTGCCAGGGTCGCGTTCAGGATCGCCGCGGCACCGCCCATATCGCACTTCATGGTCATCATCGATGCTGCCGGCTTGAGCGAAATTCCGCCGGTGTCGAAAGTGATGCCTTTGCCGACCAGGGCCATGTGCTTCTTCGCCCGGGCCGGCGCGTACTCGACCTTGACCAGGCGCGGCGCCCGGGAAGAACCCTTTCCGACGCCCAGGATTCCGCCGAAGCCTTCCTTTTCGAGCTTTTTCTCGTCCCAGACGGTGACCTTGACCGGCAGGCCTTTGGCCAAGTCTTTGGCGGCCTCGGCGAAGGTCTCCGGGAACAGGTGGCTCGGCGGTTCGTTCACCAGCGAGCGGGTAGCGTTCACCGCTTTGCCCACCGCCGTCGAGCGGTTCAGGATGGTTTTCGCGGCCCGGGAGTTCAGCGACGTCGCAATCACCGCTTTCTGCACCGGGGATTTCAGTGCGGCCGGATCGCTCCGGCGGGCTTGGTAGCTGTAGGCGCCCAGCGCAGCGCCCTCGGCGATCGCGGTGAGCTGGGCGGCTTCGGCGGCGGGCAGGGCCAGCACCACGGTGTCGGTTCCGGCGAGTTGCCGCAAGGCGGAGCCGGCTGCGCGGCGCAGCGCTTCCGGGCTCGGCGCGGCGTCCGGGCCGGTGCCGATTGCGCCCAATCCGGCCAGGACCAGGACTTTGGCTTCGACTCCGGCCGGAGCCGGCAACCGGTGGAATCCGTCCGCGTTGCCGGTCACCCCGAGCGAACTCAGCGATTCGTTCAACGCTGCGGTCTCCTCCGCAGCCAAGGGGCTGTCCAAGAGCGCCGGACCATCGCTTCCTTTGACCACGCCGATCACCAGGGCATCGCCCTCGATCGATCCGGCGGGAGAATTGCTTGCTGCAAGCGAAACGACACTGTTCAAGGCCACGGGGGATTCCTCACTGCTCTACGCTGATTCTTTTCGGGCTGCTGGAGGTTGCACTGCAACCTCCGCGTTCTTGATCGTAGTCTTTTCCGCGCCGCGGTGTTCGCCGGACCGTGTTCGCTGCCGGAGAACCCGGCCCGGCGTCGGAATGTTTCGGCCGGGTGCCGGTGTTGCAGAAGTAGATTGTTAGGCTTGTAAGCCCAGAGTTGCGGGAGGACCGGGATGAAAGAAATCAAGTACGTGCCGTTTTTGGATCCGGAGTCCCTTTACGCCTCGAATGAAGATTTGCTGCACGACGGAGGCCTCAAAGGGCTGAACTTGTTGATGGGATTCACCGGATTCACCGATGCCGGCCATGTGGTGAGCCAGATCAATGCCGAGCTCCTGGACAAATTGGATGCCGAGCCGGTTGCGCTGTTCGACATCGACCAGTTGATCGATTACCGTTCCCGCCGCCCGCAAATCAGCTTCGTCGAGGACCACCTCACCGACTACCAGCAACCGGCGATGATCCTGTACAAACTGGTCGACGGTTTGGGCCAGCCGTTCTTGTTCCTGGCCGGAAACGAGCCGGATCTGCAGTGGGAGCGGTTCAGCGCCGCGGTCGTCGACCTGGTGCAGCGGCTGGACGTGAACCTGGTGGCCTGGGTGCATTCGATCCCGATGCCGGTGCCGCACACCCGGCCGATCGGCGTCACGGTGCACGGCAACCGGCCGGATCTGATCGAAGGCATGTCCACCTGGAAGGCCACCGTGCAGTTGCCGTCGGCGATCGGGCACCTCTTGGAAGTGCGTCTGGCCGAGGCCGGGCGGAACATCGCCGGCTACGCGGTCCATGTGCCGCATTATCTGGCGGATGCCGAGTACCCGCGGGCCGCAGTGGCCGCCTTGGAGTACTTGGGCGCAGCCGCTTCGTTGATGCTGCCGACCGACCGGTTGCGCGAGTCCGGGCGCGAGGTGGAGCGTCAGATCACGGAACAGGTGAAAGGCTCGACCGAGGTGCAGGGCGTGGTGCAACGGTTGGAGCAGCAATACGACGAGCGGCAGCAGGACGTGCCGGTGCGGTCCTTGTTGGCCGCGGACGGCGAACACCTGCCCGACGCCGACGAGCTGGGTGCCGCGATCGAGGCCTATCTCGCCGACCAGGACTGATTCGCCGACCAGGACTGATTCGCCGAGCAGGGCTGATTCGCCGAGCAGGGCTGGGCGGTTGGGCTGGTTCGGGCAACGCTTCCCGGGTGGGGGCTCGGGCCGCCGGGCCTGTGCCCCGTGGCCGCTTGCCGCTCCCTGGTCTTTTCCTCCGCTCCTTGTCTCTTCCTCCGCAGGGGCGAGTTCAGCCGGTTTCCCCACATCCGCTGTTCCGCCGTTGTACCGAGCCGGCGTCGTTGGGCAGGCTGGGGAAATGGATCGCGAAGAGGTAGTCTCCGTCGCTTCACCCGAGGACGTTTTGGCTTACGTGCCGCATTTCCTGGGTTATTGGCCGCAGCGCTCGCTGGTGGTTCTGGCCTTGCGGGGCAAGCAGCTCGGGGCCAGCCTGCGGCTGGATTTGCCGGACCGTTCCGCTAGTTTCCCGGAGCAGATCCGGTATGCCCGCAATGTTGCCGGGCACCTCTCGGTGGATGATAGGGCAGACGGTGCTTTGCTTGCCGTGTATGCCGGAATCGACTGGCGCGACGCTGCGGATCCCGGCTATGACCGGTTGATGTTCTGCTTGGCCCAATCCCTGGCATCGGCGGGGCTGCCGGTGCGCGAGGCTTGGTGGGTCGGCGAAACCAAGTGGCGGGATTACTTGTGTCGGGACGCCTCGTGTTGCCCGTTCGACGGCTATTCCCTGAAAACCGTCCTGAACAGTGCACTGAGCGCAGAGTTGGTGTTCCGCGGCAGCTGTTACGAACCGGATTTGGCGGCAGCGATGGAACTGCCGGAGACGAGCCCGGCGCGGCGCGCAGCCGGCCGGGCGGCATTCGAAGCTGCAGGGCGCGGTGTTTCCCTCGGGCAGCCGGAGGCCGCGGAATTCGACCGGGCCCTGCGCCACTGGGAGGCCGCGTTGTCCACTGAAGATTCCGTACCGGACGCCGTCGTACCCGACACTGCCGTACCCGACACTGCCGTACCCGACGCGGTTCGGCCGGATGCGGCCGCAAGCGGAATGCCGGGGGCCGGGACCAGTGCCGGAGGCATGGGCCAGGCGGGTCGGCTCGCCGTTTGGCTGTGCAATCCGCATCTCCGGGACGCCATTTTGGTGCTCGCGCTTGCGGATCGCAGTCGGGCTGCGGAAAAAGGTGCTGCGGAGCTGCTGCTGGGCAGCCCGGAGCTGGTGCCGGACTGGCCCAGGTTGGCCCGGCTCGAAGCAATCCTGCGTCAGATCGTCGCTTTGCACGGAATCAAGGCGGTTCCCGGAACGGCCGGATCAGGCGGAGTGCTTGCCGAAGAATCTTGCTCCGGAGAACCCTGCTCCGGGCCGACGCTCCGTGGCGCGGCCGTAGCGGCGCTGACCGGTCTCGGCTGGCTGGAATGGTGCCGAGGCCGGGGGAGCCGTGCCGGTGCCCATCTGGATGCCGCGCTCGCCCTGCAGCCCGGCTACCGTCTGGCCGCGCTTTTCCTGCAGCTGATCGAATCCGGACTGCTCTGCAACTGGGCCAAAAATGAAGCGACCGCTTGGCAGCGCGGCCCGGAAGCTGCCTGACCGGAAACCGGGGAATGCCCGCCGCTGCTCGGTTCACGGAGCTTTCCTAGCCGGTCTTCAGGGAGTCCGAGGGTGCGTCCCGATGAATTCGGCTCTTCGTTCAAAAGCGGCCCGCAAGTCGTGAGACAATATATGGACGACCCGGTGGGGTCCGTGAATGATTCGCGTAGTCGGTTTCCGAATTCCTCAGTGGTTTCGGGAACAAGATGACATTGTCGGCAGTTGTAACCATTGACCCTGCAGGCTGTGATCGCGAGTGATAGCGATCACGGACTTGACAGGGTCATAGTGGTGTTGCGCGCAGGTAACGCTACAAGCTGCAAGGAAAGGTAATCAGTGTCTCCAACTGCACGGAAGATCAGCGCAACCGCTGCCCCCGAGGAACCTGCCGTGGCAGCGACGTCCGGCACCCGTACCGCGGTGAAGGATGCCCCGGCGACGAAGAAGCCGGCCGCCAAAAAGACCGCCGTTTCAGCCAAGGCTGAGCCGGCGGAGGAAAAATTGACTCCGGCACAGAAGCGGGCAGCCACTGCTGCCGCGAAAAAGGCCGAACTTCCCGACGGGGAGGCTGCAGCCAAACCTGCCCGTGGCCGCAAGCCCAAGGCCGAAGCCGAAGAGCCGGCCGCTGAGGTCGACGAGGATGCCGAAGAGCCGGCAGAGCCTGCCGAAGGCGAGTTGGGCGAAGCCGCGGCAGTTGCCGAGGAGCCGACCGGTTCCGGTTTCGTCTATTCCGATGCCGACGATGACGATGCTCCAGTGCAGCAGGTCATGTCCGCCGGAGCCACTGCGGATCCGGTCAAAGACTATTTGAAGCAGATCGGCAAAGTCGCCCTGTTGAACGCGGAGCAGGAAGTCGACCTGGCCTTGCGGATCGAAGCGGGTCTTTACGCCGAGGAAAAACTTGCTGCGGACGACGGCAAGCTCGCGGACAAACTCAAGCGGGAATACCAGTGGGTCATCCATGACGGCAAGCGGGCGAAGAACCACCTGCTCGAGGCCAACTTGCGCCTGGTGGTTTCGCTCGCGAAGCGTTACACCGGCCGCGGCATGCTGTTCCTGGATTTGATCCAGGAAGGCAACCTCGGGTTGATCCGCGCGGTGGAGAAGTTCGACTACACCAAAGGCTTCAAGTTCTCCACCTATGCCACTTGGTGGATCCGGCAGGCGATCACCAGGGCCATGGCGGACCAGGCGCGGACCATCCGCATTCCGGTGCACATGGTCGAAGTGATCAACAAACTTGCCCGGGTGCAGCGCCAAATGCTCCAGGACTTGGGACGCGAGCCCACGCCGGAAGAGTTGGCTCTGGAACTCGACATGACGCCGGAAAAGGTCGTCGAGGTGCAGAAGTACGGCCGGGAGCCGATTTCGCTGCACACGCCCTTGGGCGAAGACGGGGATTCGGAGTTCGGCGATCTGATCGAAGACTCCGAGGCCGTGGTGCCGGCGGATGCGGTCAGCTTCACCTTGCTCCAGGAGCAATTGCACTCGGTGCTCGATACCCTCTCCGAGCGGGAAGCCGGAGTGGTCGCGATGCGCTTCGGACTGACCGACGGACAGCCGAAGACTTTAGACGAAATCGGCAAAGTCTACGGCGTCACCCGCGAGCGGATCCGGCAGATCGAGTCCAAAACCATGTCGAAACTTCGGCACCCCTCGCGGTCGCAGGTCTTGCGCGACTACCTGGACTAAATCGGTTCCACATCGCCGGTCGGCCCACGGCTGCTGCGATGCCGGATTGAACGGAAGGGCGGAACTCCCAGGAGTTCCGCCCTTCCGCGTACTCGGCCCGTGAATCTCCGGTAGACGCAAAGGGCACCCGGCGGATTGCCGGGCGCCCTTCAACGCTACTGTTCAGTTCGGTGCAAATCTTCAGTCGTCGACGAGGACGGCGTCCTTTTCGAACAGTCTCGAGGTCTCGTCGTGCCACTCGGAGGACATCGGCTTGAGTGTCGCTTCCACGGCACGAGCATGGTGTCCGCAAAAAAGCAGCTCGCCGCCAGAGGACTCGAGGATCACTCGGACATATGCTTGCGCTCCACAGCGGTCGCAACGGTCCAAGGCGTTCAGTTCACGACTTACGGTTGCAGTTGTCATGATCCCTCCTTCTTCTCTGGCCTATCTTCGGCTCTATCCCGATACAAGCTCCAGCCTTATTGCTTGTACATCTATACAACCATTATTCGGTTCCAAACCATCTCAGGCTGGGTGTTCTTTCGCTGTGCGCGTATTGCAATTTCATAACCGAAAAGATTCCCTCCGGAATGCCGTGACGCCCGTCACGGCACGCCTAAGCCCTTGCGGCGGCCCGAGGAGATAGCCTGAATAAGCTCACTGTGCCCAGGAAACTGCGGCTGCACGACCCGAGGAGGAACGCCCTAGTGGCCGCCACCAATTCCGATTACAACGCACGTCACCTTTCCGTCCTGGAGGGACTCGAAGCGGTCCGCAAACGACCCGGCATGTACATCGGCTCAACCGACTCCCGGGGGCTGATGCATTGCCTCTGGGAAATCATCGACAACTCGGTCGACGAGGCCCTCGGCGGGCACGGGCAGAAGATCCTGGTGATCCTGCACAAGGACAACTCGGTGGAAGTCCACGACGACGGCCGCGGCATCCCGGTGGACATCGAGCCCAAGACCGGGCTCAGCGGCGTCGAAGTGGTGCTGACCAAATTGCACGCCGGCGGCAAGTTCGGCGGATCGTCGTATGCCGCCTCGGGCGGTTTGCACGGCGTCGGCGCTTCCGTGGTCAACGCGCTTTCGGCGCGGCTGGACGTCCAGGTCGACCGCGGTGGCAAGACCTACCAGATGTCCTTCCGTCGTGGCGAGCCGGGCACCTTCAAAGACACCGGTCGTTCGTTGAGCCCCTCGGCTACCTTCGAACCGTTCGTGCAGAAGTCCAGCCTGGCAGTGGTGGGCAGCACGAAACGCGGGATCACCGGAACCCGGATCCGGTATTGGGCGGACCGGCAGATTTTCACTCCGGACGCGAAGTTCTCCTACGACGAGTTGGCCGCCCGGGCCAGGCAGACCTCATTTCTGGTCCCCGGCCTGAAGATCACGGTCCGGGACGAACGCGGTCTGCCGGGTACCCCGGGCGAACTCGGAGCGCATGAAGAAGTTTTCCACCACGACGGAGGCATCTCCGAGTTCGCGGACTACCTCGCGGTGGATGCCCCGGTCACCGACATTTGGCGCCTGCACGGCACGGCGAGCTTCAAGGAGACCGTGCCGGTACTCGATGCCAACGGCCATATGATGCCCACCGAAGTTGAGCGCGACTGCGAGGTGGACATCGCGGTCCGCTGGGGCATCGGCTACGAAACCACAATGCGCAGTTTCGTGAACATCATCGCCACGCCCAAAGGCGGCCGGCACCAGGAAGGCTTCGAGCAGGCGTTGCTGAAGACCTTCCGCAAGGTGATTGAAGCGAATGCGCGCAAGCTCAAGGCCGGCAACGACAAGATCGAGAAAGATGACGTGCTGGCCGGGCTGACCGCGGTGCTCACGGTGCGCTTGGCCGAGCCGCAGTTCGAAGGCCAGACCAAGGAGATCCTGGGCACGCCTGCGGTCCGGGCGATCGTGGCCAAGGTGGTCGAACAGGAGATCACCGCGAAGCTGAATTCTTCGAACCGGAATGACAAGGCCCAGTCGGCACTGCTGCTGGAAAAAGTCGTCTCCGAAATGAAGTCCCGGATTTCGGCCCGGGTGCACAAAGAGACGCAGCGCCGCAAAAACGCCCTGGAGACCTCCTCGCTGCCGGCCAAGCTGGCGGATTGCCGATCGGAGGAGACCGAGCGCACCGAGCTGTTCATCGTCGAGGGCGACAGCGCTTTGGGCACCGCCCGGCTGGCTCGCTCTTCGGATTTCCAAGCGCTGCTGCCGATTCGCGGCAAGATCCTCAACGTGCAGAAGGCCTCGGTGGGGGACATGCTCTCCAACGCCGAGTGCGCCGCGTTGATCCAGGTGGTGGGTGCCGGCTCCGGGCGGTCCTTCGATTTGGAAGCGGCCAGGTACGGGAAGATCATTCTGATGACCGACGCCGACGTCGACGGCGCGCATATCCGCACGCTGCTGCTGACCTTGTTCTTCCGCTACATGCGGCCGATGGTGGATGCCGGCCGGGTTTTCGCCGCGGTGCCGCCGCTGCACCGGGTGGAGGTGATCAACCAGGGCCAAAAGGCCAACGAGCTGATCTACACCTATTCCGAGACCGAGCTGAACACGCTGCTCAAGCGTTTGGAGCAGGAGAAGAAGCGTTACAAAGAACCGATCCAGCGTTACAAGGGCTTGGGCGAGATGGACGCCGACCAGCTGGCCGAAACCACCATGGACCCGCGGCACCGGACCTTGCGCCGGGTGACTGCGGCGCATGCCGAGGCTGCCGAAAAGACCTTCGAGTTGTTGATGGGTTCCGACGTGGCGCCGCGCAAGGAGTTCATCATCGCCGGCTCGTCCTCGCTGGACCGGGAGCGGATCGACGCCTGAACCTCGGATTCCGCCGAGTATCGGAGTCCAGCCCGAATATCCATGACACCCCGCGCGAGTGCACACGTGAGCGTTCGGCCCTTTCGTGTCGAACTCCGTTCGCCACGTAGGGACCCTGGCGAACGCACACGTGAGCGTTCGGCCCTTTCGTGTCGAACTCCGTTCGCCACGTAGGGACCCTGGCGAACGCACACTTGGCGCGGGTGTTTCGCGGAATTACCCGCGCCAAGTGTGCACTCGCGCAGGGTTTGGGGCTGCGGGGTTCGGGAGGTTCAGCCCAGGGCGGGGAGGACCAGCAGCGCGGTGGGCGCCGCCAGCAGCAGCACCGAAGCGGCCAGTACCAGGGCCTGCAGTGGGGTGCTCAAGGGCGGTTCCGGGTTGATCAACCGCTGGATCCGCGAGGCGGTGGTGGCTTCGGTGTCGAAACCTTCCAGCGGGACCGCGTGGCTGCTGCCCTCGAGCGAGCCCGAGGCGACCAGGGCGATGGAGCGGACCAGGACCGGCTCCGAGACCACGGTCAGCGCCGCGTCGTCGGCGAGCATTTCGATCAGCTCGTTGACCGAGCGCTGGGCCAATTTCGACGTCGGCAACCAGGGCAGGGCGGATTTCCAGGCGGCGAAAGCCCAGAGCAGCAGGTGGTGCCGTTGGGTCAGGTGCGTATTTTCATGGGTCAGCACGGCACGCAGTTCTTCGGGCTTGAGCAGTTCGAGCAACCCGTCGGAAAGCACGGTCACCGATCTGGCCCCGCCGGGCAGGCAATAGGCGACCGGCATCCGGTGGTTGATGACGACCGTGCCCGGCTGTTCTGCCGAAGGCGAAGAAAGCAGGAGCAGCAGTTCCCGGTGCCGGCCGCGTTGCCGTTGGATCCGCACGTAGGTCAGCAGCAAGGTGAACAGCAGATGCGCGCCGAGCAGTCCGGCCGCGGAGAGGGCGAAGGCGTGCCAGAAGCGCAGGCCGCCGATCGGCGCGTTGAAGAATACGATGTCGATCAGCCGGTGCGAGGCCGAGAAGATGTTGCTGCCCAAGGGCGCCAGGCCCCAGGTCAGCATGGCGCCGATCATCGACAGTCCGCCGGCCAGGCCGATCGCCTGCCAGAGGATCATCGCACTGGCCGGCGAGCGGCGGGGCCACTGCGCCCGGGAGAGCAGTACCGGTGCGGGCCAGGCCAAAATGACCGCCAGGGCGGCCAGCACCCAAGCAGCGACGGTGAGCGGATCCAGGCTCAAGGAGATCCTCCCTGAACCGGGGTCAGTCCCCGCTGCGTTCGAGCAGCTTGCGCAGCGTTGTGGCTTCGTCTGCAGAGACCGAGCCGATGAAGCGGGCCAGAACGGCTTCCCGGTCCGGAGCGGAACCGAGCACTTCGTGCATCAACTCCGCGGTGTGCTCCGCGCGGGAGGTCACTGAGCGGTAGCGGTGCGGACGGATGTCCCGTTCACGTTCCACCAGCCCCTTTTTCTCCAATCGCGACAACACCGTCAAAACCGTGGTCACCGCGAGTTCTTTGCCGTGCGAAGCCTCCAGGTGCGAGAGCAGATCCCGCAACTCGTTGGCCGTGAGCGGCTCGGGTTGCTGCCACAGCAGATCCATTACGGATCGCTCCAGTTCACCCAGTGTCGCCATGCTCGTCCTTCGTTCGTCTGCCATTGCTGCAGATACCAATGTAGCTTGTTTCCCGGGTTATTTCTACGACCAGTAGAAAATGTTCTACACTGTGTAGAAGTTATATTTCTACAAGACGTAGAAGAGGATGGGATGGAAGCCCTCGACATCGCCCGCTGGCAATTCGGCATCACCACGGTGTACCACTTCCTGATGGTGCCGCTGACCATCGGCTTGGGTCTGGTGGTCGCAGTTCTGCAGACCGTGTGGCTCAAAACCAAGAAGCCCGAATACTTGCGGATGACCAAGTTCTGGGGCAAGTTGTTCCTGATCAATTTCATCCTCGGGGTGGCTACCGGCCTGGTTCAGGAGTTCCAATTCGGCTTGGCCTGGAGCGAATACAGCAGGTTCGTCGGCGACGTCTTCGGGGCGCCGCTGGCGATGGAAGCCCTGCTTGCCTTCTTCATCGAATCGACCTTCCTCGGTTTGTGGATCTTCGGCTGGAAGAAGCTCCCGGCGAAGCTGCATCTGGCTTGCCTGTGGATCGCGGTGCTCGGCTCCGTGGTGAGCGCCTATTTCATCCTGGTCGCCAATTCCTGGATGCAGCATCCGGTGGGCGTCACCATGGTCGATGGCCGTCCGCGGATGACCGATGCCTGGGCGGTCTTCACGAACAACACCGCGCTGGTGGCCTTCCCGCACACGATTTTCGGTGCACTCGCGGTGGCCGGGGGATTCCTGCTCGGCATCTCCTGGTACCACCTTTGGAAACGGCGGCGTCTGGGCATCGACACCGTGGACGCGAAAAAGCGCGTGGTGGTAGGCGAAAGCCCCGTCGTGGACGGCAAGATGCAGTACCCGGGGCGGGACAAAACGGACCACAAGGTCTGGATCCGTTCCTTGCGGATCGGCGCCGTGGTCGCGATGATCGCTTTTGCCGGAACCGCGATCAGCGGGGATTTGCAGGGCAAGCTGATGTTCGAACAGCAGCCGATGAAAATGGCCGCGGCCGAGGCCGCCTGCCAGAACGGCACCAGCTTCTCGATCCTGTCGATCGGCGACGTCGGCGCAAAAAACTGCAATGACGTCGCGGCGCTGATCGAAATCCCCGGTCTGCTGTCCTTCTTGGCGCACGGCGATTTCGACACCGAGGTGAAGGGCGTCAACACCCTGCTGCCGGAATACCAGGCGAAATACGGGACCAACCTGCCGGACAATCCGATTTACGGCGACCGGGCCGGCCAGCCGATCCAGTACGTTCCGGTGATGGCGGTGACCTACTGGGGATTCCGGATGATGATCGGCTTCGGCGGGATCGCGGCTTTGGCGGCCTTCGTGGCCTTCTTCATCGCCAGACGCGGCACTGTGCCGGAATCCAAGTGGCTGATGCGGCTCGCGGTCTTCGGCATCCTGGCGCCTTTCGGGGCCAACTCGGCCGGTTGGATCTTCACGGAGTTGGGCCGGCAGCCCTTCGTGGTGGCGCCGAATCCGCAATTGAGCGGCATCGACCAAGTCTTCATGTTCACCGCGGCGGCGGTATCGCCGGGGGTGAGCGTGGGCGAGCTGGTCTTCTCGTTGGTGGCCTTCATCGTGGTCTACGCGGCGCTGTTGGTGGTCGAAGTGTTCCTGTTGTTCCGTTATGTCCGAGGCGGAGTGGCCTCCGCGATGCCGGAGCTGGCGGCGCCGCCACCGGACCCGGACGACGAAGCCGACGACGGCGACGCTGAAAACCAGAAAAAGGACGACGACGATGTGCTCGCCTTCGCCTATTAATGTCACTGGGCATACTGACCGCAAACCCGAGACGAACGGAGCACTCTGATGGATTTCCTGCCCACCTTGTGGTTCGTGGTGATCGCGGTGCTGTGGACCGGGTACTTGTTCCTGGAAGGCTTCGACCTGGGCGTCGGCATGCTGATGAAGCTGTTCGCCCGCGACAATGCCGAGCGCCGGGTGCTGCTCAATACCGTCGGGCCGGTTTGGGACGGCAACGAGGTTTGGCTGATCACGGCGATCGGCGCGACTTTCGCGGCGTTTCCGAGTTGGTACGCCTCGCTGTTGTCGGCGCTCTACTTGCCGATGATCCTGGTGCTCCTGGGCCTGATCTTCAGAGCGGTGGCTTTCGAGTACCGCGGAAAGGTCGATGCGGTGCGCTGGCGCGGAGTCTGGGACTGGGCGATCCTGCTGGGCTCGGCAGTGTCGGCCTTCGGGGTCGGCGCGGCATTGGCTTTGACCAGCACCGGGCTGCCGTTGAACGCGAACGGAGACCGGATCGGCGGCGCCTTCGCCTGGTTCAACGGCTATGCCGTGCTGGGCGGTGCTGCGGTAGTGCTCTTCTGCGTGGTCCATGCCGCGGCGTTCCTGGCGCTCAAAACCGATGGCACGGTGCGCGAACGCGCCCGCAAGCTGTTCCGCCGGGCGGCGCCCTTCGCGCTGCTGCCATTGCTCGCCTGGGGGCTGGCGGTGCAACTGTCGAACCAGAAGCCGCTCGGTTGGGCGTTGCTGCTGCTCGGCGTGCTGGCGGTGGGCTTCGCGGTGATCGCGGCTGCCCGGCGGCGTGAAGGCTGGGCGTTCGTGGGTTGCGGCGTGTTCCTGCTCAGCATGATGGCCACGATCTTCCTCAACCTGTTCCCGAATGTTCTGCCCTCGACGCTCTCCGCGGACTTTTCGTTGACCGTGCAGAACGCCTCGGCCTCGCCTTATACCTTGGGCCTGATCAGCATCATCGCGAGCTTCGGCGTGCCTCTGGTGCTGGCTTACCAGGGTTGGACCTACTGGGTGTTCCGCAAGCGGATCAGCAGCCGAAGCCTGCCGGCGCACTGAGGACCGGCAGATGAAACCCGAAATTCCGCGTTCCAGTCTGCCGGGGCTCTATCTCCTGGGGGTGCTCAACGCGCTCAAAGCCGCCTCGATGGTGGTTTTCGCCGACGGCCTGGCGAATGCGATCATGGCCTCGATCGAGGGCCGTCCGGTCAACGGTCCCTTGGGCGTTGCCGCGGCCGCGGTGGTGCTCCGCGCTGCGATGGTATGGGCCGTGCAGGCGAGTGCGAAACGGACCGGGCTCGGTGCCAAGGAGAAGCTCCGCGCCGAGCTGACCCGCAATTGGCTGGACAAGGCCGGGACGAAACGCACCGAGGCGGCTGGCGGAGCTTCGGTTTTGGCGAGCAACGGCTTGGACGCCCTGGACGGGTACTACAACCAATATCTGCCGGCCCTGGTCAGCGCGGCGACCGTGCCGCTGGTGATCGGCACCCGGATCCTGACCGCCGATTGGGTCAGTGCGCTCATCGTAGTGCTCACGATTCCCCTGATTCCGATCTTCATGGCTTTGATCGGCTGGTACACCGAAGAAAAAGTCAGTGCGGCGACCGGCGCCTTGTTGCGGTTGTCCGGGCAGCTCGCCGAACTCGCCCGTGGATTGCCGGTGCTCATCGGGTTGCGCCGGGCCAAAGAGCAGCGTGCGGCCCTGGACCAACTGGGCGAAGCATACCGGAGCACTACCATGGCGACGCTCCGGGTCGCCTTCTGGTCGGCATTGGCCTTGGAACTGATCGCAACCCTGTCGGTGGCGCTGGTCGCGGTATTCATCGGCGTGCGGCTGGTCTACGGCCAGCTCGGTCTGGGGACCGGACTCCTGGTGCTGATCCTGGTCGCGGATTGCTACCTGCCGTTCCGGGAGCTCGGCTCGGCGTTCCATGCCAGCGACGACGGGCGCGAGGCCTTGCGTCGCAGCCGGAAGGAGCTGGCCGCGCCGGCGGGCCGTCGCTTGCCGGAGCATTCCGGGCCGGACGCTGCGGGATTGCAGGTCGAGCGGCTCAGCGTGCGCTACTTGGACCGGGCAGTACCGGCTTTGAACGGCGTCCGCCTCCGAATCCCTGCGGGCTCGCTCTGTGCAATTTCCGGCCCGAGCGGGTGCGGCAAATCGACTTTGTTGGGTGTGCTGGCCGGGACCGTGACCTCTGCGGATGCCGAGATGTCCGGCAGCGTGCAAGGCCTCGATCCGGAAAAGCTGGCATGGCTGCCGCAGAACCCGGGCAGCACCGAAACCACTGCGGCCGATGAACTGGTGTTGTGGGGTGCCAGCGGGGAGGCGCAGATCTCTGCTGCCTTGGCCGCGGTGGGACTGGCTGGACGAGAAGCGCAGCACCCGGCCTCGCTGAGTCCCGGGCAATTCCGGAGGCTCGCCTTGGCGCGGATTCTGCTCCGGGTGGAGGCGGGAGCCACCGTGGTCCTGGTTGATGAACCGACGGCCCATGTGGACGCTGCTTCAGCGCGACTGATCGAAGCGGCTCTGGTCTCGCTGCGCGGCCGGGTCACGGTGTTGTTGGTGAGCCACGATCCGCGCGTCGTGGCGCTCGCCGACCAGCATCTGGAGTTGGCCGGGCCGGTGGTCCCGGAATTCCGGACGCAGCCGGCTGCGGATGCACCAGCAGTCCGTCCGGCCGGGAATCCGGCAGCTCGGGAGCTGTCTGCTGCCGAGGCCGGTGCTGAATCACAGTCGGACCCTGATATCGGAAGCGGCCAGGCGAGGTCCCGGGCCGGATCGACGTTCCGGATCTGGCTGCGGGTTCTGCAACCCTGGCGGCCGGGTTTCCTGGGTGCGGTGGGCTTCGGCGTCTTGGCCGCCTTGGCCGGTCTGGCGCTCACTGCGCTTTCCGGCTGGCTCATCGTCCGGGCGAGCCAGCAGCCGCCGATCCTGTATCTGCTCACCGCGATCGTCGGGGTGCGGTTCTTCGGTCTGCTGCGCGCGGTTTCCCGTTATCTGGAACGGCTGAGCACCCATCAAGCGGTCTTCGCCGCCGCCGACCGGTTGCGTGGGCGGCTGTGGGACGCCTTGGCCAAAACGCTGCCCGGGAACCGGGCCTTGGGCAGGGGAGAGGCGGTGCTGCCGAGGCTGGTTGGCGAAGTGGACGAACTCCGGAACTTGATGCCCCGGGTGCTGCTGCCGCCGGTCACCGCAGTGCTGGCTTCGGTCGCGGTCCTGATCTGCACTTCGCTGCTGTTCCCGCAAGGTTTCGGACTGCAGCTGGCCGTAGTCCTCGGCGCGGCACTGGCGGCTCCGGCGTTGGCGCTTTGGGCGGATCGGCGCTCGGTACGGTTGGAACAACAGCAACGCGATCAACTGTTCCGCGGTCTCACGGTGCTACTCGGTGCGGCCGCGGAACTGCGGACGAACCGGGTAGACGGGCCGCTGCTCGCCCGGCTCTCCGCGGTGGACCGCGGTGCGACTGCCTCGGCGCAACGCGGAGCTTGGGCCGAGGGGCTGGCCATGGCGGCGCTGACCTTGTTCGGCTGCCTGGCGGCGCTGGGCATGGTGTTCATCGGCGCTCCGTTTCTCAGCTCCGGCCAACTCCGACCGGAAGTGCTGGTGGCGCTGGTGCTCCTGCAATTGGGGTTGGTGGATGCGTTCTCGCCCTTGGTGCAATCAGCGCCGGGCTTGCCGCTGCTGCGGCGCATGGCCCGGTCGCTCGGCGCCCAACTGCAGGTTCCCGAGCTTCCGGTGGTCCCCATCGCGGCACCGGGCCGGGCGATCCAGGCCGAAGCCCTGGCGATCGGCTGGCAGGGCAGCACGGTGGCCGAGGCGCTGGAGGTGGATCTGGCGTCCGGGGATTGGCTGACTGTGACCGGGCCTTCCGGATCCGGCAAGTCGACCTTTCTGGCGACCTTGATGGGTTTCACGCCTGTGCTCGGCGGGCGGCTGGCCGTGAACGGAAAGCTTGCCTGGTGTCCGCAGGAAGCCCATCTGTTCAACTCGAGCCTGCGCGGGAACCTGGCTTTGGCCAGAGCCAAAGCGGATGCCCCGTCGGCAGAGGAGATGACCCGGGTTTTGACCGAGGTCGGCCTGGGCGAGTGGCTTGGCGGGCTCAGCCGGGGACTGGATACCCCACTCGGCGTGGCCGGCGGATTGGTTTCCGGTGGTCAGCGGCAGCGAATCGCGGTGGCCCGGGCATTGCTGACCCGGGCCGACATCGTTTTGCTCGATGAGCCGACGGCGCATTTGGACCGGGCATCCGCTGCCGAGCTGATGGCCGATCTGCGGCGCAGCCTGGCCAGCAAAGCGGTAGTGCTGATCACCCACCATGTGGCCGACCGGAGCGCCGGGGATGCGGTGCTCGACCTCGGCACGCTCGAGCCTGCCAGGCGCTGAGCCGCAGCGCTTCCGCGCGCGAACGAGCACAGGAATCCTGATTATTCGCAGCGGATCTTGACGATGATGTTATCGTTTCGTTAGGAATTGGTTTGGACTAATAAGAAGTTCGCGATGAAGAGCCTGTTCAGATCTGGTGTCGCTTTGTTGGGCGCCAGTGCGGTATTGGTTACTCCGGCATTTGTGGCTTTGCCGGTTGCGACGGCCGCAGAAGACACGGGATTCACGGTGCGGGTGACGGCGGTGGATGCGGACGCTGCAGCTTCGTCGCTGGACCGGACGGTGACTGGAACCTGGTCCTGCGTGCTGGGCGATGCGCCCGCGTTGACCGGGAAATGGTCGGCCACTGCGGCAAAGGAGGCCCGGGTCAGCGAAGCTCCCGAAGGTGCCTCGTGCACGATTTCGGTCGACCCGGATGCGCAGCCTCCGGCTGCTGCTCCGGGCTCGGTCTGGGCCCAGCCCGCGATCGAAACGCCGACGCAGACCGTGCCGGCCAAGGCTGCGGAGCCGGTGGTATTCGCGGTGCGGGCGCCGATGGTCAAAAATGCGGTTGCCGAGCCGGTGCCGACTGATCAAACCAAGGAACCCGCTGCGGAGCCTGCGGCTCCGTTGAATCTGACGTTCAAGGTCAATGTCGTGGATCTGCAGGGTAATCCGGCTCCGTTGTGGGGGAAATACGACTTCAATTGGAGTTGCACCGCGCCGGACGGCCAGTCCCTCCCGCTCACCGCGAACCAGCCGGTTTCGGTGCCGCCGAACGGCACTGCGACTCCGGATGCGCGCGATAATCCACCGGTTGGCAGTACCTGCTCGGTAGGAGAGCCATCGCCGTTGTTCCGGGAGAACCGCACGGCTTCGTTCCTCAGCAGCACACTTTCAGTTGAAGGTGGCCCGTACACCAAAGAACTGACTCCGATCAACGAATTCCAGTTCGTCGAGTTTACGATCCAGGCCCCGATGACGGTCACTCTGCAGGTGGTTCTGGGCCCGCAGATCGTGTCGCAAAACGGCGCAGTCCCGGGTTTGAAGTTGGTGGCGGATGGGGGCGGAAAGGCTACCGTGGGGCAGCCGATGGGGTTTACCCTGCGATTCGACCCGGCCTTGGCAAGCTCGCAGCTTCCGGTGGAGCCTCGGATCTCGTTGGCTAATCTGGGCACGTCGGCAACTTTGGTTCCGGGGTCCCTGACGACCAACCTTGGCACTGCCCAGGTGCAGAGCTTTCCTAATTCCACGTCGCAGATGATCGTCTGGAAGGCAGGTGTGTTGCCCGGTACCGTGGTTCCCGAATTGCGATTCCAGGTGCAAATCGATCTGACTGCATTGGGGAAGACGTTCGAACTCAGATACACATCCTTCCCGGGAGAGTGCTTCGTGAGCGTGATGTACCAGGTAACGACGCCAATTGCTGCGCGAAGGGGCAGTGATTTGAACTGGTGTCGGAGCAGCTTCACCGTCTCGGCGCCGGACCCCGTGGTCCCGGCTGTTGCGGTTTCCTCCGGGGACGAACTGGCCGCGACCGGAAGCAACGGTTTGGGGCTGGCGGGTCTTGGTGCTCTGCTGTTGCTGAGCGGCACAGCTGCAGTGGCCTATGGCTCGAGAACTATGCGGAGCAGCGGTCGCTGAGTACGAATTCGAGCGACTTGGCAGGTTCCACAGCCGACGCCGAGCAGGATAGCGTTGCGGTATGACACTGCCTGGCCGGGAACAAGGACTCGAATTCCGTCCGATCACCGAAGCCGATCTGGCCGCTTGGTACGAACTCGTGTTGCGGATTTCCGAGGCCGAAAAACCGCCTTGGCATGATCAGCCGGAAGATCTGGCCAATGCACTCAGTTCGGCCAAGAACGATCCGCGGCAGAACACGCTGCTCGGTCTCGACGAATCCGGCGTGCCGCGCGCCTTCGGCCGGGTGTCGAAGAACCCCGGGGGCGACAAGGCCCACGTCTTCGGCGGGGTGGACCCGCAGTGGCAACGCCGGGGGATCGGCTCGGCCGTGCTCAGCTGGCAGCTCCGGCAAGTCGCCAAGCGGTTTGCGGAGCAGGGGCAGAGCCCGGCGCGGGCCAGGGGGTTCCTCGAAGCGGACAATGCTGCCCAGCGGGCGCTCTATGCCGCCCAGGGTTTCGAAGTGGTCCGGTACTTCTCGGAGATGCGCCGGCCGTTGGCCGAAGCCATCCCGGACATCGATTTGGCGCCAGACCTGCAGTTGGTCCGGTACCGGCCGGAGCAGTCGGAAGCGGTCCGGCTGGCGCACAATGCTGCCTTCGCCGATCATTGGGGCTCGGAACCCCGGGACGCCGAAGCCTGGGCGAACACGGTGGGGCATCCGCAGTTCCGGGCCGACTGGAGTTCGGTGGTGCTCGACGCCGGCAGTGGAGACGTAGTCGGCTACCAATTGGCCAGCTATGACGATGAAGTGCTCACCAAGTTCGGCCGACGCGAGGGCTACACCGAGTTGCTCGGCGTCCGCCGGGAGTACCGGGGCCGGCGGATCGCGGCCGCACTGCTCGCTGATGCGCTGCAGCGTTTCGCGGAAGCCGGGATGGACTATGCCGCCCTCGACGTGGACACCGAGAGTCCGACCGGAGCGGTGGGGCTGTACGACCGAATGGGCTACCGCCCGACGCACCGGTCGATGGCATTGGATCTGGTACTCTAGGCACGTTCCAACCCTTGCAACCGGGAGTCCTAAATGCCCTATGTTTTCCTCGCGGTAGCGATCGTCTGCGAAATCATCGCCACCTCACTACTGAAGGTCTCCGACGGCTTTTCCAAGCTCTGGCCCTCGGTCGGTGTGGTGATCGGCTATGGCGCGTCGTTTTATTCGCTCAGCCTGGCGCTCCGCGAAGTCCCAGTGAGCACCGCCTACGCGATTTGGTCCGGGGTGGGTACCGCGGTGATCGCGGTGATCGGTTTCTGGCTTTTCAAAGAACCGCTGTCCCTGACCAAAATCATCGGGATCAGCTTGATCGTGGCCGGTGTGGTCGCGCTCAATCTGGACGGCGGGCATTAGCCGGCCCTCCAGATTAACCTCATTCGGCAGATTCCGGCAGCATCGGTTGTGCATCGGCGCCGGCGTCCGAAGTGGCGGCTGGCGGCTCTTCAGCCGCACTCTGGTGCAGCGTCGGCCCGATCTCATCGATCGATTGCGCCAACGGAATCCCGGACCCGTCACGCCGGCCGTGTTCGGTCGGCAGCGCCCGGGCCACCCCGGCCGATGAAGCGGCTTTGGCCGGCCCCGGACCGGCCCAGGCCAGCAGCAGCACGTCTTCGCCTTTGAGGAACCGGTGTGCCCGGACCCCTGCAGTGGCCCGGCCCTTCGCCGGATACTCGGTGAAATCGCTGACTTTGGCGGAACCCGGCGCAGTGCCGGGCAGAGCGTCGGTGCTGCCGGAGACGGTCACCACGACCGCGCTCGGATCCCCGGCCGGAACCACGGTGAAACTGAGCACCGCATCTCCGGCACCCAGTTTGATCCCGGCCATGCCTCCCGCGGTACGGCCTTGCGGTCGGACCGCGGAAGCCGCGAAGTGCAGCAATTGGGCCTGTTCCGTGATGAAGACCAACTCGTCGTCGTCCTTCGCGGCCGCCGCGCCCACGACCGAATCCTTGTCCTTGAGCGCGATCACCTCCCAATCCTCACGGTTGAGCGGGTACTCGGGGGTGACCCGTTTGACCACGCCGTATTTGGTGCCCAGGGCCACCACGGCGTCGATCGGCACGAAGCCGACCAGGCTTTCGCCCTTGAGCAAGGTGATGAACTCCTTGGCCGGCACACCGCCGGCCAGATTGGGCAAGCCGGCGGTCGGCGGCAGCACCGGCATGTCCAGCACTTGCAATCGGAGCATCCGGCCGGCCGAGGTCACCGCCGCGACTTCGCCGCGGGCACTCGTGGCGATCACCGAACGGAACACATCGTGCTTCACCCGGCCGCCCGAATCCAGCAACGGCTCGCGCGAGCTGGTGCGCGCGATCTGTCCCGAGCTGCTCAGCAGCACCCAGCAGGGGTCGTCGGCGATCTCCAAAGCCAGCGGCGCGGCCTTGCTGCTGGCCGACGTTGCGGCCAGGGCTTTGGCCACGGTGGCCGAAACCGCTTCGGATTCGAGCAGCACAGTGCGCCGCGGGGTGCCGTACTTGGCGGCGACTTCGGCCAACTCGTCGGAGACCAGGGCGCGCAGGACCGACTCGGAACCCAAGATGCGTTCCAGCTCGGCGATTTCGCGGCGGAGTTCGTCTTGTTCTTTTTCCAATTCGATCCGGGAGAACTTGGTCAGCTGACGCAGCCGCAGTTCCAGGATGTAGTTGGCCTGCAATTCGCTGAGGTCGTAGATCGCGATCAAACGTTCCCGGGCCGCGGCGGTCTCGTCGGAAGTGCGGATGATCTGGATGACCTCGTCGATGTCCAGGATCGCAATCAACATGCCTTCGACCAGGTGCAACCGGTCCTGCTTCTTGCGCAGCCGGAAAGCGGTCCGCCGGCGCACCACATCGATCCGGTGCGACACGTAGACGCTCAGCAGCTCGACCAGGCCCAGAGTCTTCGGTTGGCCGTCCACCAGGGTGACGTTGTTGATCCCGAAGGAGTCTTCCATCGGCGTGAGCTTGTAGAGCTGCTGGATGATGGCTTGCGGATTGAAGCCGTTCTTGAGTTCGATCACCAGACGCAGGCCGTGGTTGCGGTCGGTCAGATCCATGATGTCCGAGATGCCTTGGAGCTTCTTGGCGGTGACCGCGTCCTTGATCTTCTCGATCACTTTTTCCGGGCTGACGGTGTAAGGCAGCTCGGTGACGATCAATCCGGTGCGCCGGGCGCTGAGCTGTTCCACCTCGACTTTGGCGCGGGTCTTGAACGACCCCCGGCCGCTTTCGTAGGCGTCGCGGATGCCGTCCAGGCCCACGATCCGGCCGCCGGTCGGCAGATCCGGCCCGGGCACGAAGCGCATCAGGTCATCCAGCGTGGCGTCCGGGTGGTCGATCAGATGCCGTGCGGCGGCGATGACTTCGATCAGGTTGTGCGGCGCCATATTGGTGGCCATGCCGACCGCGATGCCGGTGGCGCCGTTGACCAGCAGATTCGGGAAGGCCGCCGGCAGCACTTCCGGCTGGGTGAGCTGGTTGTCGTAGTTCGGCACGAAGTCGACGACGTCTTCGTCCAGGTGATCGGTCAAGGTCAGTGCGGCGGCGGCCAACCGGGCTTCGGTGTACCGGGGGGCGGCCGGGCCGGCATCGAGCGAACCGAAGTTGCCGTGCCCGTCGATCAGCGGCAGCCGCAGCGAGAAGTCCTGCGCCATCCGGACCATCGCGTCGTAAATCGCGGCGTCGCCGTGCGGGTGCAGCTTGCCCATCACTTCGCCGACCACCCGGGCGCTTTTCACATGGCCCTTCTCCGGCCGCAGGCCCATCTCGCTCATCATGTACAGGATGCGGCGTTGCACCGGTTTGAGGCCGTCCCGGGCATCGGGCAGCGCCCGGGAGTAGATCACCGAATAGGCGTACTCCAGGAAGGAACCTTCCATTTCCTGGGACACATCGATGTCAATGATGTTCTCGGTGAAGTCTCCGGTTTCCGGAGGTTTCGGTGGCGTGCGCCTTGCCATGCTCTGCGGGTTCCTGCCGTGTACGTGTGGATGCGGGTTGCGCGCGTGCAATACATGCGCAACTCACATCCTATGGTGCAAGGGGCCGGAATCCGCGGATTAGCGCGGCTGCCGGCCTTCGGAGCCGAACCCTCCGGGCGCCGGTCCGGGCGCCGGTCGGGACGCCGGGACGGGCCCGCGCGCCGGGGCAGCCGACCCGGTACAGTGAAAACATGACCGAGCCGCCGGCGGAGCCGCGATATCCGCACCATTGGGAGGCCGACGTCGTGCTCCGGGATGGCGCGACGGCCCACTTGCGCCCGATCCGGGCCGCGGACGTGGAGGCGGTCCGGACATTCCACAGCGGGCAGTCCGAAAACTCGATCTACATGCGGTTCTTCACCTACAAATCGGTGCTCAGCGACAAGGAGCTCCGCCGCTTCACCGAAGTGGACCACCGGGACCGGGTGGCGTTCGTGATCACCGTGGCTGGTGCGATCATCGGGATCGGCCGCTACGACCGGTTGCCGGATCCCTCGGTCGCCGAAGTCGCCTTCAATATTTCGGATGCCCACCAGGGGCGCGGCCTCGGCTCGATCCTGCTCGAACATCTGGCGGCGGCCGCAAGGGAAAACGGGATTACCCGGTTCACCGCCGAGGTCCTGCCGGAAAACCGCAAGATGCTCACGGTCTTCGCCGAAGCCGGTTACGAAGTGAGCCGGCACTTCGACGACGGCGTGGTCAGCCTGAGCTTCGACATCGATCCGACCGAGAAATCCCGTGCCGTGATGGAATCCCGGGAGCACCGGGCGGAGGCGCGGAGTGTGGCCGGGCTGCTTTCGCCGGCCTCGGTCGCGGTGATCGGTGGCCGGGCACCGGATGCCGGCGCCGCTACCGGTGGGGAATCCTTGGCCGAGCAACTGCTGGAGAACTTGGTGCGCGGCGGTTTCACCGGGCCGGTGCACCGGGTCAACCGGCTGGATCCGGAGAGTTTTCCGACCATCGCGGCGGTCGGTTCCGTGGTGGATCTGGTGATCATCGCGGTGCCCTACGATCAGGTTCCGGCGACGGTCGCCGAATGCGCGGCGGCCGGCAGCAAAGGGGTGCTGATCGCCACCGGAGGCTTCGCCGACGACGGCGAGCTCGGCCTGGTGGCGCAACGCGGCTTGGTGCGCACAGCACGGGCCGGCGGCATGCGGCTGATCGGGCCGGCTTCGTTGGGCGTGGTCAACACCCGGCCCGGGGTGTCTTTGAACGCCTCCCTGGCACCGACCATGCCCAAGCGGGGGAGCCTCGGTCTGTTCAGCCAATCGGCGGCGCTCGGCGCCGCACTGTTCGCCGCCACAGTGCAACGCGGCTTGGGCTTTTCCACGGTGGTTTCGGCCGGCAACCGGGCGGACGTCTCCGGCAACGACATCATGCAGTACTGGGAGGACGACGCCGACACTGCGGTTTGCGGGCTGTATCTGGAATCGATCGGCAATCCGCGGAAGTTCTCCCGGCTGGCCCGGCGGCTGGCCCGGAGCAAACCGGTGATCGTGGCGAAGTCGGACGCTCTCGGCTTGCAGCTGCCGCCCGGACACGCGGTACGGACCACGCAGGCTCCGGTGGGAGCCTTGGACGCGATGCTCCGGCAATCCGGGGTGATCCGGGTGCGGACCATCGACGAGCTGGCGGATGTGGCGCAGATCGCGGTGAGCCAGTCGCTCCCGGCCGGACCGCGATTGGCCGTGCTGAGCAATTCGCTTGCCTTGGCCCGGGTCGTGGCGGATTCGGCCGCGCAGCGCGAACTGAGCGTGACCCGTACCGAGGCCGGCCTGCGGCTGGACGGCGGACCTGAGGCGGCCTTGCCGAAGCTGCGCGAAAAACTGCTTTCGGCGCTGCGCAGCAGCGACGTGGATTCGGTGATCCTGACCATGCTTCCGGTCCGGAGCTTGAGTGTGCGGGAGATCGCCGGAACCCTCGCCGAATGCGCGGCAGAGGTCGGCAAACCGGTATTGGCGGCGTTCAGCGGATTCGTCGACCAGCAGGTGACGGTCAACGGGCTGCTCCATGCTGAGACGGCTGCCGGTCCGCTTTCGGTGCCCGGTTACACCAGCCCCGGTGCCGCGATCGCCGCGCTCGCGGCTCTGGTGCGCTACACCGCCTGGCTGCGCCGGGAACAAGGCCATTTCGAGGATCCGCCGGGCATCGACCGGGTGGCTGCCGAGGAGTTCATCGAGGCCAGGCTTTCCGGCACCGAGAGCGCGGAACTGCTGACTCTGTCAGCTGCCGAGACGGCACGGCTGCTGGCCTGCTACGGGATCGAACCGCTGCCCTCGATTCCGTTCGGCACGGTCCGCGAAGCGGTCGCCGCCGCGGAACAGCTCGGCTGGCCGGTCGCGATCAAGACTTTGGACTCGGCGCTGCGGCACCGGCTGGATTTGGGCGGCGTACGGTTGAACATCGACGACGCGGCAGCACTGGGCGCCAATATCGCGCAGATGCGCGAATCCCTGCGCGCGTTCGGGAACTTCGACCTGGAAGTCCAGTCGATGGCCCCGGTGGGCCAGTCCTGCGTCCTGCGGGCCATCGAGGACCCGTTGCTGGGCCCGGTGGTCTCCTTCGGCCTGGCCGGCGATGCGGTCAATCTGCTCGATGACTGGGCGCACCGGATTCCGCCGCTTTCCAGCACCGATGTCAGCGAGTTGGTCCGCTCACCCAAAGCGGCCGCCCGGCTGTTCGGCTACCAGGGCCTGCCCCCGGTGAACATCGCGGCGTTGCAGGACTTGGTGGCCCGGCTGGCCGCGCTCAAGGACCACCACCCGGAAGTCGCTTCCGTCGAGTTCCACCCGGTGCTGGCCGGCAGCGCGACCGCGACGGTGCTCTCGGCCCTGGTGAAACTCGGCAATGCGGAACAGCGTACGGACAGCGCCCGCCGCGCGATGAATGCCTGAGCCGGTGGATCGGACCGCGCCGCAGGCGGGACCGGTTAGCTTGCCGGGGAGCTTTCTGGGAAAATGTCCACTATGAACGCATTCCGCGCGGCCGGCTCCCACTCGGCGCAAGGCCAAACTTTGGACCAAGCTTTGCAACGCGCGGGCTTTTACCCGCGTTTGGTGGGCGACGTGGTGATCGATGCCTTGGACGGACGCGAATGCCTCTCCCACCTGGCCCACTTGGAAACGCATTTCGACCGCACCGAGGTGCACCGGCACATCACGGTGCTGGCGCTGACCGAGGACATGCTCGTGATCGTCCACGTGGACGACCAGCAGATGGACGACGCCGGTGAGCAAGTAGTGGCCCAAGTTTCCACCGAATCGGTTCCGGTCAGCCAGATCCGCTCGGTGGTGCTCAGCTACCTCTACAACCAGCCGCAGGATTACCGGCCTTCGGATCCGATCCGGGAGCTGACCCTGTCCATCGGCTGGTCGGGCGGCCAGCGGATCGACATCGCCCCGGCCGCCTGCGGCGACCCGCAGTGCGAGGCCGATCACGGGTACACCGGAAATCTGGCCCAGGAAGACATCGCGCTGCGGATCAGCGCAGAAGCGGACGGGCTGCAGGCGGTCCAGGACGCCAAGGTCTTCGCCCGGGCGCTGCGGGCAGTGAACACCAGGGCGCTGCCGGAACAGCCGGCGCCGCGGACCGGGCTGTCCACCTTGGGTACCAGATTGGGCCGGAACCATCACCGCTGAGTTTTCCGCGCGGCCGGGAACCCCCGAGCTGCCGAAAGCCTCCGGCTACGCCGCAGCGTCGATCGCCCAGGTCTTCAGCAGCTCCGCAGCGGCCATGGGGGCGCCCGGTTTCGAGAACGCGCTCGCGCTCCCGCCGGCCAGACGGGTGTGCGTGGTCCTGGTCGACGGCTTGGGTTCGGCGTTGCTGAAGCGCAAGATCGCGCATGCCCCGTTCCTGCGCAGCGTGCTCAATGGAACCCTGGCCGGTGCCGGGCACCGCACGATCCAATCGGCTTTCCCTTCGACCACCGCGAGTTCGCTCTCCAGCCTGGGCACCGGCGTCGAACCCGGACTGCACGGCATGGTCGGCTACGACGTGCTCGACCCGGACCAGGACAAGGTGGTGAACCTCCTGGGCAATTGGGACGCCGGCGTGGATCCCTTGCGTTGGCAGCCGTACCCGACGGTTTTCGAAAAGCTGGACGGCGTCCTGCCCAGTGCGACGGTCAGCCTGCCGAAATTCGCCGACTCGCCGATGACCCGGGCCGCTTTGCGCGGCAGCCGCTTCGTACCGGCTGGCTCTCCGCATGCCCGGACTTCGGCTGCCGCGGAGCTGATGGCCGCCGAACCGGAGCTGTTGATGTACTTCTACTGGTCCGAATTGGACAAAGCGGGGCACCGGCACGGGGTGGACTCGGCGCAGTGGGAACACGAATTGGAAGAACTCGATGCCGCGGTGCGGCGGCTCGCCACGCAATTGCCCGCCGGCACCCTGCTGTTGTTGACCGCGGACCACGGCATGATCGATGTGCCGGAAAGCGCCAGGATCGATTACTCGCGCTCCGCCGAACTGGTGGCCGGAGTCAGGCATACCGGCGGTGAACCGCGATTGGTACAGCTTTATCTGGAGCCGGACGCCGATGCCGCAGCCCTCGCGGACGCCTGGCAGCAGGCTTGGGGCCAACAGGCCTGGGTGCTCAGCCGGGCGGAAGCGGTGCGGAGCGGCTACTTCGGCACGGTGCGTCCGGAAGTGCTCCCGCGGATCGGCGACCTGCTCATCGCGGCCCGTGAACCGGTGGCGTTCTACGATTTGCGCCGTTCCGCACCGCACGCCATGGCGATTGTCGGGCAGCACGGATCATTGACTAAAGTGGAGCGCGACGTGCCGCTCCTGCGAATTCCGGTCGACGGGAAAGCCGGCGGAAAAGGAAGAACGGGCAAGCGTGGCTGAATTGGTTTTCTACTCCGGGACCATGGACTGCGGCAAGTCGACGCTTGCCCTGCAACTGGACCACAACCACAGTGCCCGGGGCCGGGCCGGGGTGTTGTTCAGTTGCAACGACCGGGCCGGGGAATCCATGATCTCCAGCCGTCTGGGATTGCGGACCGGGGCCGTGGAAGTCGCGCCGGAGACGGATTTCTGGGCCGAAGTGGTCCACCGGCGCACCCGCGGCGGGGCGGTGGATTACCTGATCTGCGACGAGGCCCAGTTCTACACGCCGGAACAGGTGGAGCAGCTGGCCCGGGTGGTGGACGAAATGGGCGTCGATGTCTTCGCCTTCGGGATCACTGCGGACTTCCGGACCCGCTTGTTCCCCGGCTCGCAGCGGCTGATCGAGCTGGCCGACCGGGTGCAGGTGCTGCAGGTCGAAGCGTTGTGCTGGTGTGGTTGCCGGGCCACGCACAATGCACGCACGGTGGACGGTGTGATGGTGGTCGAGGGCGACCAAGTGGTGGTCGGCGATGTGGCCGGCGCATCGGCTGACCCTGAGCCGTCGACCGAGCCGCATATCGGATATGAGACTCTGTGCCGCAAGCACTACATGCGGAGGGTTACCGAGTTCACCGCCAACCGGCTGGTGGAAGCAGACCAATTGCTGCCTTTCGAGCCGAGCGCGTAGCACCTCGGCGATTGCCCGGAGGCGCGGCACCGGCCCGGGCGTTGCCGGTGGCCGGCCATTGCCCGGCCGCCAGTTTCCGGCTCAGTCGCCTTTGGTGCCGAAGACGATTTCGTCCCAGCTCGGCACACTCGACCGTTTCGGTTTGACGGTTGGCCGCCGGTCGTTGGCTGCCGGGGTTTCTGCCGCGTCTTCCTTGCTGTCTTTGCCAGGTTTTTCCTGGGGCTCAGCGGGTACATTGTGGCCCGAAGCCGGCGCCCGGTTGGGCGTGGCCGGCCGGATCGGCGGAGCCGCCGAGATCCGGATTTCCCGAGTCTGGGTGCTGATGCCCTCGGACAGATCCAGTGGATCCGGCCGCACGGTGCCGGCGAAATCTTCACTCTGTGCCGGCCGTTCGACCGGATCCGGGCTGAGCGCGGGCGCCAGGCTGAGCGCCGGGAAGAAAGCGGGTTGTTCCGATGCCGATTCGTCAGCTTCCGCAGGCTGCTCCGGGGAACCCCTTTCCTCCCGCGGTTGCGCGGCCGGCACGCCGTCGGTGAGCAGCAGGGCCAAAGCGTCGTCGTCGTCCTCGTCGATGCCCAAACGCTGGCCGCGACGCGAGCGCAAAAGGTCCAGCAGACCGTCCGAGCTGTCGGCCGCGGGCTCAGCGTCGGTGGGCTCGGTGTCGGGCGCCGCCGAGCCGGATGCTTCCGCGCCGGGTTCGGCGGTGGCCTCCTCGGCTTCCGGGCGATCGGTTTCGAAATCGAAAGGACGGTCCGCTACCGCGGCCAGACGCCGGGAGGGCAGCGGAGCGTCCAAGGGCTCCATTTCGCTGAGCAACTGCGCCCAGCGGTTGGTGTTCTGGATGGTTTTCCGGGAAACGCTGTAAATCCATTGCGCCGGCGCGGATTCGCCGACGCCGGTCAGCTTCGCCTGGCTGCTGTCGAAGTCCGCAGTAACTGCCCATTGGCCGTCCGGCCGGCGCCAGGCGTCCCAGACCAGGGTGTTGGCGTCGATGCCCATCGCGATCAACCGGTGCGAGACCATTTCATCGAGGCTGGCCGGGTCGTCGCCGAAGGCGGAGCGATAGCCGTCGTGGCTCGGAATGGCATCGGAGACCTCGACGCGGCGGGCCTGCAACGCGATGTGTTCGCGTTCGGCCAGTACCGGGCCCTCATAGCGCTGCACGTGCGCCAAGGGGACACCGGCCGCCTCGGCGACTTCTTCGGCGCTGGCGCCGCCACGGATCCGCTGCTGGATGTCTTTGGGCGACAACCGTCCCGGAGCCGAATCCTGGCTCATCGGCGCCGCCGGCCGCGGTGGGGTGCGCGAAGACGCCACACGGAGTGCTTCGTCGATCCGCAACCGGTAGATTTCACCGCCGGCGCCACTGAGCAGCAGGTGTTCGCCATCGTCGTGAACGCCTACCAATCTAAGATCCTGCATGCTTTTACCCACCCGATTCACCGACCTCACTGGAATCTCGGTCCTCCCAGCTATTCATCTGAAACTCTGCCACTGAACGCGGCCATTTCCTACGACCGGCACAGGCGTGGCGGATGTTGTATGGTGGCGTATGCCATTTGCGTTACGTAACCATGAAACGCGGTGGCAAGGGGCCGCAATGGCTGCCCGAACCAGTGAGAATGCTGTGATTTTCCGAGGTTTTTGCCGCAGTGTGAGCAGGAACATAGGGGATTATGGCGCTTGAATTGGCGTTTGGGAAGATTTTCGGGAAAAATCACCCCGTTACCGGGCACAAAATCGACTTTCATGACGTTTGATCTGAGAGGCGCCGAGAGGGCCTGAGTTAGACATTGAGAAAAGACCGGAGCGTGAGCATAGAACTATGGCGACTGATTACGATGCGCCGCGGAAGACCGACGACGAACTCAGTGAGGATTCAATTGAAGAATTGAAGTCCCGCCGCACCGACAAACAGTCTGCGGTTGTCGATGAGGACGAGGCGGAAGCGGCTGATAGTTATGAGCTCCCCGGAGCGGACTTGTCCGGCGAGGAGCTTTTGGTACGGGTACTGCCCGCCCAGGCGGACGAATTCACCTGTTCGTCCTGTTTCCTGGTCCGACACCGTTCGCAGATTGCGCGGGAGAAGAACGGCTTGCTGTACTGCAAGGATTGTGAGGGCTGAGCCCGAGCAGGTGCCGCCGGCCCGTTAGCGGGGCCGGCGGACCGGAGGAAAATCTAACCGATACGCGAGGTGGTCAAGGCGGCGACGAGCTGCTCTGGCCGCCTCGTCGAGGTTAACCAGTAAGGCGTCGGATCGGATTCGTCCGTGACTTCGATCCGGACCACCGGACCGATCCAGCCCCGGATGCACAAATAGGCCAGTCCGTTGAGCTGGGTGCCCCGTTGGGCGACCGCATCATCGCGGTTGAAGCCTTCGACTTTGCCGATGAAAGCACGGTCGATCGTGGCCCTGCCGACGGTCAGCGTCTGCCCGTCCACCTCGATCCGCGGGGTGCTCATCAGCAGGAACAGAGCCTCCAGTGCGAAGATCACTACGGCCGCGGTGTAACCGGCCACGATGCTGATCGGAGCCAGGATCAAGATGCCGGCGACGGCGATTCCCGCCGCCACGACCCAGATCCAAAGTGCGGGCCAAAGTTTTTCGGAATAGACGACGTCGGCATTGCCATGGTCTCCAGGTGCATTCTGCGGCATGGCATCAGCTTGTCACCTTTCGCTGTGCGTCGCGAAATCAAGCTGCGCCGCCCGGCCGCTGCTCGGCACCCGGCCGGGCGGCGCAGCTTGATTTCGCGACGCACAGCCGCTGCTCGGCACCCGGCCGCGCATGATCCGCTGTGGGCTACGCTCGGTTCAGGGAGAACAGGGTGCCGGCTGTCAGGAACTCCCGATAGAGTAATTCGCGGAGCCACCGGTTCCGACGTTCCGCGGAACGTGCAGATTTTGCCGACGACGACCGTGCCGACCCCGGAGGACGACCCCGTGCCAGAGACAACCGAGCCGACGCTTTCGGTGCAGCTCAAAATGCTCGATCCGGAGATCGAAGCGCCCAGTTATGCGCATCCGGGCGATGCCGGCGCGGACTTGCGGGCCAGGGTCGATGTGCTGATCGCGCCGGGCGAGCGGGTTCTGGTGCCGACCGGGGTTTCGATTGCGCTGCCCGAGGGATTCGTGGCCCTGATCCACCCGCGTTCCGGACTCGCCACCAAACACGGCCTGACCATCGTCAACGCTCCGGGTACGGTCGATGCCGGGTACCGCGGCGAGATCGCGGTGACCTTGCTGAACACCGATGCGCGGCAGTCGATCAATCTCGCACGCGGCGATAGAATTGCCCAAATGGTGATCCAACGCGTCGAGTACGCCAGGTTTGTTCCGGTTGCGGAGCTCCCGGACTCGGTTCGCGGGGCCGGTGGATTTGGTTCGACCGGCGGCTTCACAACGACCCCTACCCAGGATTAGCAGGAGAAGCAGATGGCATTCGGGCGCAAACGATCCAAAGCGGGCAACGACGAAGCGGTGCCGGCCGCAGCAGAGGCTCCGGAAGAATCGGCGGACTCGACCGAATCGGCTGACCCCGGGGCGGCCGGTGCCAGCGCGGCGAACCCGCTGGACTCGGCGTACGAGCGCGAGGTGCACGGGCCATTCGACGTCGACGAGATCGAGAGCCAGGACGGCTACGTCGACCTCGGCGCGCTGTTGATCACGCCGCACGAAAATCTCCAGCTGCGCCTCGAAGTGGAGGAGGCGAGCCAACGGGTCATCGCGGTGACCCTGGATTTGAACGGGTCGAGCCTGCAGCTCCAGGCCTTCGCAGCTCCGCGTTCCGAAGGACTCTGGGCCGATATCCGGGAACAGATCGGCATGTCGGTCGCCTCCCAAGGCGGCAGCATCGAAGAGCTCGACGGCACCTTCGGCGCCGAGATCCTGGCCAAGCTGCCGGCCGAAGCCTCCGACGGCAGCCGCGGCTTCCGGGTGGCCCGGTTCATCGGCGTCGATGGCCCGCGTTGGTTCCTGCGCGGCGTGATCGGCGGCCAAGCCGCCTTGGAGCCGGAAGCAGCCACCGAGCTCGAAGCCTTGTTCCGCGCCGCGGTGGTGGTCCGCGGCGAGACTCCGATGCCGCCCCGCGACCTGCTTCCGTTGTCACTGCCCAAGGATGCGGTGGCCGATGCCGAAGGCAATGTGCCGGCCGAAGAGCCGGCCGCGGGCAAACCGAAGTTCGGGCCGGTGGAACGCGGTCCGGAGATCACCCAGATTGGGTAATTTCGCGGCCAAGGTCGAACTGAGCGCGATCAGCCAGCTGCCGGAGCGCGGCCGGGCCTTGTGCCGCGGCTACATCGAGTCGATCACGATTGCACCGGCCAATCGGGCGCCGGAATTCTCCGCCGTGGTCACCGACGTCGACAAGTACGCTCCGCGGCAGCGGCGGGAGCCTGCCGGCGCAGACGCCGAGCGGAAGCCGCAGGGCAGCCGGGTCCGTCTGGTCTGGCTGGGCCAACGCACGGTGCCCGGCATCGAAGCCGGCACCGAGCTTCGCTTCGAGGGCATGGTGGCCCGCCGGGACGGGATGCCCACGGTGTTCAACCCGCGATACGAAATCATCGGCAAACCAGAATTCCAGGAGTACCCGGCGTGAGCGAAGATACCCCGAAACCGGAGTCCGAGCCGGTACCGCCGAGCTTCGCGCAGATGGCGGAGAGCTATGCGGCGAAATCCGGGCTGAAACGCAATGAGCACGGGCACATCGACATCATGTCGGCGGTCGGCGGATGGCGTGGCTTGGCCGAGACCCTGCTGCCCGGATTGGTCTTCCTGTTCAGCTTCATCATCGGGCAGAACCTCACGGTGTCGCTGGTCGCGGCAATCGCGGTGGGCGCCGGGTTCACGGTGCTCCGGCTGATCCAGCGCAGTACCGTGGTCCAGGCCTTTTCCGGGCTCGTAGGCATCGCCATCTGCGCATTCTTCTCCGGGAGCACCGGAAGCGCCCTGGACTATTACGTGCCCGGTTTCATCACGAATGTGGTCAGCATCGTGGTGGTACTGGCATCGATCCTGGCCGGTTGGCCGATCACTGGATTGCTGTTCGGCTTCATTCGGGGGGAAAACCTCGAATGGCGGGCGAATCCGCTGCGCCGGCGGGCCTATGTGCTGGCGGCATGGATCGTGTTGTCCTTGTTCGTGCTCCGGCTTGCAGTTCAGGTGCCGCTGTATTTCGCCGAGAACCTCGCCGCACTGGGCACCACCCGATTGGCCATGGGCGTGCCGCTGTACGCGCTGGCACTCTGGCTGGCCTGGATGGTTTCCCGGCCGGTGCCGACTAGCTCGGCGTCGGATCCGGATGCTCCGGATCCGAGCGGCGACGGGCGCCCAGCAGTTCCCTGAGATCGTCCTCAGCCGGAATCGTGCTGATGAAGAACAGTTCGTCGCCGCCGTCGACCACATCGTCGATGCTCGGCGTGATCGGGGCTTCGTCGCGCAGGATCGCGACCAAGGTCGAATCGGCCGGCCATTGGATCGAGCCGACCGTGGCGCCGACGATATATGAATCGCTCGGAACCGTGAATTCGACGAGCGAAGACACTCCGGTCTGCAGGGTCAGCAGCCGGACCAGGTCGCCGATCTCGACGGCTTCCTCGACCAAGGCGGTCATCAGCCGGGGCGTGTTCACCGCGACGTCGACGCCCCAGGAATCATCGAACATCCAGTCGTTTTTCGGATTGTTCACCCGGCCCACGGTGCGGCCGACGCCGAACTCGGTTTTGGCCAGCAAGGAGACCACCAGGTTGACTTTGTCATCGCCGGTCGCCGAGACCACGACGTCGGCCTCGTCGAGCTTCGCTTCCCGCAAAGTGCTGATTTCGCAGGCATCGCCGACCAGCCAACGCGCGCCGCGCAGGCCGCTGCGGCCGATCACTTCCGGCTTCGGATCGATGAGCAGGATCTCATGGCCGTGCGCCAGCAGTTCCCGGGCGATGGACGAGCCCACGCTGCCGGCCCCGGCAATGACTACCTTCACTCTGACTCCTTAGCTGGCGCACTGGCCAGAATCCGTTCGATGTCCGCCATTTTCGCGACCTCCAGGATCACGTGCACGGTGTCGCCCTGCTGGTAGCTGGTTTCGCTGCCCGGCAGGATCCCCTCGCCGAAGCGGGTCAAATAGGCCACCCGGGCGCCGCTGGCATGTTCGATGTCATCGAGATGCCGGCCGATCCAGCCGTCATGCAGTGAAACTTCGCTGAGGATCAGCCGCCCCGACGGCTCGCGGAAGTCGCCGCTGATGCTCTGTTCCGGCAGGATCCGGCGCAGCACCTGGTCGGCGCTCCAACGCACCGCGGCTACCGTGGGGATGCCCAACCGCTGGTAGATTTCGGCTCGGCCGGGATCGTAGATCCTGGCCACGACGTGTTCGACATGGAAGGTTTCGCGGGCGACCCGGGTGGCCAGGACATTGGAATTGTCACCGCTGGAGACCGCTGCGAAGGCGTAGGCCTGTTCGATGTCCGCCTGCTTGAGGGTTTCCCGGTCGAAGCCGATGCCGGTCACCTTGCGTCCGCTGAAGCCATTGCGCAGTCTGCGGAAGGCCCGGTCGTCCTGGTCGATGATGGCTACCGAGTGCCCGGAGTCTTCCAGCGTATGCGCCAGCGTGGCGCCCACCCGGCCGCACCCCATGATCACGTAATGCGCCACTGGCTCTCCTCTTTTGTCGTACTGCTCGTGCTGCCGCGGTTTGCTGCGGTACCGGAGCCAATTGTAGGCACACGCTCCTGGTGGCTGCAGCGTCGAAGCGGTCGGGTTCCGCAGCCCGGGTACCCGGGCTGCGACCGGCAGGCCCGTGCACCGTGGTACAGCGGTGGTACATTTGTGCAGTTGCGGGCAGCTGGACGTACGCAGCACCAGGGCGGGTTCTTGCACTTGCCGCCGAATTTACGCAGAGTGGGAATCGTGCTGACCTTTTTCAACGCCCTGAAACGGGTTCTCGTCGGACGGCCGTTCCGCAATGACCGGCTCGCGCACACCCTTTTGCCCAAACGCATCGCCTTGCCGATCTTCGCTTCGGATGCGCTTTCATCGGTGGCCTACGCACCCGATGAAATCCTGCTGACCTTGGCTCTGGCCGGAGCCGCCGCGGTGACCATTTCGCCACTGGTCGGGCTGGCCGTGATGATCGTGCTGATCACCGTGGTGGCTTCCTACCGGCAGAATGTGCACGCTTACCCGTCCGGCGGCGGCGACTACGAGATCGCGAACACCAACCTCGGCAAGTTCGCCGGTCTGACCGTGGCTTCTGCGCTGCTGGTCGACTATGTGCTCACCGTCGCAGTTTCGATGTCCGCAGCGGCGAATTACTTGGCCACCGCGGTGCCCGGAATGCACGGCAGCCAGGCCTGGATCGCGGTGATCGGCGTGGTGATCCTCGCCCTGGTCAACTTGCGTGGGATCAAAGAGGCCGGCACCGTTTTCGCGATCCCGACGTACATCTTCATGGTCTGCATCTTGGGCATGACTGTGGTCGGCATCATCCAAGGCGTGACCGGCACGTTGGGGCAAGCGCCGAGTGCGCAGTTCGAAATCATCCCGGTGCCGGAGTACGAGCAGGGCATTGTGGGGCTGGCCGGCGCCTTTTTGCTGCTCCGGGCTTTTTCCTCCGGGGCTGCTGCCCTGACCGGCGTGGAAGCGATCAGCAACGGCGTGCCGAACTTCCGCAAGCCGAAGTCCAAGAACGCCGCCACCACGTTGTTGCTGCTCGGCGCGGTTGCGGCAGCGATGCTGGCCGGCATCCTCTACCTGGCCAATGCCACCAAAGTCCACATCGTGCAGGACCCGGCGACCGAGTTCCTGATCAATGGCCAACCGCCGCCCGCGGACTACGTGCAGAACCCGGCGATCAGCCAGATCGCTTCCACGGTCTTCGGTTCCGGATCGGTGATCTTCTTCATCATCGTGGCGGCCACCGGGGTGATCCTGGTGTTCGCTTCGAACACCGCCTTCAACGGGTTCCCGGTGTTGGCCTCGATCCTGGCCAAGGACGGCTATCTGCCGCGGCAGCTGCGCACCCGTGGCGACCGCTTGGCGTACAGCAACGGCGTGCTCGCTTTGGCAGCTGGCGCGCTCGTGCTGATCATCGCGTTCGACGCCGACGTGACGAAGCTGATCCAGCTGTACATCGTCGGCGTGTTCATCTCCTTCACGGCCAGCCAACTCGGCATGATCCTGCACTGGGGACGCCGGTTGAAGCTGGTCAAGGAGCGCGCGGAGCGGCTGCGGATCATCAAGTCGCGGACCATCAACACGCTGGGCTTCTCGATGACTTTGTCGGTTTTGGTGATCGTGTTGATCACCAAGTTCGAGCAGGGGGCTTGGATCGCCTTGTTGGCGATGCTGGTCCTGTTCCTGATCATGTGGAGCATCCAATCCCACTACCGCAATGTGGCCCGCGAGCTGGCGGTCGACGAGGATGCCTCGCCACGGGCATTGCCCACTCGGGTGCACGCGGTGCTGCTGGTTTCGCACGTGCGCAAACCGGTGCTGCGGGCCCTGGCGTTCGCCCGGGCTTCGCGGCCCTCGCAGCTGGACGCGATCGTGGTGGATAACGATTCCGAGGAGACCCAGGAAACCGTTGCGCAGTGGGAGAAGCTGAAAATTCCGGTGCCGCTGACGGTCTTGGCCAGTCCGTACCGGGAAACCGTGACGCCGATCATGGAATACGTGAAAAACATCCGACGCGAATCGCCGAGGGACCTGATCGTGGTCTACATCCCGGAATACGTGGTGGGCAAATGGTGGGAACAGCTGGTGCACAACCAGACCGCGTTGCGAATCAAGACCAGGCTGCACTTCGAGCCCGGCGTCATGGTGGCATCCGTGCCGTGGCAGCTCAAGTCCTCGGAATCCGCTCGGCGTTTCCAAGAACTCGACTAGATGACTGAAACGCAGATGACTGAAGCACAGATGACTGAGGCACGGGTAGATGACTGAGGCGCAGGGCAAGCGCGAGGTGCCGGGAACAGCCGGCGCTGCGACGAAGGAAGTAATTCTGGAGATCGGTCCGGTGGCGCATGGCGGCCACTTCGTCGCCCGCTTGGCGGGGGATGCCGGTTCGACGGGATATGCCGATTCGGCGGGGGATACCGATTCGATGGGGAATGCCGGCTCGGCCGGGGACCGATCCGGTGCAGTGTCGGATGATGCTGCCGTCGCCGGGTCCGGGCTGGCCAAAGCCAGCCGCCGGGTGGTCTTCGTGCGGCATGCGGTGCCCGGCGAACGGGTCCGGGCGATCCTGACCGAAGCTGAAGCAGATGCGGCATTCTGGCGCGCCGACGTGGTCGAAGTGCTTGCTGAATCGGTGGAATTCGCCGGGGCCCGGGTGGCCCATTTCTGGCCGGAGGCGGACTCCGGCCGAGCACATTCCGCAGGGACGTTGCCGATCGGCGGCGCGGAATTCGGGCATCTGCGTCTGCCGGCGCAGCGGGCCTTGAAAGCCATGGTTTTGGCCGAGCAATTGCAGCGGCTCGCCGGACTCGAGGTGACCACTGAGGTGCAGGAGGTTCCGGGTGAAGATCCGACCGGCCTGGGTTGGCGGACCCGGACCGGATTCGCGGTCACTCCCGAGGGCCGGCTCGGCATGCATGCGCACCGCTCGCATGAGGTGATTGCGGTCCAGGACATGCCGCTGGCCGACCGGAGGATCCGGGATCTGGCGTTGTGGGATCTGGACTTCAGCGGACTCGATCGTGTCGAAGTGGCAGCGCCGACGTCGGGGGACGGTCCGTTGGTCTTGCTCTCCGGAACGAAGCAGGCGGCGGCGCGGCTTGCCCGGGAACTGCCCGGCGGAGTTTCCGCAGCCCACTGGGACGCCAAGAGCAGCCGGGTCTCGGCGCTGCGTGGCCGCCCGTGGTTGCGCGAATCGGTGCCGGCTACGCCGGGATCGGGTTCCGCCCCGGAATTCCGGGTCAGTGGTGACGGATTCTGGCAGATCCACCGCAAGGCCCCGGAGGTGCTTTCGGACACGGTACGCGCGTATCTGGGCGACTTCCTCAGTGCCGGATCGGCTGCTGCGGACCTCTATGCCGGAGCGGGATTGTTCACGTCGCTGCTCGCCGATGCCGTCGGCCCCACCGGGAGGGTGCTTTCCATCGAGGGCTCGCCGGTGACCAGCAAAGACGCGATGCGCAATTTCGACGGCCGCGCCGAGGTGCTGGTCCGGCCCGGCCGGGTGGATCGGGTGCTTGCGGCGGTGGCTCGGGAAAACGGGGTGCTGCCCGGTGCCGGCAAGCTCGATGCCGTAGTTCTGGACCCGCCGCGTGCCGGGGCGGGCAAAAATGTGGTGAAACAGATTTGCGCCAGCGGGGCGCGAGCGGTGGCTTACGTTTCCTGCGATCCGGCATCATTCGCCCGCGACGTGGCGTACTTTGCTGCTGAGGGTTGGCAGTTGGCCGAGTTGCGCGCCTTCGACCTCTACCCGAACACTCACCACTTGGAAACCGCGGCCCTGCTGCTGCCGACCGCCTGAGCCGACCCCGACGAGGCGCACCGCACAAAGCGCCTGTGGCCAGGCGCACGTGACGGGGTGGCTTGACTGGCTTGGCCCGGCCTAGGCCACCGCATCCAGTCGGTGATAATTGTTCCGCAAGGCGCGCTGTTGCGGATCGATCCATGGCGGCGGTCTGAACCGGGGGAGTCCTAGCCGGTTGTCCAGCTGCCAATCGCCTTGGTGGATCAGATGGTGGTGATGCGAGCAGAGCAGCGCGCCGTTCTGGACCGAGGTCGCACCGCCGTCCCGCCAGCTTTGGATGTGGTGCGCTTCGCACCAACTGGCCGGGATCGTGCAATCCGGGAAAGTGCAACCGCGATCCCGGGCGAAGAGCGCAGCCCGCTGGCTCCGGCTGAACAAACGTCGTCTGCGGCCGAGGTCGAGCACCTCGCCGGCTCCGCCGAGGACTACCGGGATCAGCTCGGCGTCACAAGCGATCCGGCGAATGGTTCCCGGGTTGATCGGGCCGGTGAACTCTGCGGAGGAAACCATGGCAGCAGCGCCCCCGGAGCCGGAGCGCCCGGGACGTCGGGAGTGGATTTCGCCGAGCAAATGCCGGTAGTCGATGGTGACTTGGACCTGTGGCCTGTGCCCGCCGGTTGCCGGCAACGAATCGGTGCTCAGCGCTGCGGCCAGGGCACTGACCAGGGTGTCGAGCTGCCGCTGCGGCGCACTCCGTCGATCTGCTGGGGCGTCCGCCTGGCCGCGGTTCCCGCTACTGTTCCCGCTACTGCGCGGGTTGTTCCCAGCATTCAGCACGGCCAGCAAGGTTTCGGTCTGGGCTGGATCGGCCCAAAGCTCGAAATGGTTCAGTCCGCGGTATTCGCCACGTCGGAAAAGCCCTTGCCGGTGTTTCAGCTCGGATTCCTCCGGCGCAGTGCCGTCCTGGTCCAAAAGCGTCAGCCATCGTTTGACCAGCGGGCTCAGGAAATCAGGGTCCCGCGCAACCAGCGCTTCGGCCAGACTCGTTTCCATCCGGCCCAGCAGCTCGGAATCCTGCGGGTGAAGCTGCTGCGGCCAGGACCGGCCACGGAGGATGCTCTGCGCGGTGTCGAGCGCATCCATCGCTTTGCTGAGCCCCTGCAGGCAGGCGGCACCGCTGCTGGCCACCACGCCGAGCCGCGGGTATCCGGCCGGAACCGGTTCTCCGGTCAGGCTGTGCGCCGGCAAGAGTTTCCCAGCCACGCCGAGCCGGCGCTTGGCCTCGCTCCGGGGGATGCGCAGCCGGGCCTGCAGGAAATCCGCGGTATTGCGGAACGGCGCCCGGGCTGCGGCCGGACAATCACGATCGATGGCTGCTGCGGCCAGGACTTGGCCGTAAGCCACCTGCCGGGCCAACGCCTCGAGGGCATCGGCCGCGGCCAGCAGTTCGGCGGCATTTGACGAGTCGAAGCAGCCAAGGAGTCCGGCAATTGCCTCGGCCGCCGTGCCCCGAGCCCGCGCTATGCGGGCTTCGGCAGTCGACGGAGCGTGGGTTCCCATGAACTGATTTTACTAGAACAAATATTCGATGACCAAGCTGCCATTGCAGCACTGTGGATAACCGGAGACGCCCCGGGCCGCCGGCGTCCGGGCTTCCCGAACAGCCCTGTCTACTCCCGGTGGCTGGGCTTAATTCATACTCAAGAGTGATTTCCGGGTTCCGGCAACCGCATAGAGTTGAACCTAATATGAGCAGCTCAACTCGCCCCGCGCCCAGTCATGCCGAAGTCAAACAACGCGCTCGCCTCGAGTCGATGGCGGCGGCCAAAAAGCAGCTTGCCGCCGTCGACGAAACGACGCTGGCCGCGTCCGGGCTGAGTTCCGGCCAGGTCGCGGAGCGGCTCGCGTTGGACCTGGGAAACGCGGTGCCGAACGATTCCAGCCGGACCATCGGCCAGATCCTGCGCGCCAACCTCTTGACTTTGTTCAACATCGTGCTGGGCATCTGTCTCGTGATCGTGCTGCTGGTCGGCAAGTGGCAGGATGCGCTTTTCGGTTTCATCGTGATCGCGAACGCCGCGATCGGCGTCGTGCAGGAATACCGCGCCAAGCGCACCCTGGACCGGTTGGCCGTGCTCAACGCGCCCAAAGCCCGGGCGCTGCGCGACGGCGTCGTCCAGGACATCCAGGTGGAACACGTCGTCTACGACGATGTCCTGGTGCTGCGCACCGGAGACCAGGTGCCGGCGGACGCCGAAGTGCTCAGCGTAGCGGGCCTGGAAATCGACGAGTCGCTGCTGACCGGAGAGTCCGATCCGATCGACAAGAGCCCCGGCGACGAGGTGCTGTCTGGTTCCGCGGTGGTTTCCGGATCCGGCACCGTGCGGGTGCAGCGGGTCGGCATCGAGTCCTTCGCCTCCAAACTCACCGCCGAGGCCAAGCGGTTTTCCCTGGTGAACTCGGAGATCCGCAACTCGATCAACAAGATCGTGCTCTACATCACCTGGGCGTTGGTGCCGATCATCATTCTGGTGATCAACGGCCAGATGCAGGCCAAAGGCGGTTGGGGAGTGGCCCTGGGCAACGGGGACTGGAAGGAAGCGGTGGTCTCCGCAGTCGCCTCGATCGTGGCGATGATCCCGGAAGGCTTGGTGCTGTTGACCAGTATCTCCTTCGGCCTGGCCGCGATGACCTTGGCCCGGCGCCAGGTTTTGGTCCAGGAATTGCCTGCGGTCGAGGGGCTGGCCCGGGTGGACATGGTCTGCCTGGACAAAACCGGCACGCTCACCGAAGGCGAGATCGTGTTCGACGCCGAGCAGCAGCTCAATGATGTGCCGGGCTGGCGTGCGGCGTTGGCCTGGATCGGCGCGGACGACAACGCGAATGCCACCGCGGCCTGCCTCGCCGTCGAGTACCACACCGGGCCCACGAAGCCGGCCTTGTCCAGCGTTCCGTTCAACAGCGCGCGGAAGTGGAGCGCGGTGTGCTTCGAAGCCGAAGGCGCCGCCGGTGACGGGGTTTCGACCTGGGTCTTCGGCGCACCCGAAATGGTCCTCGATGCCGGAGCCGCGGAGCACCGGGCAGCGCTGGCACAAGCCGGCAGCCTGGCTGAAAAAGGCTTGCGTGCTTTGATCCTGGCCAACAGCGGCGAGCGGATCGAAGACGAGGCGATCCCGGCGGCGCTGGTCCCGGTGGCGATCCTGACTTTCCGCGAGAAAGTCCGTCCGGACGCCGGGGAAACCTTGGCGTATTTCCGCGAGCAGGGCGTGCAGCTGCGGGTGATTTCCGGGGACAACCCCCGGACCGTGGCAGCGGTGGCCCGCGAAGTCGGCTTCGAAAACGTCGGTCAGGGCTACGACGCCCGGCAGCTGCCCGAGGACCTCGACGAACTCGGCGAAGTGCTGGCGAAGGAGCAAGTGCTCGGCCGGGTCACCCCGGAACAGAAGAAGTCGATCGTGCTGGCTTTGCAGAAGCGCGGCCATGTGGTGGCGATGACCGGGGACGGCGTCAACGACGCGCTCGCGCTGAAAAACGCGGACATCGGGATCGCGATGGGTTCCGGTGCCGCCGCGACCAAGGCGGTGTCCCGTCTGGTGCTTTTGGACGGCCAGTTCTCCCGGATGCCCGGGGTGGTGGCCGAAGGGCGCCGAGTGATTGCCAACGTGGAGCGGGTGGCGAACCTGTTCCTGACCAAGACCGCGCACGCGGTGATCATTTCCCTGGTAATCGGGGTGCTGCTCTGGCAGTACCCGTTCCTGCCCCGGCAGCTCTCGATCACCAGCGCACTGACCATCGGCATCCCGGCGTTCTTCCTGGCGCTGCTGCCGAACAAGCGCCGGTACCAGCCGGGATTCCTGCGCCGGGTGTTGTCCTTCTCGATCCCGGTGGGTGCCGTGATCGCGGCCTGCATCATCGGCGTCTACAGCTTCTCCAGGGCCTTCCCGGACGCGAGCCTGGATCCGGCCGGCCAGTTGCAGGACGGCCGGACGGCGGCGACCATGACGATCCTGTTGCTTTCGCTCTGGGTGCTCGCGGTGCTCGCCCGGCCGTTCGACCGCTGGCGGGCGCTGCTGGTGGGCGCGATGTTCCTGTTGCTGGTCCTGGTTTTCGTGGTGCCGTTCTCGCGGACCTTCTTCGCGCTCGCGGTGCCCAGCGGAACCCTGTTGGCGGTTACCATAGGAGTAGTGGTTCTTGGCTGTGCGGTGATCGAAATCCTGTACCGGATCCTCAAACGCCGTGGTGCCGTCTCCGAACGGGAGTAATTGCTTAGGCGTACCTAACTAGCGACCTGACTCTCGCGAGACAAAGATAAAAGCTGAGGCGAGAGGAGTCCTGTTGTGAGTAAAGTGGACAGCTTCGGATCCAAAGGCGTACTGAATGTCGCCGGGACCGAATACGAGATTTTCCGTTTGAGCTCGGTCGAGGGATCGAACGACCTGCCGTACAGCTTGAAGATCTTGTTGGAAAACCTGTTGCGCACCGAAGACGGTGCCAACATCACCGCGGACCATGTCCGCGCTTTGGCCAACTGGGACCCAAACGCCCAGCCCGATACCGAAATCCAGTTCACCCCGGCCCGGGTGATCATGCAGGACTTCACCGGCGTGCCCTGCGTCGTGGACTTGGCGACCATGCGCGAGGCGGTCAAAGAACTCGGCGGCGACCCGACCCGGGTCAACCCGCTCGCCCCCGCCGAACTGGTGATCGACCACTCGGTGCAGATCGACGTGTTCGGCACCGCCAACGCCGTCGAACGCAATGTCGAAATCGAATACGAGCGCAATGGCGAGCGGTACCAGTTCCTGCGTTGGGGCCAGACCGCGTTCGACGACTTCAAGGTCGTCCCGCCGGGCACCGGCATCGTGCACCAGGTCAACCTGGAGTACTTGGCCCGCACCGTGATGACCCGCGAGGTCGACGGCGTGCTGCGCGCTTACCCGGATACCGTGGTCGGCACCGACTCGCACACCACCATGGTCAACGGTCTGGGCGTGCTCGGCTGGGGCGTCGGCGGCATCGAAGCCGAGGCGGCAATGCTCGGCCAGCCGGTCTCCATGCTGATTCCGCGCGTGGTCGGGTTCAAGCTCTCTGGCTCCATTCCGGCCGGCGCCACCGCGACCGATGTGGTGTTGACCATCACCGAGCAACTCCGCAAGCACGGTGTGGTCGGCAAGTTCGTCGAATTCTTCGGCGAAGGCGTCGCCGAGGTGCCGTTGGCGAACCGCGCCACGATCGGCAATATGAGCCCGGAATTCGGCTCCACGGCTGCGATGTTCCCGATCGACCAGGTCACCATCGAGTACTTGAAGCTGACCGGACGCTCGGACGAAAACGTCGCCCTGGTCGAGGCCTACGCCAAGGAACAGGGCTTGTGGCACGACCCTTCGAAAGAGCCGAAGTTCTCCGAGTACTTGGAGCTCGACCTTTCCACTGTGGTTCCTTCGATCTCCGGACCCAAGCGTCCGCAAGACCGGGTCCAGCTCACCGACGCCAAGGAGCAGTTCCGCAAGGATCTGCACAACTATGTCGCGGTGGGCCATGAGGACATCGAAGACGGCAGCGTGGACGAATCGCTGGCCGAAAGCTTCCCGGCCTCGGACTCGCCGTCCTTCAACCACGCGGACAACCACGCCACGGATTCCGAACGCAAGGTTCTGGTTTCGGCTGCGAACGGAGCCTTCGGCCGCAGCTCGAACCCGGCCAAGGTCAATATGGCGGACGGCCGGGAATTCGAGCTGGACCACGGCGCGGTGACCATTGCCTCGATCACCTCCTGCACCAACACCTCCAACCCCTCGGTGATGCTGGCCGCCGCGGTGCTGGCCCGCAACGCGGTGGAGAAGGGCCTGGTTTCCAAGCCCTGGGTCAAGACCTCGGTGGCGCCCGGCTCCAAAGTGGTCACCGACTACTACGAGAAGTCCGGGTTGAACCCCTACCTCGAGAAGCTCGGCTTCTTCACCGTCGGTTACGGCTGCGCCACCTGCATCGGCAACTCCGGGCCGCTGGAAGAAGAGGTCTCCGCCGCGATCCAGGGCAACGACCTGGCCGTCACTGCGGTGCTTTCCGGCAACCGGAACTTCGAAGGCCGGATCAATCCGGACGTGAAGATGAACTATTTGGCCTCGCCGCCGCTGGTCATCGCGTACGCCCTGGCCGGGTCCATGGACTTCGATTTCGACGTCGACCCGCTGGGCCAGGACGAAGCCGGCAACGACGTCTTCCTGCGCGACATCTGGCCGAACCCGGTCGAAGTCCAACAGGTCATGGACGACTCGATCGACAAAGAGATGTTCGTCGACAGCTACGCTTCGGTCTTCGAAGGCGACCACCGCTGGAAGAGCCTGCCGACGCCGGAAGGCAATACCTTCGAGTGGGATGCGAATTCCACCTATGTGCAGAAGCCGCCGTACTTCGAAGGCATGACCATGGAATTGACCCCGGTCCAGGACATCACCGGTGCCCGGGTCTTGGCAACGCTCGGCGACTCGGTGACCACGGACCACATCTCGCCCGCCGGATCGTTCAAATCGGACAGCCCGGCCGGAAAGTACTTGTTGGAAAAGGGCGTGGCCCGCAAGGACTTCAACTCCTACGGTTCCCGTCGTGGCAACCACGAAGTGATGATCCGCGGCACCTTCGCGAACATCCGCCTGCGCAACCAGTTGCTCGCCGCGGAGAACGACGGAGCCGGGGTCGAAGGCGGTTTCACCCGGGACTTCACTCAGGACGGCGCCCCGCAGACCACCATCTACGATGCCGCGCAGAACTACGCTGCCGCGGGCACCCCGCTGGTGGTCTTGGCCGGGAAGGAATACGGTTCCGGCTCCTCCCGCGACTGGGCGGCCAAGGGTACCGCCTTGCTGGGCGTCAAAGCCGTGATCACCGAAAGCTTCGAGCGGATCCACCGCTCTAACCTGATCGGCATGGGCGTCGTCCCGCTGCAGTACCCGGAAGGCGAGAACGCCGCTACGCTCGGCCTGGACGGAACCGAGACTTTCTCGATCACCGGTCTGACCGAGCTCAACGAAGGCCGGACGCCGAAGACCCTCAAGGTCACCGCCACCAAGGCGGACGGCACCGAGAAGTCTTTCGATGCCGTGGTGCGGATCGATACGCCCGGCGAGGCGGACTACTACCGCAACGGCGGCATCTTGCAGTACGTGCTCCGGCAGATCGCGAACAGCTGAGCGTTGCTCGCGGCAAATAACCCCTGAATGGTCCGAAGGACGGCTGGCTCTCGCAGAGCGAGCCGTCCTTCGGTCGTTCGGCAGCGAAGCACAGATGGACACGAAGTAAACTATTAGCTGAGGCATAAAGCGCAGACACAGGAAATGGGGAACGATGGGACTTCTGGAGACGATCCACCATCCGGCGGACCTTGCCCGGCTCAGCGACGGGCAGATGCTCCAGCTGGCTCAAGAGATCCGCGATTTCCTGATCAGCAACGTGGCGCAGACCGGCGGCCATCTCGGCCCCAATCTGGGTGTCGTCGAACTGACTTTGGCGGTGCACCGGATCTTCGACTCGCCGCGGGACTCGATTGTTTTCGACACCGGCCACCAGTCCTATGTGCACAAGCTGGTCACCGGACGGCAGGACTTCTCCACGCTGCGCCAGCAAGGTGGCCTTTCCGGCTACCCGGAACGCGCCGAATCGGTGCACGACATCGTGGAGAGTTCGCATGCCTCATCCTCATTGTCCTGGGCTGATGGGATTTCCCGGGCGCGCAAGCTCACCGGCGAAGGCGACCGTTATGTGGTCGCGGTGGTCGGCGACGGTGCATTGACCGGCGGCATGACCTGGGAAGCCTTGAACAACATCGCCGCGGACAAAGACCGCAGGGTAGTCATCGTGGTCAATGACAACGGGCGTTCCTACGCGCCTACCGTGGGCGGCCTTGCCGACCACCTGCGTTCCTTACGCCCGGCGATCGACTCGGTCCGGACGCACCGCGCCTATGAAAGCACCTTGGGCTGGGGCAAAGCCAAACTGCAGAACGGCGGCCCGTTGGGCCAGTTCATGTACAAGTCCTTGCATGCGGCCAAAAAGGGCGTCAAAGACTGGTGGGCACCGCAGGGCCTCTTCGAGGATCTGGGCATGAAGTACATCGGCCCGATCGACGGCCACGACCAGAAGTCCCTGGAATCCGCACTGCAGACCGCAAAGAACTTCGCCGGCCCGGTCATCGTGCACGCGATGACCGAAAAGGGACGCGGCTATGCGCCGGCCCGGGCGAACGAAGAAGACCAATTCCACGCGGTGGGCGTGATCGATCCGGAAAGCGGCTTGCCTCTGGACTCTGCCAAGGGGCAGTCCTGGACGTCAGTGTTCGGCGACGAGATCGCCGCGATCGCGGATGAACGGCAGGACATCGTGGGGATCACCGGGGCGATGCTGATCCCGGTGGGCCTGCACAAAATGGCCGCGCGGCACCCGGACCGGGTGATCGACGTCGGCATCGCGGAGCAGCATGCGCTCACCACTGCGGCCGGCATGGCCTATGGCGGGCTGCATCCGGTGGTCGCGTTGTACGCGACGTTCCTCAACCGGGCCTTCGACCAACTGCTGATGGACGTCGCGCTGCACAAGGCCGGCGTCACCGTGGTCCTGGACCGGGCTGGGGTCACCGGCCCGGACGGGCCCAGCCACCACGGCATGTGGGATCTGTCGATTCTGCAGGTCGTGCCGGGACTGCATCTGGCCGCGCCACGGGACGCCACCCGGTTGCGCGAAGAACTGCGTGAAGCGGTGCAGATCGCCGATGCGCCGAGTGTGCTCCGCTACTCCAAAGGCACCGTCGGCGCCGAGGTGGAAGCCTTGGACCGGCTCGACGACGGAGTCGACGTGCTGAGCCGCCGACCGGCCGGTTCGACGGAAAACGACGTGCTGATCGTTTCGGTCGGTGCGATGAGCGAAATGTCCTTGCAAGTGTCCAACTTGATCGGTGCGCAGGGGATTTCCTCCACCGTGGTCGATCCGCGCTGGGTGCTGCCGGTGCCGAAGTCGGTAGTCCGGCTGGCTGCAGAGCACCGCATCGTGATCGTGATCGAAGACGGGGTCCGGGCCGGCGGAGTCGGTTCCCGGATCCGGCAGGAAATGCGGGCGGCCGGGGTGGACACCGCGCTGAACGAAGTGGGCCTGCCCGTGGAGTTCCTGGCCCATGGGACCAGGGGAGAAGTCTTGGAGCGGATCGGACTGACCGCGCAGAAAGTGGCGCACGACGTCGTCGCGCAGGTTCTCGGTGCAAAGGTCCCGTTCGCGCGGCCGTTGCCGGGTCAGCAGATCACGCATACCGGACAGCTGCCCACCCTGTGACCGCCTCAGCCAAGCGCGCCGGGCTCGGCACCGCGCCGGCACTGGGCGACTTGGTCGTCGCCCGAAACCGGAAGTGGGACGGCTGTTCGCACTGGACGGTGCCCGGCCGGTATCTGGGCAGCGATGACATCGGGCATTGGGTGCACCAGGCCACGGGCGCCTTCGTGGCGAAACCCGGTTCGGGCTTCCTGGCCGAGTCGCCGGCGGTGCTGCTGGTGCCGTTCACCGGCGAATGGGTGGCCACGTTCTACGATGAACGGCATCCTGACCACTGCAGCCTCTACGTGGACATCGTCACCGGAATCGACTGGCATCAGCTGGACCGCGGGAACGGCTGGGAGATGACGCTGATCGACATGGATCTGGACGTGATCATCGCCGATGGCAGAACCTGGGTGGACGACGAGGATGAATTCGCCGAGCATCAGGTGCGCTACGGCTACCCTGCAGAAGTCATCTCCCGGATGGAAGAAGCCTGCGCCGCGGTATACCGGGACGTGCTTGCCGGGGTGCCGCCATTCGACGGCCGCGATGCGGTTTGGCGCGGCAAGGCTCAAGGCTTGGGCTGGGATGCCCCGTTGCGCGAAACGTCGCTCGGCGAAGCGTCGCTGGCCGAAGTCTCGCGCGGTTCCGTGCCGGGCTGATCGGGCAGAACTGCGGCGGCCCGTTTCGGGCGGCCGAGGAAAAGGAAGCCGAGCAGGAAGCTCAGCGGAGTGATCGCGACGAAGACCGCGTTGGTGCCGAAGTCCGCATTGGTGAAGGTCGCCAGGGTGAGGATCAGGGTCGTAGTCGTGGCGATCAGGCACAGGGCGGCGATCGCCGAGCAGATGATCACGGCCGGACGGGAATCGGAACTCCGGCGTTTGGCGAAGAAGACCACTGCGCCGATCGCGGTCAGCGCCTGCAAGCTGCTGATCCCGACCAGGCCGGGCGAGTTGATCCAGAGCATCAGCTGCAGGAACGGGTCTGCATCGGCCGCAGCGAAACTGAGCACGATGACCAAGGCCAGTGCGGATTGCAGCAGGCCAGCCACGTAGGGAGTCCGGAACGTCGGATGCACCTTGCCGAACAAGGGCGGCAGGATCGCGTCTTTGGCCAGGCTGTAGCAGTATCGGTTGTTGGCATTGTGGATCGCCAGCTGCGAGGCGAAGATGCTGATCACGATCAGAATGGACATTGCGGCCGAGGCCCAGGGGCCCAGGTAGATTTCCATCGCGCCGAAGAAGAGACCTTCCAATTCTTCGCCGGCAATGGCTTGCACTTCGGCAGCGCCGAAACCCTGCACGATCGACCAGGTGATGAAGGAATAGAACAGGGCCAGAAAGGCGATCGCGACCACGGTTGCGCGCGGTATCGTGCGGTTCGGGTTCCTGGCTTCCTCGCGGTACAGTGCGGTGGATTCGAAGCCCAGGAAGGCCGCGAACGCCACGGTCAGGATGACCGCCATCCCGGGGGCGAAAATCGCTTCGGGCGAGAAGGACTCGAGGCCGATGCCGTTGGCTCCGCCGCGGAACAAGATCGCTGCCGCGAGCAGGGCCAGGATCGCGGTCTCGGCGGCGAGCACCAGGGCCAGCACCCGCGCACCGGTGTTGATGCCGCGGAAGCCCAGGAACCAGACCACCGCGATGGTGGCCAGTACCGGCAGGATCCAAGGCACGTCCCAACCGAACAGATTCCGGAACATCAAACTCGCCTGGGCGCCGAGCAGGCCGTAGAGCCCGATCTGCAAGGCGTTGTAGGAGACCACCGCCACGATCGCGGCGCCGACTCCGGCCCGCCTGCCGAATGCCGCCGCGATGAAGCCGTAAAAGCCTCCGGTGGAACGGACGAAGGGCACCATGGCGATGAATCCGACCGCGAACAAGCCGAGCACCGCTCCGGCGACCAGGTAGACGACTGGTGTGCCGATGCCGCCGATGCTCAATGCCAGCGGTGCGACTCCGGCGAGAACCGAGAGCGGTGCGGCGGCGGCGATCACCATCAGGGCGACACCGGCTGTGCCGAGGACGTTCCCTTTGAGACGGGCTGAATCAGTCATTCGTCCAGCGTCCTCGGTCAGCTGTCCAACGGGTAGCAAATTCTTGTGAGCAGAATCACATTCATTTACTTTTCGCCGGACCTCCAGTTTCCACCCGATTGCCGACTAGTAGTCTGGAGCCATGACTGATTACCGCCCGCTGGGCAATTCCGGACTCATCGTTTCCACCGTCGGACTGGGCTGCAACAATCTGGGCCGGCCCGGAACCGTGACCGAGAGCCAGGCCGGCACCGACGCCGTCGTGCACGCTGCGATCGACGCCGGAATCACGCTTTTCGACGTCGCCGATGTCTACGGCAAAACGCCGGGGGTCAGCGAGGAGATGCTGGGCAAGGCCCTGAGCGGGCGGCGCGACGACGTAGTGGTCGCGACCAAGTTCGGTTTGGACGCCAAAGGGGTCAACGGAGCGGACTGGTCGGCCCGCGGATCCCGGCGCTATATCGTCAAGGCGGCAGAAGCATCTTTGCGCCGCTTGGGCACCGAGTGGATCGACCTGTACCAGTACCACAGCCCGGACGGGGTGACCCCGATCGAAGAGACCCTGGCCGCGTTGGACGATCTGGTCCGGGCTGGAAAGGTCCGCTACCTCGGGCACTCCAACCAGACCGGGTGGCAAATCGCCCAGGCCGCCTACGAGGCCCAGATCGGCGGTTATGCCCCGTTCATCTCGGCCCAGAACCATTACAACCTTTTGGATCGCCGCGCGGAACTCGAAGTGCTGCCGGCCGCCCGGCAATTCGGCCTGGGCGTGCTGCCGTATTTCCCGCTGGCTAATGGTCTGCTCACCGGAAAATACCGGGCCGGCCAGGCTCCGGAGGGCAGTCGGCTCACGCATTCACGGACCAACCTGCTCACCGACGCGGACTGGGGCCAATTGCAGGAATTCAGCGAATTCGCGAAGCAGCGCGGGGTGAGCGAGCTGGACCTCGCGTTCTCCTGGTTGGCCGCCCAACCCGGGGTCGGTAGTGTGATCGCGGGGGCGACCAAGCCCGAGCAGGTCCGGGCCAATGCGCAGGCCGCCTCGGTGCTACTGAGCGCCGCGGACCTGTCCGCGCTGGACTTGATCTTCCCGAAGACGCCGAAGGTCGCGTTGTTCTGATTCCTGCGGCCGAGCGGCCAGCTCTGCAGGTTATCCGGCCCGGAGAACCTGCAGAACTGGCCGCTCGACGGGGAAGCCGGGCCGGTTCAACTCGTCAGGCTAGTTCAGCCGGCCGGGACCTTGTCCACGAATTGCGTGGTGTAGGTTTTGGACATGTCGATCGAGCCGCCCTTGCCTTTGAGGTCCGCGGCGTAGGTATCCAGGATCCGCAACACGTTTTTGGCTCCTTCCGGATCCATTTTTCCGTCTTGGTTGAAGATGCCCTTTGAATCGTTGACCGATTTTTCGTAGAGTTCCTTGCCTGCAGCGGCGTAATCCGCAGGCATTTTCGCAGCGATCGTCGCAGCGTCATTGGCATTGATGTAGCGCAGCGTCTTGACCAGGGCATTGGCGAGTTTCTGCACGGTCTCCGGGTTCTTCTGGACGTAGTCGCAGCTCATGTAGAGCGAGGACGCCGGGTAGAGCCCGCCGAGCGCGGCCTTGGTGCCGTCCGCGGTGCGCATTTCCACCAGTACTTTGCCTTCGCCGCTGCTTTCCAGCTGGGCGATCGTGGGGTCGGTGGTCATCCCGGCATCGATGCTGCCCTGCTGCAACTGCGCGATGAACGTGGGTCCGGCGCCGACTTTGACCGGAGTGTAGTTCTGCACTCCGGCCTGGCCGGCCAGCGCCTGGGTCAGGAAGTCGGTGGACGAGCCGAAGGAGGTCATCCCGAGGTTTTTGCCTTCCAGGTCCTTCATGGATTGGTAAGCCGCCGCGTTCTTGGTGGAAATCACCTCCGCTTCGCCGGGGATGTTGGCGAATTGCACCACGGATTGGATGCACTGCCCTTTCGGCTGGACCATGATCGTGTGGTCGTAGAAACCGACCGCGCCGTTGACCTGCCCGGCGAGCACCGCATTGGTCGAGTTCGCCCCGGACTGCTCCTCGAGCAGCGTGACGTTGAGCCCCTCGTCTTTGAAGTAGCCGAGCTGTTCGGTCAACTTGGCCGGCAGGTAGATCACCTTGTTCAAGCCGCCGACCATGATCGAGACTTCTGGGCTGTTGCCGTTCCCGCCGGCATTCCCGCCGCAGGCGGCGGTGCTGAACAAGACTGCTGCAGCGATCAGAGCGGCGCCGGCCAGTTTCAGCCGACGGCCGGTTCGTGCAGCACGGTAGAGTTTGCGGATTTCCATCAGAGTCCTTTCGTGTGGGAACCGGATTGCGACGGTTTCCATTTCAGAAGTTTGTTTTCCGCCACCGTGAGGATCCACTCGGCGAGCAGTGCGATCACCGTGACGATGATCATGCCGGCGAAGATCCCGGCGGTGTCGAAGGAGCCTTGCGACTGGTTGATCAGCAGCCCCATGCCGCGCTTCGCGCCGGCGTATTCGCCGACGATCGCGCCGATCAACGCGAAGCCGAAGGCGGTGTGCATGGAAGAAAGGATCCAGCTCGTGGCGCTCGGCAGCACGATCGAGGTGAGCACTTTGCGTTTGCTCGCGCCGAGGATCCTGGCGTTGTTGATCACGTTCTGGTCGACTTCCCGGGCGCCGGTGAAAGCGTTGAAGAAGATCACGAAGAAGACCAGCACGAAGACCGTGGCGACTTTGGAGTTGATTCCGCTGCCGAACCAGATGATGAACAAGGCGGCAAGCACGATCCGGGGGATCGCATTGGATGCTTTGATGAACGGGGCCAGGACTTCGGCCAGGAACCGGTTCCGGCCCAAGAACACGCCGACGACGATGCCGGTAATGGTGCCGAGGATGAAGCCCAGCACCGCTGCGGAAACCGTGTAGCCGATGTTCTCCCAGATGCTGCCCACCGGGGTGCCGACGGTGAACCACTGGACCAGCCGTTCCCAGATCAAGGAGGGCCGGGAGATGAAAAATGTCCCGCTGAGCCCGACGATATTGGCCGTGATCTCCCAGCTGCCCAACCAGATCGCGACCAGGGCGGCGCGAAGCCCCCAGATCCGCAGCCTGGTGTTCCGGGCATTGGCCCGGACCCGGTTCATCAGGTCCTGTTCGGTTTCCTGAGCGAGCACCGGTGGGCGCGTGATGATGCTTGTCATGGTTTGATCCTCCGCGCTCAACCGGCGACCGCGACGGCGGCGCGGGCGACTTCGACTTCTTCGCGCAGGCTGTCCCAGACCTGGCGGTAGATGTCCAGGAATTCCGGAGTCAGCCGGATCTCTTCGACATCCCTGGGCCGGGGCAGATCGACCGCGAAGTCGGCCTTGATCGAGGCCGGGCTCGCGGTCATCACCACGACGCGATCGGCCAGCACGATGGATTCCTCCAAGTCGTGGGTCACGAAGATCACCGCGGAATCGGACTCGGCCTCGGACCACAGCCGCAGCAGTTCGGCTTGCATCAACTGCCGGGTCTGCACATCGAGGGCGCTGAACGGCTCGTCCATCAAGATGATTTCCGGGTTGTTGACCAGGGTTTGTGCCAAAGCCACGCGTTTGCGCATGCCGCCGGAGAGCTGGTGCGGATAATAGCCTTCGAACTTGGCCAGACCCACCCGTTGTACCCAATCCCTGGCGTTTTCCCGGGCTTCGGCCTTGCCGATGCCGCGATAGCGCGGCCCGGAGGCCACATTGTCGAGGACCGTGAGCCAGGGCAGGGTGGCGTCGGTCTGGAACATGTATCCGATGCCTTCCGGGATCCCTTCGACGACTTGGTCGCGGACCCGGGTTTCGCCTTCGGAAGCCGGTTGCAGGCCGGAGATCAAGGAGAGCGCGGTCGACTTCCCGCAGCCGGTGGGGCCGACCAGGGCGACGAACTCGCCGGGCTCGACGCGCAGGTTCACCTCGCGGATCGCAGTGTGGATGCCACCGCCGGTTTTGGGGAAACGTTTGGTGGCGTTCCGCAGTTCGATCAATGGAGTGCTCATGGACATCTTTGTCCTTTCGTTCAGTTTTCTTTCAGAAATGTGTGCTGAGTCACATGCAAAGCTGGGATGAGCCTAGGCCGCGGATGCGGTCCGGCAATGGTTGTGTGCGCAAATCCGGATTCTGCTCATTACGCGCTTTGATCCGCTTGTGCGCGAGCAGATCGTCAGGGTCCGGTATTGCGCATACTATTGGCGCAGAAAACTTTCCGGGATCGACTGCGGTGCAAAGGGGCATGGAGTGGGTATTCTCGATGCCTTCGCCCGGCGGCGGCGCAGCTTGCCGAAACCGGGTGGGATGAGCTTTTCCAGCCGATTGTTGATCCAACAGATTGCGATCATCTTGTTGATCATGCTGCTCTCCAGCGGCATCTACGGGTGGTTGACGTACCAGCGGCTGGTCGCCGAAGTCGGCGCCAAGACTCTGGCCGTGGCGCAGAGCCTGGCCGAAGACGAGGACCTGAAGCGGATTCTGGATGCCGACCGGACACCGCCGGATCCGAGTACCCTGCCGGCCGGTCCGGTGCAGGCCCATGCCGAAGTAGTCCGGGCCCGGATCGATGCGCTTTTCGTGGTGGTCACCGATCGCAATGGGATCAGGCTGGCGCATCCGGATCCGTCCCGGTTGGGCGAGATGGTCAGCACCGACCCCAGCGCCGCGTTGAGCGGCGAGGAGGTCACGGTCCAGGAGGTCGGCACGCTCGGTCCGTCGGTGCGGTCCAAGGTCCCGGTGTATGCCGCGGACCGGGAGATCGTCGGTGAAGTCAGCGTCGGATATTCGACCACGGACATCCTCGACGCGATGTGGCTTTCGGTGGGTCCGATCGTCGCGGTCGCCGGTTTCGCGGTGCTGCTCGGCGCCGGCGGCTCGGCGTTGTTGATGCGGCGGTTGCGCAAGGTGACATTGGGCCTGCAACCGGAGGAGATCGGCGAATTGGTGAAAGACCAGGAAGTGGTGCTCTACGGGGTCGACGAAGGAGTGATCGGGGTATCCGCGGACCGCAGGCTGACCATTTGCAATGACAAAGCCAAGCGGTTGCTGAACCTTCCGGAGGCGGCGGGCCAACCGTTGACCGAATTGGATTTCCCGCCGGCGATGCTGGCGCTACTGGAACAGGAATCCGGCCAGGAGAGCGCTCAGATGCTGGTCGGCGCCACCGTGCTGATCGTGTCGGTCCGCAAGGTGATCCATTCCGGGCAGGATCTGGGCTGGGTCGTGATGGTCCGCGACCGAACGGACGTCCAGGAACTGAGCCGGCAATTGGATGCGGTGGGGACGCTGAGCCAGGCCTTGCGCGCGCAACGGCACGAATTCGCGAACCGCCTGCATGCGGTGTCCGGCCTGTTGGACATCGGACAGCCGGCCGAAGCTTCCGCCTACTTGCGCCGGACCTTGGAAACCGGCCCGTTGAAGTATCCTTTGGAAAACGGGGGGTTGCTCACAGACACCTTCCTACTGGCCTTCTTGGGTGCCAAAAGCACCCAGTCCGCCGAGCGCGGCGTCAATTTGAGGCTGGGGCAGAACACCTTGCTGCACAGCCCGTTGGCGGACGCCCAGGACGTCACCACGGTCCTGGGAAATCTGGTGGACAATGCGATCACGGCAGCGGTGCAGGGCACCTCGCCGGACCGCTGGGTGGAGGTCGAGTTGCTCAGCGACCGCAGCACCTTGCACCTGACGGTCTCCGACTCCGGCGACGGGATTCCGGAACAGCTGCGCGGCAGCCTGTTCGAAGAGGGGATTTCCAGCGCTGGTGCCGGCTACTCCGCCGGCCGGGGCGAAGGCATCGGTCTGGGCTTGGCCAGGCAATTGGCACGGCTGGGCGGCGGTGAATTGCGGTTGCTTTCCGCCGGGACGCCCGGTGGTCCGGGCGCGGTTTTCGTTGCCCGGATGGAACGGGTTTTGGAAGAGACAATCATGGGGGGCCAGGTTGACTGAGGATTTTCGGGTATTGATCGTCGACGACGATTTCCATGTGGCGCGGCTGCACTATGCCTACGTCGAGGCGACGCCGGGGTTCATCGCGCTCGAACCGGTGGGCGGCGGCGAGGCAGCCCTGCGGGCGGTGGCCTCGTTGCGTCCGGACTTGGTGCTGATCGATGTGTATTTGCCGGATTGGAACGGCTTGGACGTGCTCCGGAATCTCGACGTGGACGCGATGGTGCTGAGCGCGGCGAGCGATTCCGACTCGGTGCACAAGGCGATCCGGCGCGGCGCCCTGGGCTACCTGATCAAACCCTTCGGCGCTGAAGTGCTGACTGCCAAGCTGCGCGGATACGCGCGTTACCGGCGGTTGCTCAGCGCCGTCGGCAGCATCGACCAGGAAGGTCTGGAGCGGGCGCTGCGGCAACTGCATCCGGTGGACAGCGCGGCCAAACCGCGTTCGGTGACCGAGCAGGCAGTCGTCGGCTCGCTGGAGCGGGCCGGTGCGCTCAAGCGCACCGCAGCGGAGGTGGCGTCCGACGTCGGCATCTCCCGGGCCACGGCGCAACGTTACCTCTCCGCCCTGGTCGAGGACGGCGCGGTCGAAGTCTCGTTGCGCTACGGAACCGCGGGGCGGCCGGAACACCAATACTCCGCCCGGCCTTAAAACGGACGAGCGTTGACTTATGGCTGGTATCAGAAGCCCAAACCAGCCATAAGTCAACGCTCATCGCGGGGGACTAGGCCCGGGAAGCGACTCCCGGAGCGTGGAACCGCTTGCCGTTGACCCGTTCCGAAGCCCCGACCCGGTCCAGGTACGGCGTGATGCCGCCCAAGTACATCGGCCAACCGGCGCCGAGGATCATGCACAGGTCGATGTCCTCGGCCGCTGCGACGACGCCCTCATCGAGCATCAAGCCGATTTCCTCGGCCAAGGCGTCCTGGGTGCGGGTGAGCAGTTCTTCGCCGCTGATCGGAGTGTCGCCGAATTCGAGCAGGTCCAGGGTCTCCTGCGGGACGAACGGCTTGCCGTCCTCGCCGATTTCCCAGATGCCTTTCTTGCCGGCATCGATCAGCCGCTGTTGGTTCTGCGAGACCCAGAATCGGTCGCCGAAGGCAGCGTGCAGCGATTCCGAAACATGCAGCGCCACGGGCACGCCGACCATCGAGAGCAAGCTGAACGGAGTCATCGGCAAGCCCATCGGACGCAATGCGGTGTCCGCGGTTTTCGCGTCGGTGCCCTGGTCGAAAGCCTTGGCGATCTCGCCCATCAGGCGCAACAGGATCCGGTTGACCACGAAGGCTGCGGCATCCTTGACCAGCACGGCATTCTTTTTCAACGCTTTGGCGGTCTGGAATGCCGTGGCGAGCACTGCGTCGGAAGTTTCCGGCGCCCGCACGATCTCCAGCAACGGCATGACTGCCACCGGATTGAAGAAATGGAAGCCGACCACGCGTTCCGGATGCTTGAGCCCTTCGGCCATCGCGGTCACCGAAAGCGAAGAGGTGTTCGTCGCCAGGATGCAGTCTTCCGAGATGATCTCTTCGAGTTCCGCGAAGACGTCCTTTTTGACCTGCAGCTCTTCGAAGACCGCCTCGATCACGAAGTCGGCGTCGGCGAAGGCCTGCTTCGACACCGAACCGGTGACCAGGGCCTTGGTCCGATTGGCCGCATCCGGCGAAATCCGCTTCTTGGCCAGCAGCTTGTCCACTTCGCCGTGCACGTAGGCCACGCCTTTGTCCACGCGGGCCTGATCGATGTCGGTCATCACCACCGGCACCTTGAGCTGCCGCGCGAACAGCAGCGAGAACTGTCCCGCCATCAGCCCGGCGCCCACCACGCCGACCTTGGTCACCGGCTTGGCCAGCGATTTGTCCGGTGCCCCGGCGGGCCGCTTGGCCCGTTTCTGCACCAGGTCGAGGAAGGCATACACCGTGGCCCGGAATTCGTCGGTCTGCATCAGATCGGCCAACGCGTCGTCCTCCGCGGCGAAGGACTCCTCCTTGCTCCAGGTCTTGCCCTTTTCGAACAATTCGATGAGCCGCAATGGCGCCGGAGCGGCGTTCGAGGTCTTGGCCTTGACGATCGCCTTGGCCTTGGCGACCGCGGCATCCCAGGCTGCCGACTGGGTTTCGGTCAACGGATCCGAAACCGCGTTCGGCCGCTGCACGGTGATTTCGCCGGAGATGACCTTGGCCGCCCAGGCGATGGACTGCTCGAGGAAATCAGCGGGTTCGAACAAGGCATCGGCGATGCCCAGGCGGAAGGCCTGCGGCCCGGAGGTCGTGCGGTTGTTGTTCAAGGCGTTTTCCACCATCACGGTAACCGCGTTCTCCGGACCGATCAGCCGCGGCAGCAAGTAAACGCCGCCCCATCCTGGAACGAGACCGAGGAAGGCCTCGGGCAAAGCGAGTGCTCCGGCGCCCGTGGACACCGTGCGGTAATTGGCGTTGAGCGCGATTTCCAGTCCGCCGCCGAGCGCCAGTCCATTGATGAAGACGAAACTAGGCACCTCCAGCTCGTTCAGGGTCCGGTAAACCTCATGGCCCAGCTGCGCCATCCATTTGCCCTGTTCGCGTTCGCCGAGCGAGCCGACCGCGGAAAGATCCGCACCGGCCACCAGGAAATAAGGCTTCCCGGTCACGCCGACGCCGACGATCTCGCCCCGGGCGGCCCGTTCGCGCTGTGCTTCGAGCAGGGTGCCCAATTCCACCAAGGTGTTCGGACCCAGCGTGGTAGGGCGCTGGTGGTCCAGACCGTTGTCCAAGGTGATCAGGGCGAAGGTGCTGCCATCGGGCAGTGCCACGTCGCGGAGATAAGAGTGCGTCACGACCTCGTTCGGGAACAATTCCGCGAGCTTGTTGAATTGCTCGCCAATGGTTTGCTCGGGGGTGCGGTTCATGCTGCGGCTCCTTCGTCCTGCTGACCGGCGAAATGCGGCCCGACAAAATGGGGATTGGCCCAGATCACGGTCGCGCCCATGCCCAGGCCGATGCACATCGTGGTGATGCCGTACTGGACCGAATGGTCTTCTTCGAACTGCCGGGCCAACTGGTTCATCAAGCGGACGCCGGACGAGGCCAGCGGGTGGCCTACCGCAATCGCTCCGCCATAACGGTTGACCCGGGGGTCGTCGTCGGCGATGCCGAAGTAGTCCAAGAACGACAGGACTTGGACGGCAAACGCCTCATTGATCTCGAACAGGCCGATGTCTTCGATACTGAGTCCGGCATTTTTGAGCGCCTTTTCAGTGGCCGGAACCGGTCCGATGCCCATGACTTCGGGTTCGACGCCGGCAAATCCGTAGCTGACAAGTTTCATCTTGACCGGAAGTCCGAGCTCCTCGGCTGCCTCGGCCGAGGCCAGGATCGCGGCCGTGGCGCCGTCGTTCAATCCGGCGGCGTTGCCCGCAGTGACCCGGCCGTGCGGGCGGAACGGGGTGCGCAGCCCGGCGAGGTCTTCCATCGTGGTTCCGGGCCGCGGCGGTTCGTCTGCGGTGTTGAGCTGCCAGCTGTGTCCGGGGTTCGCTTCAGTAGCGCCGGCCTCGGCTTTGAACGCCGCGACCGGCACCAGATCCGGCTGGATCTGGCCTTTTTCGTAGGCTGCGGCGAGCTTGTTCTGCGAATTGACCGCATAGCGGTCGGTGCGCTCCTTGGTGATCGCCGGGAACCGGTCGTGCAGGTTTTCCGCGGTATTGCCCATGTTCAGCGCAGCCGGATCGACCAGGCGTTCGGACATGAAGCGCGGGTTCGGGTCGGCGCCGGAGCCCATCGGATGGTGCCCCATGTGCTCGACGCCGCCGGCGATCACCACATCGTAGGCGCCGAAGCCGATGCCTGAGGCCGTGGTGGTCACGGCCGTCATCGCGCCGGCGCACATCCGGTCGATCGCGAAGCCGGGAACCGACTTCGGCAGGCCGGCCAGCAGAGCGGCGGTGCGGCCGATGGTGAGGCCTTGGTCCCCAGTTTGCGTCGTCGCCGCGATCGCCACGTCATCGATGCGTTCCGGCGGCAACGAAGGGTTGCGGCGCATGAGGTCGCGGATGCATTTGACCACCAGATCGTCGGCCCGGACGTTGGCATAAATGCCCTTTTCGCCGGCCTTTCCGAAGGGGGTCCGCACGCCGTCGACGAAGACTACTTCACGGACTTGCCGTGGCTTTGGGCTCACCTGTTGCTCCTCTTGTCGAAAACTCGCAGGAGTTCGGCGGGGCTCCATTGGCACACCGCTCCACTAAGGCTATGTTACTCATTGGTAACATAGCCTTCAAGCGAAACGTCAGTCGGTTGCCTCGGGATCTGCCGCAGTGTTCGCTTTGGCCGGCAGCTGATCCGGATGCCGGAATGCTTCCGCGAGCAGGGGTGCCGTCTGCCCGATTTGCCAGGGCCGGGCACCCAGGTCTGCCAGGGCTTCGCCGATCCCGGATTCGGTGAGTTCGGCCGGCGGGCGCCAGGAGATCCGACGCACGAAGTCCGGGGTGAGCAGGTTTTCCACCGGCAGGTTCAGGGTTTCGGCCAGCGCGAGCAGCCGAGGCCGTACCGTGGCGAACCGGGCTGCGGCCGCCGGGTCTTTGTCCGCCCAGGCGCGCGGTGGTGGCGGCGAACTGCTGGGCAGGTGCAGCGGTGGCAGCTCCTTGAGCGCTTTGGCCTCGTTGATCGCCCGCATCCAGCGCGGTGCTTCGCGTTGCGCGGCACGGCCGTGGAAACCCGAGGTCGCCAAAAGTTGCGGCACGGTGTCCGGCATTGCCCGGGCCACTGCCACCAGGGCTGAATCCGGCAGCAAGCGGCCCGGGGCGACGTCCCGGTTCTGCGCCAAGGAATCACGCTCCAGCCAGAGTTGCCGGACTACGGCCAGCTGCCGGCGGTCCCGGAGTTGGTGCACTCCGGAGGTGCGGCGCCAGGGGTCGGTCCGCGGCGCGGGCGGGCCGGCGTCGAGGATCGCCTGGAATTCCTGCTCCGCCCACTCGAGCTTTCCATCGGCTTCGAGCAGTTCCACGAGTTCGTCGCGCAACTCCGCGAGGACTTCCACATCCAAGGCCGCGTAGCGCAGCCAGGGTTCGGGAAGCGGCCGGGTCGACCAATCGGCGGCCGAGTGCTCTTTGGCCAGGCCGAAGCCGAGCAGCTGCTCGACGACGGCGGCCAGGCCGACCTTGGGCAGACCGGCGATCCGGGCGGCCAATTCGGTATCGAAGAGCGAGCTGGGCCACATGCCCAGCTCGGAGAGGCAGGGCAGGTCCTGGCTGGCCGCGTGCAGGATCCATTCCACGCCGGCGAGCGCCTCGTTGATGCTCGTGAGGTCGTCGAACGGCTCCGGGTCGATCAACCAGGTCCCAGCTCCTTCCCGACGGATCTGCACCAGGAATGCACGTTGGCCGTAGCGGAAACCGGAGGCGCGTTCGGCGTCCACTCCGGCGGGACCGGTGCCGGCGGCCAGCGCCCGGGCAGCCCGCTCGAGTCCTTCCGGGGTGTTGATCACCAAGGGCACGCCGTCTCGGGGGGTATCGAGTTCGATCACCTCGGGCAAGGCGGACAGGTCGAGCTCCGCGGATGGTTCTCCGGATCGAACCGCGGCCGACGACGTCGGAGCAGCCGGTTCGGCTGTGGATTTTCCGGCTTCCGGCGCCGGAACCTTCCGGGCCGGTGGTTTTTTGCCCGTCGCTTTTGCGGCTTTCGTCTTCGTCGCCGTCGCTTTCGTCGTCGTCTGCGTGGCCGATGGCTCATCGGCAGGCGGTACGGTGTGGTTCGAGGCCGGGGCATCGGCGCGACGGCTCTGCCGTGCGGAACGGTCGCGGGTTCGTTTTTCGATGGGATCTGCCGGATCGGCTTGGAATGTCATGATGAGACCAGTTTATCCATCAGCTGGCTGGAGCGGTGCGCCACGGCCGGATGCCGCCGGGATGGAACGACGGTCAATTCCGGCGTCGATTCGGCAGGGCGCTGACGCCTTCCGGCAAGGGGGGGGAGCCCGGCAAAGGTGCAGACCATGTCCGACCAGGCTTCCAGGTGGGCCTTGACGTCTTCGCTGGCCGGAGTCCAGGAAGCGCGGAGTTCGATGTCGATCGAATCCGGCCGCCCGGCCAAGGAGCCGTAGCTTTCGGAAAGGATCCGGGTGGCGGTGCCGCCGGCCGCCCGGTAACCGGCGCGGTGCGTGTCGAGGGCTTCGACCAGCCAGGTCCAGGCGACTGAGCCGAGCATCGCATCGGTGCCGATGTCCGCCTCAAGCTGCGCGCGGATATAGGTGACGATCCGGAAAGTCCCGTCCCAGAGGGCGGAACCCTCCGGATCGTGCAGCAGAATAAATCGCCCAGTGGCCAATTCATCGGCGTCGTCGGGCTCTTGGCCAGGAGCGACTCCGGGTGTGAAAACTTCGGCTCCGAGGGCCACCGCGTAGGGTGCGAGCCGGGACGGCGCGGGGATTTCTTCCAACCGCAATTCACTGCGACACGTTGCTTGTCGCAGTGTTCCTAAGGCAGTCAGGAAGTCTGAGGGTACCTGTGCTAGCGCGCTCACCCTCGCAGACTATGCCCGGGCACCGACAATTAGGCTCAGGCGCGCCGCCGGAGCTCAGTCGGCGCCGTTGCTTTTGTTCGAAACTTCGGTTCGGATCGCGGCCAGAAAAGCGTCGATGTCTGCTTCGGTGGTGTCGAAGGAGCACATCCAACGCACTTCGCGCCGGGCCTCGTCCCAATCGTAGAAGCGGAACTTCTCCCGGACCCGGTCGGCGACGCCGTCCGGCAGGATCGCGAAGACCCCGTTGGCCTGGGTTCGCTGGCTCGCTTCGACGCCCGGGATCTGATCGATTCCGGCGCGCAGCCGGGCTGCCATCGCATTGGCGTGCGCTGCCGAACGGAGCCAGAGGTCGCCGTCGAGCAGTGCGATGAACTGGGCCGAAATGAAGCGCATTTTCGAGGCGAGCTGCATATTGAGCTTGCGCAGGAATTTCATGCCGGGCGCTGCCGCAGGATTCAGCAGCACCACGGCTTCACCGAAGATCATGCCGTTCTTGGTGCCGCCGAAGGAGAGCACGTCCACGCCAGCATCGGTGGTGAAGGCTTTGAACGGCACACCGAGTGAGGCTGCCGCATTGGCTAACCGGGCGCCGTCCATGTGCAGCAGCATGCCGCGTTCGTGCGCGTGGTCGGCGATCGCCTTGACCTCTTCCGGCGTGTAGCAGGTGCCCAATTCGGTCACCTGGGTGATCGACACCACCAGCGGTTGGGCCCGGTGCTCGTCGCCCCAGCCCCAAGCTTCCTGGTCGATCAACGCGGGGGTGAGCTTGCCGTCCGGGGTTTCCACGGTGAGCAGCTTCAGCCCGCCGACCCGTTCCGGGGCGCCGCCCTCATCTAGGTTGATGTGCGCGGTCTTCGCCGCAATCACGGCACCCCAACGCGGCAGCATGGCCTGCAGGCCGAGCACGTTCGCTCCGGTGCCGTTGAACACCGGATAGACCTCGATCTCCTGGCCCGAAAGCGATGGTCCGAAGTGCTTTTCGAACACTTCGGCCAGCTTTTCGGTGTACACGTCTTCGCCGTAGGAAACCTGATGGCCTTCGTTCGCAATGGCCAGCGCGGCGAGGATTTCGGGATGCACGCCGGCATAGTTGTCGGAGGCGAATCCGCGCAGCTTCTTGTCATGGAGTGGTTCGGTCACAGTGATGTCCTCGGGTTGATGCGTTTGGGATAGCGTTGTGTCGTTTCGATAGCGTTTCGACTGCCAAAAGGCTATCGCAGATGCAAAACGCTATCCGAGACTGATGATGCTGCTGTTGAGTTCGGCAGTGGCTCCGGTGAAGGAGTCATAGATGCTGGCCGCGAGTTCATCGACGTGCGTGTAGCCCGGGAACTTGCGCTCCGGTTGCGCGGCTTTCATTTCTTCGGTCAAAAGCGCCTTGACGCGGAAAATGACGGCGGCTGCGGCCGCGGAATTGCGGCCTTCGACTACTTTGGCGAAGCCGTCGGCAAGCGCCAGCGTCCAGGCTTCGGCTGCGGCTTTGGCCGCGACGTAGTTGGCGTTCGACGCCGTCGGCTTGGCGAGGCCAGTCGAGGAGACGATGGCGAGCCGGCCGGAATTCTCCACCAGCTCGGTGAAGAACTCGCGGCTGGTCAGCCGCAAGGTCTGGATGACGTTGTTCGACAGGAAGTCCCAATCGGCGTCGTCCTGTTCCGGAATCGAGCCGCCGCCGCGCCAACCGCCCACCAGGTGGGCGAGTCCGTGGACCGGGCCGTATTTCGCCGCGATTTCTGCGTGCAGACGCGCCACGTCGTCGGCGCTGGAGAGATCGGCGACCATCGCCACCGCGCCGCTGATGCCGGCAGCGGCGGCGATCCGCTCGGCCGAGGAGCCGACGGTGAGCACCCGGTGCCCGGCCGCAACGAAGACCTTGGCGGTGGCAACGCCGGCGGCCGAGGAGCCGCCGGCGATCAGAATATTCTTCATGCCCCCATTGTCTCTGCCGTGCCGGCCGGATCGGCGATGCTGTCCTTGCCGGTAATTCCGGTGGTGGATTCGATCACGGTGCGCATCTTCTTTTCCAACGCTTCATAGAACATCGAGAGCGGGAATTCGTCGTCGAGCACCTGATCGGTGAGTGCGCGCGGCGGTTCGTTGAGCGGCAGCGCGTCCGGGCCCTTGGCCCAGACCGAAGCCGGGTTCGGCGTCACGGTTTCCGAAACCAGTTCATACGCAGCCAACCAGTGCGCGGTCTTCGGCCGGTCGATGGACCGCCAGTACAGATCGTGGATCTTCTCGCCCAGTGCCACGACGACGTCGGCGACCTCGTCCCAGTCGATGGTCAGTTTGGTGTCGGTCCAGTGCAGCACATGGTGCTGGTGCATCCAGGCGAAGAGCAGCTGGCCGCCGAGTCCGTCATAATTGCGCACCCGGGAACCGGTGATCGCGAAGCGGAAAATCCGGTCGAAAATCACCGCGTACTGGACCAATTTGGCGTATTTGCGCACGTCTTCGGAGGCGTTTTCGTCCTTTTCGAGCTTCACCGATTCGCTGAACGCGGTCAGATCGCAGCGCAGCTCCTCCAAGGAGTACAGGAAGTACGGCATCCGCTGCTTGATCATGAACGGATCGAAGGGCAAATCGCCGCGCATATGCGTGCGGTCATGGATCAGGTCCCACATCACGAAGGTTTCCTGGGTGAGCTTCTGGTCATCGAGGAACTCCGCGGCATCGGCGGGCAGCTCCAGAGAGGTGATTTCCGCTGCGGCCTTGAGCACTTTGCGGAACCGGGCAGCCTCGCGGTCTTGGAAGATCGCGCCCCAGGTGAACTTCGGCGTTTCCCGCACCGCGACCGACTCCGGGAACAGCACCGCGGAGTTCGTGTCGTAGCCGGGCGTGAAATCGATGAAATTGATCGGTACGAAGAGCCGGTTGGAATAGGCGCCGGCTTCCAGCTCAGCGATGAACTCCGGCCAGACGACCTTGATCAGCACTGCTTCGACGAAGCGGTTGCTCGAACCGTTCTGGGTGTACATCGGGAAGACCACGAGGTGACCCAAGCCGTCGATCCGGTGCGCTTGCGGTTGGAATGCCAGCAACGAGTCGAGGAAATCCGGCACGCCGAAGCCGGTCGCGGCCCAGCGCCGGAAATCCTCCACCAGCAAGGAAAGGTACTCGGCATCGTGCGGGAAGCTCGGGGCGAGGGCTTCGACCGAGGCGGTGATCGCGGCGACCAATTCGCCGGCCCGGGGCAGATCCGCCGCTTCCGGAACCGATCCGTCCTTGATTTGGAGGCCCTGCAGTTCAGTTGCTGCGCGCTTGAGCTGCAACCAAGCCGAGCCATGGGCAATCGCCTCGAGGTCTGGCGCACTGGTAGGGGCGATGCTTTCCGGGGCAGTCACAGTCTGGGTCATGGCTCGGTCCTTTCAGGTGTTCTTGATGATTTCTTTACACCGTAACAAGGGATCATCAAATCTTATGCCTGAATGCTTGGAAAGATAAGTGATGCTGTTGCTAAAGCTCTCTGCCGCGGCTCTGACCACGAGCAGTGCAGGCGCTCGGCCGAAACGGCGGCGCGGTGGCCCGCCGGGCATGAAAATACCGCCTGCCTGGCCGGGGCCTGCAGGCGGTATTTCGATTCGGTGCTTATCCGACGGTGGCTTGCCGAATCACTCTGCGGGCACCAGCTTCATGGACAGGGAATTGATGCAGTACCGCTTGTCCGTGGGGGTGCCGTAGCCTTCGCCTTCGAACACGTGGCCCAAATGCGAATCGCAGTTCGCGCAACGCACTTCGACCCGGTCCATGCCCATCGACCGGTCGTGGATGTAACGCACGGTGCCTTCTTCGGCGGGGGCGAAGAACGACGGCCAGCCGCAGTGCGAATCGAACTTTTCCTTGCTGCGGAACAACTCCGCGCCGCAGGCCCGGCACTGGTAGACGCCTTCGGTATGCGTATCGGTGTATTCGCCGGTGTAAGCGCGTTCGGTTCCGGATTCGCGGAGTACCCGGTATTCCTCCGGGCTGAGTTCGGCCCGCCACTGCGCATCGGTTTTCACCACGGCGGGGGTGTAGCTGTTCTGGAAGTAGCCAGCATTCGAATCAGTCATGTCCGGTTAACGCTCAGGAGTCGCCAATAAATCCCGAACCGGCATACAAATGCAGCACCGGCAGGCCGAGCTTGGTTTGCGCCTGAGTGGCCCAATCGGTGCGGAAGGTGTCCTCCACGGCATGCGGTTCGGTGATCACCACCGCTTGGCGCGCGCTGCTCGACTGGACCTCGGCGACCAGCCCGGCCACCGCGTCGCCGTCCAAGATTTTCCCGAACACCGTTGCGCCGCTGGTTTCCAGCGCGGCGACCGATGTCTGCAGCGTCTGCACTGCCTGGCTGCGTGCCTCTTCGGCGCTCTGCCGGCCGCTGATCTCCTTGAGCGCGGCGGGAATGTCCCACAGGCTCAATTGGTCGATCACATCCACGAGCAAGTTCCGCCGGACGTCCGCAGGAACCAGCACGGTCAGCTCGATCTGCTCCCCGTCTTCGTAGAGCCCGGTGATGTTTTCCACATCGATGGCGGCCAGTGCGGCTTCGGTGAGGATGATGATGCGTTCAGTCATGGCACAAGCGTATCGGCTCGGCCCGCTGTGTCGACTCGACGGCGCCGGCGAACTCGGCGAGAATGGACGCATGGCGGCTGTCCAGGATCCGGATCACACAGGCACGGCGGGCGGCTGGCTCAAATGGGCGGCCCTCGGAGCGGCGGCCGGCGCCGGAGCGCTTTCGCTCGCTGCGGCAGGAGGCTCTGCCCTGGCCGGCTATTTCGCTCGCCGGGTGGTCACGCCGGAGCGGGTGCAGCCGGAGGACCTGCCGATTCTCGCGGTGCTCCGGGAAGCCGACGAACTCCACATCGTGTTCCCGGCAACCGAAGAGACGATCGTGGACGGCTGGTACGGCCTGAGTTTCACCGGAGGCACTGGATTCGCCCGGATCGGGCCGATCCGTTCCTATGTGCCCCGCGAAGGCACGGTGACCAGAGTGGTCGACCGGGTGCTCGCCGGCAACCTGCACGAAGCGCTCCGCGGCCGTTGGACCGGAGCGCTCTACCGCAGCCCCGCGGAGCTCGGACTGCCGGCCCAGGACGTGCTGATCGACTTGCCGGTGGGCCCGGCCCCGGCCTGGGTGATCCAGCCGAATCCCGGCACCGAGATTCCGACCTGGGCGATCATGGTGCACGGGCGCGGAGTGCAGCGTTCGGAAGGTTTGCGTGCGGTGCGGACCACGCAGGATTTGGGCATGACCTGCCTGTTGATGTCCTACCGGAACGACGGCGATGCTCCGGACGCCGAAGACGGCCGTTATTCCTTGGGCCTGACCGAGTGGCGCGATCTGGAAGCCGGGATCGAATACGCTTTGCAGCACGGAGCGAAAGACGTGGTGCTTTTCGGCTATTCGATGGGTGGTGCGATTTCACTGCAGTTGCTGGACCGGAGCCGCTACCGGCGCAATGTCCTGGCCCTGGTGCTGGACGGGCCGGTGATCAACTGGGTCGATGTGCTGGCCCATCAGGCCACGGTGAACCGGGTTCCGGCGGCGATCGGCCGGTATGGCCAGCTGATCCTGAGCCATCCGCTGGGCCGCCGGATCACCGGGCTCGCCGCGCCGCTGGATTTGAAAAGCCTGGACTGGGTCAGCCGGGCCCAGGAGCTGCGGACGCCGACATTGATCCTGCACAGCAAGGACGACGATTTCGTGCCGTACGGTCCGTCCGCGGAATTGGCCCGGCGCAATCCGGAATTGGTCGATTTCGTCGAATTCGATGCCGCGGCGCACACCCGGGAATGGAACGTGGACCCGGAGCGCTGGGACGCGGTGGTCAAAGCCTGGCTCGGGCCGAAGCTGGGCCGTTACGAGTTGCCGCGGGACAATGTTCCGGAGGAGTTCCGCGACTGAGTGCACCGCCGGCCCCGACCGGGGTTCATGCGGTGATCCGGCCGGACACCTCGGCGAGTTTGACCACGGTCCCGCCACCGCCCGGATGCCGGAAAACCGGGGCCGGGCATGGGTTTCCTCCGGATCGGCTGGGCATTTTGATTCGTTGAGCGAACTTCATGCTACGGTTTCGCTAATTTAGTTCACCCCACGAACCACTGAGCCGATGAGCCACGGTGCATCGCCGAAAGTGAGGGCAGCATGTCGCTACCGGGTTCTGCCTCCGGCGGTCCGGATCCGGCCGGGCAGACGAGGGCCAAACTGGCGAGGGTTCCCGGGCTGGCCGTCGCCGCAGCCGGGACGTTGCTTGCTTTGGTCCTGTTCACCGGTCCGCTGTCCAGCACCCCGACGCTGAGCCGACTGCTCGGCGCGGATGCCGCACAGCAGTCCTGGATCCTGAGTTCGACCTCGCTCGGGTTGGCGGTGGCGCTGATTGCCAGCGGATCGCTGGGCGATGAGTGGGGCCGGCGCCGGGTCTTCCTGCTGGGCACAATGTTGGGAACCGCTGGCTCGCTGCTGTGTTTCGCCGCCGCGGCGGTGCCGCCCGGTGCGGCCGCGGCAATCTTCATTGCCGGCCGGGTGGTCCAAGGGCTCGGCGCTGCGGCGATGATCTCCTGCAGCGCGGCGCTGATCGCCGCGGGAGCTGCCGATGCGGTGCAACGGACCAAAGCGATGGGGGTCTGGGGCGCTGCGGTGTCCTTGGGCATCGCGCTCGGGCCGATGCTCGGTGCGATCACCTCGGATGCCGGGATCTGGTACTTGGCTTATGCGGTGATGGCGGTCAGCGGGGCGGCCCTGGCGATCTGGGGGCGGCTGCGCCTCGCCGAATCGAAAGCTGCAGAACCCCGGCCCGTCGACTGGACCGGCGCCTTGCTGTTGGCTGCGGCCTTGGCACTGATCTTGACCGGGTTGACCGAAGGACGCCGCGGCTGGGGGCAATGGGGCGTGCTCGCCGCTTTGGCCGCCGGCGGTCTGCTGCTCCTGGTTTTCGGCTGGCAGCAATGGCGCGGCAAGGACCCGATGCTGGATCTGCGGATCTTCCGGCTGCCGGGATTGCTGGGGGCTTCCGTGGCGGCGTTCGCGATGGGCGCCGGCGCGATCACCATGATGAGTTATGCCAGCGTGATCTTATTGCAGGACTACGGATTGCCCGCTGTGGTCGCGGCCATGTGCCTGGCCGTGTGGGCCGTGGTCGGAATTTTCGCCTCGCTGCTGGCGCGCAGGCTGCCGCACGGGTTCGACGGTCCAGGCCGGTTCGCCGTCGGGTTCCTGCTCTGCGTCATCGGATTCCTGCCCTGGGCGTTCCTGCGTTTCGGTGCCGGTCTGCTGCTGCCGGTCCTGGGGCTGGTCGTCGCCGGAGCCGGAACCGGCTTGGTCAATGCCACGCTGGGCCGCGAAGCGGTGGCGCACCTGGCTGCCCGGCAAGCCGGCATGGGCTCCGGGTTGAACAACACCGTGCGCTATCTCGGTTCCGCGATCGGGGTCACGGTTTTCGGGGTTCTGGCCACGGCCGGGTTGGGCGCGCGGGCGGCGACCATCGGAACCTCGGCCGCTGCGGTCGAGGGCTGGGACCGGGCAGTCTGGGCCTGCCTCGGAGTGATGCTGCTCGCTGTGCTCCTGGTGCTGTGCTGCGGGCGGGCGATGCGGATCGCGGAACGGGCTGCCGCCGGTACCGTGCGCTAGGCCTTCGCGATCGCCGCGACGTCGGCCGGAATCAGCCGGGCCAATTCGGCCGGGGCGAGTTCGATTTCCAGGCCGCGCCGCCCCGCGGAGCAGAAGACGGTCTCGAAATCGAAACTGCTTTCGTCGAGCACCGTGCGATGCGGATGCTTCGAACCCAAGGGTGATATCCCGCCGAGTACATAACCGGTGCGGCGCTGCGCCAGCAGCGGGTCGGCCAACTCGGCCTTTTTCGCGCCGAGCAGGCCCGCCAAAGCCTTCAGATCGAGGCTGCCGGAAACCGGGACCACGGCGGCCAGCAGCACCGGATCGGGTTCGCCCGGCAATCCGCTGACCGAGACCATCAGAGTTTTGAAGACCCGCTCCGGTGCGACGCCGAGCGCCGAGGCGGCTTCCAGACCATAGGCCGGAGCAGAAGCCGCATGCGGAAAACTGTGCAGCCGATAGCGTACCCCGGCCGCGTCGAGCAGATCTGTGGCCGGGGTGCCGCTGGGGCTCCGTTTTGGCATGGCCTCAGGCGGCGTCCAAATCCCGCAGTTGGCGCTTGATCCGGCCGAGCATCGCGGACATGCCGCGCAGTCGCAGCGGGGTCAGCGCCCGCATGAGGCCGAGCTTTTCCGGCATGTCGTCCGGTACCGCCAAGATCTCCGCCGAGGTACGGCCGTTGAGTCCTGCATAGAGCACGCTTGCGAAGCCGCGAGTGGTCGGGGCTTCGGCCGGTGCCGAAAAGTACAGCTGCACCGCGCCGTCGTCGGCCTTTTCCAAGGTGAGGAAAAGCGGCGACTGGCATTCGACCACTTGCTCCAGCAACTCCAAGTGGTTTGCCAGCCGCTCCGGCAGCGCAGGCAGGCTGCGGGAGAATTCCAGCAGCAGCTGCAGCCGTTCCTTCTCCTCGAGCGCCTGGAAGTCGTCGATGATCTCCGCCAACGCGGTCGGGATAGCAGTATCAGTCACGTTTCCAGCGTAGTCCTAGACCGTGCCGGGTGCTTCACCCTTGACGATCGGAACCCGTACCGCATTGCCCCACTCGGTCCAGGACCCGTCGTAGTTGCGCACGTTTTCAAAGCCCAGCAGGTGCTTGAGTACGAACCAGGTGTGGCTGGAGCGCTCGCCGATCCGGCAGTACGCCACGACGTCGTCGCCGCTTCTGAGCCCGGCACCGCCGAGGTAGATCGCTTCCAGCTCTTCGCGGCTGCGGAAGGTTCCGTCTTCGGCCGCCGCCTTCGCCCACGGCACCGAAGCGGCGGTCGGGATGTGGCCGCCGCGCAGGGCGCCCTCTTCGGGGTACGCGGGCATCGAGGTCCGGGCCCCGGTGTATTCCTCGGGGGAGCGGACATCGATCAGCGGGCCCTGGCCCAAATGCTGCAGCACATCGTCTTTGAAGGCGCGGATCTCTTCGTCCTCGCGCTCCACCGTGGGATATTCGGCGGCAGCCGGAGCAACGGTCTCGGTGGAAACTTCACGGCCCTCGGCGAGCCACTTGTCCCGGCCGCCGTCGATCAGGCGCACGTCTTCGTGCCCGAACAAGGTGAAGACCCAAAGCGCATAGGCGGCCCACCAATTGGACTTGTCGCCGTAGATGACCACCGTGGTGTCCCGGCCGATCCCTTTGCGGCCGAGCAGTTCGGCGAACGCGGCGCCGTCGATGTAATCACGGGTATCCGGGTCGTTGAGATCGGTATGCCAGTCGATTTTGACCGCCCCCGGAATGTGCCCGGTCTCGTAAAGCAGCACGTCCTCGTCGGATTCCACGATCGCGAGTTCGGCGGTCCCGGTTTTGCCGGCGGCAATCGCATCGGCAACCCATTGCGTGGAGACGAGTCGCTCGGGGTGTGCGTAGCCGGCGAACTTCGTTGCGTTCGCGGCGTCGGTTTCGGGGGCGAGACTCATGGTGGAACTCCTGTCAGATCGGCTGGTCATCGGCGGTGCATCACCTTGGCATCAGCTTAACGATCACGGCAACAAGCACCGAAGCGAATTGCTTCCCGAGGTCACGGAAAGACACATGGCCGCCCCGGTGCCGGTATCCTTGCTGTGCATCGCCGATTCCCGACGGCGGAGCTTTGTGGAGTTTTTTTCGGTGCCGCGGGCACCCGGAATGGATTGATTTTGGTTCAGGTCGAACACCTCGCTACGCGCAAGCCCGCGGTCTCCGTCGACGAGTTGCTGCAGGGTTTCTATCCCTCGCCGCGCTTCGGTGACGTTTCCTTCGACAGCTACCGCCCGGACCCGGCACAGCCCACGCAGAGCACCGTAGTCGAAGCACTGCGGAAGTTCGCGGCGTCGGTGGGCGGCACTGAGGCGCATGGTCTGCGGAAGCTTTTCAGCGCGAAGAAACCCGCATCCCGCGCCGGGATCTACTTGGACGGCGGCTTCGGCGTGGGCAAGACCCACCTGCTGGCCTCGCTCTGGCATGCGGCGCCCGGGCCCAAAGCCTTCGGGACCTTCGTCGAGTACACCAACCTGGTCGGCGCTTTGTCCTTCCGGAAAACCGTGGACGCGCTGAAGCAGTACAAGTTGGTCTGCATCGATGAATTCGAATTGGACGATCCCGGCGACACCGTCTTGATGTCCCGGCTGATGCGTGAGCTGGCCGATGCCGGAGTGAAACTGGCAGCGACCTCCAATACCCTGCCGGGTTCGTTGGGCGAGGGGCGGTTCGCCGCGGTGGACTTCCAGCGCGAGATCCAGGTTCTGGCCGACCAATTCGAGGTATTGCGGATCGACGGCGAAGACTTCCGGCACCGGGGCCTGCCGACGCCGCCGGAACCGTTGGAACCCGCAGCGCTCGACGCCGCGATGGAAAGCGAGTTCGCCGGCAAAACCGTGGCGGTCGACGACTTCGCTGCGCTGCTGGACCACTTGGCCGGGGTCCACCCGAGCCGGTACCGGCAACTGGTCGACGGCATCGATGCCGTGGTCTGGCGGAATGTGCAGACCATCACCGAGCAGAGCGTGGCCCTGCGTTTCGTGGTGCTCGCAGACCGGCTCTACGATCGGGATGTGCCGATCCTGGCCAGCGGGGTGCCGTTCGACCAGCTGTTCAGTGCTGAGATGATGGCCGGCGGGTATTTGAAGAAGTATTTCCGCGCGGTGTCCAGGCTGACCGCTTTGGCCCGCGAGGCGCAGAAAGCGGCCTGAACCGGCGGCCGGATCCGGCATCGGCTCAGGCTGGCCGGTCCGGAACCGGCGGGGCCGGCGCCTCGGGAACCGGGACGGGGCGGGGATTCCGGGCAGCCAGCAGCCAGCGGACCAAGAGCCCGGCGAGCAAAGCCCAGAAAGCCGCACCAATGCCGCCGAAGCTCAAGCCGGAGGCGGCCAGCAAAAACGTGATCCCGGCAGCGACCCGTTCTTCGAGTTGCGCGAATGCCGCCGAAATCGAGCCGATGAAGGTCGACATCAAGGCCAGGCCGGCAACGGTTTCGATCACGCCGCGCGGAGCGGCCACGACCACGGTGACCAGTGCGGCGGACAGCGCCGCCAGTGCCAAATAGGCCCAGCCGGCACTGAACGCGGCGATCCAGCGCCGGTTTTTGTCCGGTCCGGCTTCGTCGCCGGCGGCCAGCGCCGCGCTGAGCGCGGCCAGGTTGATCGCGTGCCCGCCAAACGGCGCGCCGAGCACGGTGCCGAGCCCGGTCACCAGCATCGACGGGCGCCACGGGGTGCGGAATCCGAAGGAGCCGAGGACCGCGACGCCCGGGATGTTCTGCGAAGCCATGGTCACGACGAACAGCGGCAAAGCGATGCCGACCATGGCCTGCCAGCTGAACCCCGGGGTGGTCCAGGTGAACGCGGGCAGCATGCTGCCGATGGCGATCCGGGTTCCGCTGCTGGCCAGCGAGATCCCGATCACCAGCAAAGCCACGGCGAACGCCACCGGCACGGCCCAACGGGCGGCGACTTTGACCATGATGAGCCAACTGAGGATCACCGGTGCGATCAGCAGGGGATTGGCGCTGAGCGCGCTGAAAGGCTGCAAACACAGCGAAAGCACGACACCGGCCAGCATCGCCTGGGCCAGCGCGCTGGGGATTCGGCTCAGCAATTGGCCGAAAGCCGGCAGCAACCCGGTCAGGATGATCAGCAGCCCGACGAGCAGGAAGGCGCCGACGGCCGCGGGCCAACCGCCGTCGACGGTGCCGGTGCTGACCAGCAGCGCCGCACCCGGGGTGGACCAGGCCAAGGTGATCGGAAGCCGGCTGCGCCAGGCGAGGAAGACGATGCCGAGCCCGAAGGCCACGGTCAGCGCGAGCAGCCCCGAGGCGGCTTGCGCGTCGTCGGCGCCGACTGCGTGCAAACCGGCGAGCACCACCGCGAAAGAGGAAGTGAAACCGACCAATGCGGTGACGATTCCGGCAACCACTGGACGCGAGAGGCTAGGGCTCAGGGTACTTGCGGGCATGCTGGATCCTCGGGCTAGATCGATCGGTTCGGAACGATCCTAGGCCCTAGCCGCTCCGAAACAAGTGCCGGCTAAGCATTTTTGGCCGCAATTCGGGGCCGCACGACGGGGCACAGCCGAGAGGGGGGGGCAGTTGGCGGGGACCGGTTAAACGCCAAAGGTGCCGGTGTCGCCTCTCGGCGGTGCCGGCACCCCTTTGACAAATCGTGGAACCGGGACTCAGCCCTGCTGCGCTTCGCCTTCCGGCGCCGCTTCAGCGGCAGGAGGTGCTTCTGCCGGAGCCTCCGGGGCAGCTTCGGCGTTTCCACCGGAAAGCTTGTCCACGAGACCTCCGACAGTGCTCTGAACCGAGTCGATTTGGTCTTTGAACTTGTCACCGGTCTTGCTGTCGATGAAATCGCCAGCCTTCTCGATGCCGTCCTTGATGGCGTCTTTATTGCCACCGACCAAATCCCCGGCTTTGCCCTTGATTTCGTCAAATAAACCCACGGGCACCTCCTTTCGATTACCGGAGCCAGATCGCCCCTCTGCATTGATCCTAGTCCGCGGGCTGCGGGCATTGCTAGAGCCTGTCGCAGATCTTCGCCGAACTACGCCGAGGGCGAATGTGAAAGGATTGGATCGCCGAAGGCACCCGGACGAGGTGCGCCGTACCCGGCCAGCGACAAGACGGCGCAAGGAGTGAATCATGGCATGGATTATTTTGGTGATTTCCGGCGTCCTGGAAGCGGTGTGGGCAACGGCCCTGGGCAAGTCCGAAGGGTTCAGCAAGCTCTGGCCCAGCGTCGTCTTCGGGGTCTCGGTCACTGCGAGCATGATCGGCTTGGCCTGGGCGATGCGCACGCTGCCGGTGGGTACCGCTTATGCGGTGTGGGTGGGCATCGGCGCGGTATTGACCGTGGCCTATGCCATGCTGACCGGGACTGAGACCGTGTCCTTGCTCAAGATCCTCTTGCTGCTGGGCATCGTGGGCTGCGTGATCGGGCTCAAACTGCTGCACTGATCTGCTGCCCCCCGCGATCCGTGGGCCGAGGTGTGCTCGGGGCGCGGACGTTATCGGATTAAGCCGATGGTGGGCTAGAGACCAGGTTAAACGAGTGCGGCCCCGGTGTTTCAACCGGGGCCGCACTTTTGGTGGGCGATACTGGGATCGAACCAGTGACCTCTTCCGTGTCAGGGAAGCGCGCTACCGCTGCGCCAATCGCCCAAAAACAGTCGTGCACACATGCAGCACTCGAGGTGGGAACGGGATTCGAACCCGTGTACGCGGCTTTGCAGGCCGCTGCCTCGCCTCTCGGCCACCCCACCGTGTTGTCAAACTCCGGAACAATTAGACTAGCTAGCCGTTGAACCGGGCACGATCGACAGTTTCCTGCGAGCGGATGACGAGATTCGAACTCGCGACCCTCACCTTGGCAAGGTGATGCTCTACCACTGAGCCACATCCGCAGAAGGAACCAGTTTGCACTGTGATTCCGGGTTTTTCGAGCCGGCCGATTGGCCTTTTCGAAGAACATTTCCTCGTGTTCCTGCGAGTAAAAACTCTATAGGACGATCGGGCAAACGCAAAATCCGCATTTCGGCAGAGTGTCGGGCTGCCGGAAATTTCCCGGAATGACGCGGATTCCGCCGACGTCGACAAGAATATTCCGGGATTTTGCCGAAACCACGGCTTCGGCCTGCTGCGGAGGGTGCCGAGATCGGGGCCGGCGTCGATGAGCCAGAAGCGTCGGATGGCGCGCGCAAATTCCCCGATTAGGCGCTGGGCCGAGAAATCCGCTACGATCTTTTAGCAGCTTGCGGGCGATTGGCGCAGTGGTAGCGCGCTTCGTTCACACCGAAGAGGTCACTGGTTCGAACCCAGTATCGCCCACCGCAACGAAAGGCCCCGGACTCAGGTCCGGGGCCTTTCGTTGTCCGGCAGCAGGCCGGTCGAAAACTCGGCACTGGACGTCGCGCGACTGTTATCGTGAGGCAATCACTCGGAGTCCGAACCCGAGGGCCAGCGAAGGAGCTGATCCCAGATGAAATACGCCCGCGCCCGATTGCTCGGCTACGGAGTGTTGATCTGCGCGCTGGGCGTGCTGTTCATCCTAGTGGCGACGAACCTCTCCGCTTACCTGTTCGGGCTGCTGGGCCGCCCGGATCCGATCGCCGGGGTACTCATCGACTACCTGATCACGCTCCTGCGGTTCGGCATGGTCCCGCTCGGCGCAATGCTGATTGCCGCCGGAATCGCGATCCACCTGCTCGATCGCGGCCGGGAAATCGAGGCGGCCGGCACCGGATCCGCGGAGCTGCCGAGCGCCGATGGAACCCCTTCGGACAACCCGAAACTGATCGACTAAACACTCCGCCGGCCGTAGGGTTGGCAGCACGGGACGGAAGAAGGGCGGGCTCCATGGGCCAGTGGATCGAGTTGGGCGACCAGGCCGGCGAACTCGGCGGCAATCCGCAACTGCGCGGCTATCTCGCGACACCCGAGGGTGCAGGGCCTTGGCCCGGTGTGGTGATGATCCATGAAGCGACCGGTCTCGACGCGATCCAAGAACGGCATGCCGAGCGTTTGGCGCGTGCCGGGTACCTGACCCTGGCCGCGGATCTCTACTCCGGCGGGAACATGCGCAGTTGTCTGGTGGCAACCATGAGGTCCTTGGTGCAGGGCCAGGGCCGGGCTTTCCAGGACATCGAAGCCTCCCGGCAATGGCTGTTGGCCAGTGCCGACTGCACCGGGCAGACCGGTGTGATCGGATTCTGCATGGGTGGCGGGTTCGCCTTGCTGACCGCCAAAGACGGCCATGCCGTGGCGTCGGTGAACTACGGACGACTGCCCAAGACCGACGCGGCGCTCGCCGAAGCCCTGGCCGGCTCCTGCCCGATCGTGGCGAGCTACGGGGCCAAAGACCGTACCTTGCGCGGCGCCGCAACCCGGTTGGAGAAGGCGCTCGACGACGCTGGCGTGCCGCACCAGGTCACCGAGTATCCGGCGGCCGGACATGCCTTCCTCAATGACGAAAAATCCGGTCCCTGGATCATGCAGCCGCTGCTCGCGGTGCTCGGCATCGGCCCGGAGCCGGAATCCGCAGCAGTCGCCTGGCAACGGATCGAAGACTATTTCCAAGCGCACCTCAAAGCCGGTTAACCGGTTCAACGGACACCGGGCAGCATCGGTTTAGGCTGATTCCATGGTGGCCAGCGATGCACAAAAGACCCAGTATGCGACCGAACACTGGTTCCGCGAACAGGGCCTGCCTTATTTCGTGCAGCCGAGAAACCGGGGCCGCCGGCTGTTGGCGCGCTGTGCGCCGATGCTGCTCTTCCTGGCTATGTCATCCTTCGCCTGGTCGTTGTATGCGCACAGTTCGGCAATCCAGCTGATTTCCGACGAGGCGGACAGCGAGTTCGACCTCGGGCCCGGTCAAGCGGTGTTGCTGTTGTCGATGCCGATCGCGGTCGTGCTGTTGCCCGTACTTCTGGCGATCGTCGGCCGGCGCTTCCTGGCCCGGCACCGGGGCTGGGCGCGGCTGGTCTCCGCGGGCGCCATCGTGACGCTGTTGCTGATCAACCCGCTCGTGGCGATCGGCTCCCGCGAGTCGTCCTGGGGAATCGAGTTCTCGAGCAATCTGATCACCGTGCTCCTGGTGCTCGGTCTGGCCTGGTTGGGCATCGGTTCGTTTCTGGGCTGGAGCGTACGGGCTGCGGTCCGGCAGCTGTCCGCGATCTGGTTGCTCGCCGCGATCGCCTTGCCACTGCTCATGCTGGTGGTGATCTTCGCCTTCTATTCGCAAGAGACCTGGCAGATGACGGCGGGCTTGCAGCGCGGCCAGATCTTCTGGTTGCTGGTGTTCCTGCTAGCCACCGGATTGCTCTTCGTGGTCTACAGCGCACGCAAGGAATTGCGCGATCTGCCGGCCAGCCTGACCGAAGAGAGCCGGGCGGAATTGCGTGGCGGGACCCCTTTGGCCCTGGTCGACGAGCTACCCGGCGGAGCCGGCGAAGGCTGGCAGGGGCTCAACCGCGCGGAGCGGGCGAATGTGGTCTGGGTGCTGGTGCTGGCGCAGTGTTTCCAGGTGTTGATCTTCGGATTGCTGGTGTTCAGTTTCTTGATGGTGCTCGCGATGCTCTCGGTTCCGGAGCCGCTGGCCGTGCAATGGAGCGGCCAAGCCGCGGTCCCGCTGCAGATGTTCGGGTTGAACCTGCCGATCGGACAGGCCCCGGTCCGGGTATGCGCGTTCCTGGCTGCGATCGCGGCCCTGAATTTCGTGGTTTCGGTCAATTCGAGCAAGGCCTACCGGGATGCGTTCTTCGATCCGCTGATCGAACAGACCAGCCGGGCGCTCGCGGTGCATGCCGCTTACCAGAGCCGTTTCTGCCGCCCCGAACCGGGTCCCGACGCACCGCAGGATCCGGTGCGGAAGCCCGGGCTGTCGGCACCGGATGACATAGTTGATGCATGACCCAGCCTGCCCTAGCCCACGCCACCGACTTCGGCCGGATGTATGCCCGCTCCCTCGCCGAGGCACCTTCGGTGCCGTCGATCACTACGGTGATCGGGCTGCAGGCGATCGATCTGGACGGCTGGATCGGCTATATGGCGGCGAAGGCGCTGGCCGACCACCCGGGGCTGCCGGAAGCTGCCGGCCGAAGCGAGAAATTGCGTCCGTTGGTCCGGGAAGCCGCGAATGCCGCAGCTTCGTTCCGGGACGCGGCTGCAGAACGCGGGGACCGGGTGCATTTCTATGCGGAACAAGTCTCACTGCGGGCCTTGGACCGGGAACATGAACTGGAACGGGCCCGGGAACAACTGGCGGAGCGCGGCGAGTCCGGATATGCGGACCGCTTCGACGCTTGGTGGGAAGACTATGCGGTTCAGCCGCTGGCGCCCGAGGTGACGGTCTGGAACCGCACTGTGGGCTATGCCGGCACCCTGGACCTGGTGGCCCGGATCGCTGGGCGCCTGGTGCTGATCGATTTCAAAACCAAAGGCACCGACCGCAACGGCCAGGTCAAAGCGCTGGACCCCAAGGTGGTGATGCAGCTGGTCGCCGGGATGAAGGCCGAAGAAAGCCTGCTCGACGCTGCCGCGGGCCAATGGGAGGAATGGCGGTACGGCGGTGATCCGTTGCTGCTCGCGGTGGCGATCGGCGAGACCGAGGTCCGGCCGATGCGCGCCAACCCGGACGTGCTGCCGCAGCAGTGGTACAAGTTCTGCGCGTTGCGCCGGCTCTGGGAGCGCAATGCGGATGCGGCCGGTGCCGGGGCCCCGCTGCTGCCGGTGGCACCGCCGCCGGTCCGCTGAAGCCGGTGCCGCCGGTGCCGTGCGCCGACTAGAATCAATTGACGATTCACAACGAGCAGACAGGGTTCTACGGGCATGGCCATTCTGGAAATACGGATCATGGGGGACCCGGTGCTGCGCACTGCGGCCGAGCCGGTGACCGAGTTCGGGCCCGAGCTGGCCAAGCTCGTTGCGGACATGTTCGAAACCATGGACGACGTCGACGGCGCCGGTTTGGCGGCCCCGCAAGTGGGCGTCGGAAAGCGGATTTTCACCTATCGGGTGGCTGAAGTTTCGGGTTACGTCATCAACCCGGTGATCGAAAACGGCGAAGTGCTCCAGGAATCCGGTGCCGAAGGTTGCCTCTCGGTGCCCGGACTGGGGTTCGGAGTACCCCGGTGGCAGCGCAGCGTGGTGCGTGGCGTGGATTTGGCCGGCGAGCCGGTTCTGATCGAAGCGGAAGGCATGCTGGCGCGTTGCATGCAGCATGAAACAGACCATTTGGCCGGCAGCCTGTTCATCGACCGGCTCAGCGGGGAGGACCGGCGGGACGCGATGCGGAGCATCCGGCACGCCCGGTTCGATCAGCTGACCGCCAAGACCAATGCCCACCGGGCGCAAACCGTGGGCTCGAGCTTCGGCACGAGTTTCGGAGGCCAGGCGTGAGGGTGCTCTTCGCCGGCACCCCTGCGGTGGCCCTGCCCGCGCTCGAGGAACTCCGGGCTGCGGGATTCTCGGTGGTCGGTGTGCTGACCAGACCGGATGCACCGGTCGGCCGGAAACGGATTTCGACCCCGTCCCCGGTGGCGGCGCGTGCTGCGGAATTGGGCCTGCCGGTGATCAAAGCAGCCCGCGTCGACGAGGCAGCGCAAGCCGCGATCGCCGCGCTGCGCCCGGATGTCGCCGCCATCGTCGCCTATGGGGCGATCGTTCCGCCGTCGGCCCTGGTGCTGCCCGAGCACGGTTGGATCAACCTGCATTTCTCGCTGCTTCCGGCCTGGCGCGGTGCTGCTCCGGTGCAGCACGCGGTGATCAACGGCGACGACCTGACCGGTGCTTCCACGTTCCAGCTCGAGGCGGGTCTGGACACCGGGCCGGTTTTCGGCACGGTCACCGAGCCGATCCGCGCCGAGGACACCGGGTCCGCCTTGCTCGACCGGCTCTCCCGTTCCGGCGCGGTGCTGCTCGCGCAGACCCTTGCCGCGATTGCGGACGGCTCGGCGGTCGCGATCGCCCAGTCCGGAACGGTCTCTTTGGCTCCGAAGCTCACCATCGAGGACGGGAAGATCGACTTCACCGCGCCGGCGTTGGCGATCAGCCGAAGAATCCGCGGGGTCACTGCGGAACCGGGGGCTTGGACGTGGTTGGACGGGCAACGCTTCAAAGTGGGCCAAGCGGTGCTGCGCCCGGACCAGCGGGACCTGCCGCCTGGCCGGTTGGCGGTGCTGGGCAAGTCGCTCCTGGTCGGCACCGGATCGCACGCGATAGAACTGCTGGCCGTGCAACCGGCCGGGAAAAAGATGATGAAGGCCGCCGATTGGTTGCGCGGGATCGGAACGGTCGAGGGGATGGTATTCGGTGGATGACAGGGCCAATGGCCGGAAGCACAACGGCCAAACACACAAAGGCCAGGGCAGCGGCCCGGATCGGCGCCGTCGGGATCCGGACGGCGAGGGCCGGCGCAACAACCGCGGGCGGGAACGCAACCGCGGCGGCAATGCGCCCCGCGGATTCTCCGAATCGACGCCGGCACAACGGGTCCGCGAGGCCGATGCGGCCCGCCTGGTGGCGTTCGAAGTGCTGCGCGCGGTGTCCAAGGACAATGCCTATGCGAATTTGGTGTTGCCGGCCAAAATCCGCGCCAACCGCTTGGATAAACGCGATGCCGGTTTGGCCACCGAGCTCGGTTACGGCGCCCTGCGGGCGAAAGGCAGCTATGACGCGGTGATCGCAGCCTGTGTCGACCGGCCGTTGGCCGACGTCGATGAAGCGATCCTGGACGCCTTGCGGCTGGGCGCGCACCAGCTGCTCGCGATGCGGATCCCGCCGCACGCCGCGGTCAATCAGACCGTCGGCTTGGCGCGAGCCGTGATCGGCGCCGGTCCGGCGTCGTTCATCAACGCGGTGCTCCGGAAGATCGCCGCCAAAGACCTCAGCGAATGGCTGGACGAACTGACCGCCGGGCTGTCCGATCCGGTGAAGATCGCGGCCATCCGGCAGGCCCATCCGGAATGGATCGTGCGGGCGCTGCGGCAGTCCCTGGTAGCGCACGGCCGGCCGGTCGAAGAAATCGATGCGCTGCTCGAAGCGGACAACGCCGCGCCGGTGGTCAATCTGGTGGCGCTGCCGGGCCTGGGCGATTTGGCAGAGGCCTTCGACGCGGATTTCACTCCGGGGCCGTTGGTCGCCGATTCGGCATTGTCCGCAGGCGGCGACCCGGGGCGGCTCGGCAGCATCCGGGAAGGCGTCGTCCGGGTGCAAGACGTCGGATCGCAGTTGGTGGCCCGGGCCTTGGCCGCAGCGCCGCTGACCGGGACGGGCGGCGCCCCGGAACGCTGGTTGGACCTGTGCGCCGGGCCCGGCGGCAAAGCGGCCTTGCTGGCGGCTTTGGCCAAACAACGCGGCGCGACGCTATTGGCCAATGAGCCGGCCGAACACCGCGCGGAACTCGTGCGCAAAGCCCTGGCCGCGGTGCCCGGTGAACTCTGGCAACTGCGGGTGGCAGATGGCCGTACGATTGCCGAGGACTACCCCGAAACCTTCGACCGGATCCTGGTCGACGCCCCGTGCAGCGGGCTTGGCGCCTTGCGTCGGCGCCCGGAATCGCGGTGGCGTCGGACGCCGGCCGAAGTGGCCGAATTGAGCCAATTGCAACGCGAATTGCTCGTTGCCGGCTTGGCCGCACTCAAACCGGGGGGAGTGCTCGGCTATGCGACCTGTTCGCCGCACCCGGCGGAGACCCTTGCCGTGGTCACCGATGTGTTGCGCAAACGCGATGATCTGGAGCTGCTCGATGCCGGCGAAGTGCTCGACGGAGTCGCTTTGAAGCCGCTGCACGCCGGGCAGCCGGCTGCTGGATTGGGCAATTCCGGCTCGGGTGCCTCGGCCCAGCTGTGGCCGCACCTGCACGCGACCGACGCGATGTTCCTGACTTTGATCAGAAAAACCAACAGGGAGAACTGAGCATGAGTTGTGCCATCCATCCGAGCATCCTGTCCGCGGATTTCGTGAACCTGGAATCCGAATTGCTCCGGATCGGCAATGCCGATGCGGTGCACGTCGACGTCATGGACAACCACTTCGTGCCGAACTTGACGTTGGGCCTGCCGATTGTCCGCCGGATTCAGGAAGTCAGCCCGATTCCGCTCGACGTGCATCTGATGATCAGCGATGCGGACCGCTGGGCCCCCGAGTATGCGGACACCGGAGCCGCTTCGGTGACTTTCCACGCCGAAGCTTCGGCGGCTCCGATTCGTTTGGCGCGCGAACTTCGGGCGCGCGGTGCCAAAGCCGGCATGGCGTTGCGCCCGGCCACCCCGTTGGAACCGTACCTGGACATGCTCGACGAGCTGGACTTGCTGTTGCTGATGACCGTGGAGCCGGGATTCGGCGGCCAAGCCTTCCTGGACCTGGTGCTGCCGAAGATCGTCCGGGCGCGGGCCGCGATCGACGGATCCGGAGCTGCCGTGGCCCTGCAGATCGACGGCGGCGTCTCGCCGGAGACGATCGAACGGGCGGCTGCTGCCGGTGCCGATGTGTTCGTCGCGGGATCCGCGGTTTACAACACCCCCGACCCGGCTGCGGCGATCGACCTGCTCCGCAGCCTCGGAACCCGCTAGCCGAGGCCCGATCCGTGAGCGGAGCGGCCCCCGGACGGTTCGTCGTCGAGCTTCCGGACGAAGACGTCGCCAGGATGCTGCAGCTGATCGACCAGGAACGCCGTCGGGCGCCCGCGCCGGAGGCCGCTTGGGCGAGCGCGGCGGACTGCCGAGGCTTCGACCGGCTGTGCGATTACTGGTTGAACGGCTTCGACTGGTCCGCGCAACAAGCACGGCTGAACGAACAACCCCAGTTCACCCTGGAGGTCGACGGTGTGCTGGTGCATTTCGTCCACCAGCGTGCCGCCGGCGGGCCGGGGATCCCGCTGCTGCTGGCGCACAGCTGGCCCAGCACGTTCCTCGAATACCTGCCGCTGGTGCCGGTTCTGACCAATCCTTCGGCATACGGCATCCCGGGTCCCGGCTTCGATGTGGTGATCCCTTCGCTGCCGGGCTTCGGATTCTCCGAACGCCCCCGCGGCAAAGCGTGGAGCTACGCCGCCACCGCCGGTTTGTGGCACCGGCTGATGCAGCAGTTGGGCTATTCCGAGTTTGCCGTTTCGGGAACCGGATTCGGTGCCGGAGTGGCCTCGATGATGGCCTGGCAACATCCGGAACGGATGTCCGCTTTGCAATTGAACAGTGTGGACGTGCCCCCGCCGCCGAGCCCCGAGCAGGCTTTGTCGACCGCGGAACTCCTGGCTCTGGCGCAAAGCGGCTGCTGGGATGCGGCGGCACCGGCCCAGCCGTGTGGACTGGTGCCGAAGTCGAACATGCTTTCTTTTGCCCTGGCGGATTCGCCCTATTCGGTTGCCGCCTGGATCGTCCAGCGCTGGCGGTTGTGGGCCGGCCCAGCGGCCGATCTCTCCGAAGCCTCGGACCACGACTCGCTGTTGACCATGCTCAGCCTGTACTGGCTTACCGGGACCACTGGAGCGTCGATCCTCGACTTCTACGACAACCGGGCCGAGCCGCCGCGTCTGGAGCCCGGCCAGAAGATTACCGTGCCGACGGCGATCGGCGTGTTTCCGGATTCGGCCGGAAACCGGGGCCCCGACGGAGCGGAATTCGAGTGGCAGAAGCGGCTCTACCGGCTCGAACGAATCACCGAGTTCCCGCGGATCGGCAGCTTCGGAGTGATCCACGATCCGCAACTGCTGGCCCGGGAGCTGTTCCAGTTCGTCCAAGATTGCGCCCGATGACGGCGAACCGGCAGCTGCCGGGCCGGCCAGGAATAAGCGTGCCGGCAATGCGGTTCGACATGTCATAATCGTTAGATCAACGTGCTCCGGGGTCGGTGTAAGTCCGAACCGGCGGTAATAGTCCGCGACCCGTGCGCGGCGGCTGGGAACGGTCGTCGCAATCGGTTGAACCGGTGAAATTCCGGTACCGACAGTTAAAGTCTGGATGGGAGAAGCACGTGTGATGCAGTGCGCTGTGACGAGCGCGCAGCATTGACGTTCCCCGGAGCCATCGCAGTGGATGGAAAGGGAGAACATGATCGACTTTCTGCGATGGCTCTTTGACGCCAAACTCGAATTCGCCGGTGGCGGGTTCTTGCTCTGGCGCGAAGTGCTAGGCAATCTTTTCGGGCTGCTCAGCGCCCTCGGCGGAATGCGCCGCAAAGTCTGGGCCTGGCCGGTCGGCATCGTCGGCAATGTGCTGCTCTTCACGGTATTCCTGGGCACGGTTTTCGGCGCCCCGAATCCGGTGAACCTCTTGGGCCAAGCCGGTAGGCAAGTGATGTTCATCGTGGTCTCGGTATATGGCTGGTACCGCTGGCGACAAGCCCGCAACGGGAATCCGGGGCAAGCCGCGGGGGAGTCCAACGCGGTGGAACCGCAGTGGGCTTCCTGGTCGGCCCGGATCTTCCTGGTGGCCGCGCTGATCGCGGGTACTGCGATCCTGACCCCGGTGTTCCGGGCGCTCGGTTCCTATGAGCCGGTGTGGGCCGATGCCTGGATCTTCATGGGCTCACTGTTGGCCACCTATGGCATGGCCCGGGGCTGGGTCGAGTTCTGGCTGATCTGGGTCGCCGTCGACGTGGTGGGCGTACCGCTGCTGTTCAGTGCCGGCTACTATGCCAGCGGATTCATGTACATTTTCTACGGCGCATTCACCCTGGTCGGCTTCTTCGTCTGGTGGCGGGTCAAACGGCGCAGCGACCAGGCGGTCTCGGTGGAGACCGGGTTTCCGGATCCGACGGTCAATGTAGGGGAGCGCAAATGACCTACGAAGCGGCCATGCGCTTGGCGCTGGAACAAGCAGTCAAAGGCGTCCGGGGTGCGAATCCGCTGGTCGGTGCGGTGCTGCTGGATTCGAGCGGCGGGCTGCTCGGCGTCGGGCACCATGAAGGCGCCGGGACGCCGCACGCGGAAGCCGCCGCCTTGGCCGGGTTGCCGCCGGAGCGGATCCGCGGGGGAACCATGGTGGTCAGTTTGGAACCGTGCGGGCACGTCGGCCGGATGCCGGCCTGCAGTCAGAGCCTGATCGAGGCCGGGATCGCCACCGTGGTCTACGCGGTGGCAGATCCGGCTCCGTTGGCGCGCGGCGGAGCGGCGCAGCTCCGGGCGGCCGGCGTCACCGTGGTCGAGGGGGTTTCGGCCGGGCCGGCCGCAGAACTGAACCGCCGGTGGTTCGCCGCAGTCCAAGCGCAGCGCCCCTACACCAGTGTGCACATCGCGCAGACTCTGGACGGCCGGATCGCGGCGGCCGACGGAAGCAGCCAATGGATCTCCAGCCCGGAGTCGCTCGTCGCCAATCACGCCCTGCGGGCCCGGGTCGACGCGATGCTGGTGGGCACCGGCACGGTGATCGCGGACGATCCCCGGCTGACCGCCCGGCGTCCGGACGGTTCGCTCGCCGCGAAGCAGCCCCGGCGGGTGGTGCTGGGCCTCCGCGAGGTCCCGGAGCAAGCGGCATTGCGCGGCGACGGCAATTGGGTCCAGATCCGCAGCCACGATCCGGAAGCGGCCGGGCGGATCTTGAAAGCCGAAGGCGTCGACCATTTGATGGTCGAAGGCGGGGCGAAGGTCACCGCGGCGTTCCTGCGCGCCGACCTGGTGGACGAATTGATCGTGTCGATCGCACCGACCGTGCTGGGTGCCGGGACTTCTTCGATCGGCGACCTCGGCATCGAAACGCTCGGTGCCGCGCGGCACTTCGCGTGGGATCCGGCGGCAGCGGTTCGCCGCGACGGCGATGATCTCACCTTGAGCCTGATCCCGCAGCCGTTACCTACGACCTTCATGAAGGAGAACTGAGATGTTCACAGGAATCATTGCCGGGCGGGGCTCGGTGAAAAGCATTGTCCAGGATCCCGACGGCAGTGCCAGATTGCAGCTGGACGCCGGCGGGTTGGCCGAATCGCTCGCTTCGGGCGGCTCGATCGCGGTGGACGGAATCTGCCTCACCGCGGTCGCTGTCGACGCCGGAACGCTGCGGATCGATGTGATGGGCGAGACGCTCTCGCGCAGCACACTGGGCGAACGGCAGGCCGGCGATCTGGTCAATCTCGAACGTTGCGTCGCGGCGGGGGAACGCTTCGACGGGCACGTGGTGCAGGGCCATGTGGACGGCGTCGGGACCTTGTTGCGCCGCGAGGACTTGGCTGCTTGGCAGCGGCTCCGATTCTCCCTGCCGCAGCAGTTGGCGCGCTATCTGGCGGAAAAGGGTTCGATTGCGATCGACGGGGTTTCACTCACGGTCACCGCGGTGAGCCCGGTCGCGGAGGCGGAGCCCTGGTTCGAGGTGGGTCTGATCCCGATCACGCTGGAACAGACCGGACTGGGCACGAAAGCGCTCGGCGCGGGGGTGAACCTGGAGGTCGATGTGCTGGCGAAATACACCGAACGGCTGCTGGACTTCCGGACGGAGGCGGCGGGATGAGCATCTTGGATCCGATCGAGCGCGCGGTCGCAGCCATCGCTGCGGGTCGGGCGGTCGTCGTCGTCGATGACGAAGACCGGGAGAACGAAGGGGACATCGTGTTCGCCGCGGAACACAGCAGCCCGGAGCTGATGGGCTGGACGATCCGGCATTCCTCGGGAGTGATTTGCATCCCGATGTCCGCGGAGCGGGCCGAGCAGCTCGGCTTGCCGCCGATGGTGGAATTGAACCAGGACGCCAAGGGCACGGCGTACACGGTCAGTTGCGATGCCGCCGGGGTGCTCAGCACCGGAATCAGCGCTACAGATCGCTCAATCACCGCGAAGACCTTGGCCGATCCGGGAGGAACGGCCAGAAAACTGACCAGGCCGGGGCATATTTTCCCGCTCCGGGCAGTTGCAGGAGGTGTCAGGCAGCGTCCTGGGCACACTGAAGCCGCGGTCGAGTTGTCGGCGCTGGCCGGCTGCACGCCGGTCGGTGTGATCAGCGAAGTGGTCCGGGACGACGGTGAGATGATGCGGCGTGACGAATTGCGTCGATTCGCCGATACGTACGGTTGCCCGATGGTGTCGATCGCCGATTTGGCGGATTATCTTGACTTGAAAGACCAAGAATCCGTCGGACATTTGGATACAGCGGAGGTAGCAAGATGAGTGAGCCAACGAACCCCAGTGATCCCGAGGTCGTGTTGACCGGCGGTCCGGTGGTGCAATTGCCGACGGTGCACGGCACATTCCAAGCGCAGGCTTGGCATGAGGAGGCCACCGGGATCGAGCACATGTCGGTGACGGTTCCGGTCGCCGAGGGTTCGCTGCCCCTGGTCCGGGTGCATTCGGAGTGCCTGACCGGAGACGTCTTCGGCTCCTACCGCTGCGATTGCGGGGAGCAGTTGGATTATGCGCTCCGGCAAGTGCAGGAACACGGCGGAGCGGTGGTCTACCTGCGGGGTCAGGAAGGCCGCGGGATCGGGCTGTCCAACAAACTCCGGGCCTATGCTTTGCAGGAGGCGGGAGCGGACACGGTGGAAGCCAACGAACAGCTCGGTTTGCCGGTCGACGCCCGCTCTTACGGCGCAGCGTCGGCGATCCTGCGCCAGCTCGGGTTCGAACAGATCCGGCTGCTCTCCAACAATCCGGTCAAGGCGGAGCGGCTCCGGGCGCTCGGCATCGACGTGGTGCAGACCGAGCCCGCCGAGGTTCCGTCCAGGGCGGAGAACCTGCGCTACCTGCAAACGAAGCGAGACAAGATGAACCACCAGCTGACGTTGGCCGATTCGGCCCAGCAGCACCGGAACGGACGTCCGGCATGAGCCGGGCCGGAGCTCCGCAGGCGCCGAAACTGGACGCCGGCGGATTGCGGGTGCTGATCATCGCGGCATCGTGGCACGAAAAGGTGATGGACGGGCTGCTCGGTGGTGCCTTGCGCGCGGCCCGGGACGCCGGGATCGATTCGCCCACGGTGCTGCGGGTTCCGGGATCGTTCGAACTCCCGGTGGCGGCGGCCCGGCTGGCTCCCGACTACGACGCTGTGGTGGCACTGGGCGTGGTGATCCGCGGCGGCACGCCGCATTTCGATTATGTCTGCCAGGCGGCGACGCTGGGGCTGACCGAGGTTTCGGTGCGCACCGGTGTACCGATCGGCTTCGGCGTGCTCACCTGCGACGACGAATCGCAGGCGCTCGACCGGGCGGGGCTGCCCGCGGCTGGCGAATTCGCCGGTTCGAAAGAGGACAAGGGCTTCGAGGCGACGTCCGCGGCCTTGCAAACGGCGCTGTTGCTGCGCTGAGCGTCGACTTGTGGCGGGTTTCCGGGCGTAATACCCGCCACATGTCAACGCTCAGCGAGGTCCGAGGGGCGGAAACGGGTTAGGCTTGAGCACGTGAAATCATTCGAAGACCTCTTCGCCGAACTGGGCGAAAAGGCAGTGCAGCGCCCGGAAGGGTCCAAAACGGTCACCGAACTGGACTCCGGCGTGCACGGGATCGGCAAGAAAATCGTCGAAGAGGCCGCTGAAGTTTGGATGGCCGCCGAGTACCAGAGCGACCGCGAAACCGCAGAGGAAATCTCGCAGCTGCTCTACCACGTGCAGGTTCTGATGATCGCCAAAGGCCTGTCCCTGCAGGATGTCTACGAGCATCTATAGCCGCCGGCCTTTCGGCTGGTGGCAAGATTTGTGCGTGACCGCTCTGCCCTGATTCCACCACTTGCGAAAGAAACCACCATGCTCCGTGTAGCTGTCCCGAATAAGGGATCCCTGTCCGAATCCGCAGCCGCGATGCTCTCCGAGGCCGGTTACCGGCAACGCCGCGACAACCGGGAACTCGTTCTGGTCGATGCCGAGAACGAGATCGAATTCTTCTACCTCCGCCCGCGCGACATCGCGGTCTATGTCGGGTCCGGAACCCTCGACGTCGGAATCACCGGCCGGGACCTGCTGCTGGACGCCGCGGTCGACGCCGATGAGTTGCTGACCCTGGGGTTTGCCGGATCGACCTTCCACTTCGCCGGGCCGGTGGGCGATTTCACCGAGATCTCCCAATTGGCCGGAAAACGGCTCGCCACCAGCTACGACGGACTGCTCCGGAACTACTTGGCGGAGCGCGGGATCGAAGCGAAAGTGGTCCGGCTGGACGGCGCGGTGGAATCTTCGGTCCGTTTGGGCGTCGCCGATGCGATCGCCGACGTCGTGGAGACCGGCAGCACCATGCGGGCCGCCGGGATGGAGATCTTCGGCGAACCGATCCTGCGATCGGAGGCGGTGCTGATCGGTCGTTCCGGCGAAGCGCCGGCCGGGCTGGATGTGCTTTTGCGGCGTTTGCAGGGGGTTCTGGTCGCCAGGCAGTACGTGATGATGGATTACGACATCCGCAAGGACCTGGTGGAACAGGCCAGCGCGCTCACGCCAGGCCTGGAATCCCCGACGGTTTCGCCGTTGCGGGACTCGGAATGGGTCGCGGTCCGATCGATGGTGCCCAAGAAAGACACCAACCGGGTGATGGACGAGCTCTACGGCATCGGCGCCCGGGCGATCGTGGTGTTCTCGATCCACGCGGCCCGGATCTGAGATGAGCCTCGCGATCAGAGTCATCCCGTGTCTGGACGTCGACGCCGGGCGGGTGGTGAAGGGCGTGAACTTCGCCGAGCTGCGCGATGCCGGCGATCCGGTCGAGTTGGCCCGGCGGTACGACGGTGCCGGCGCCGATGAACTGACTTTCCTGGATGTCACAGCCTCTTCCGGCAACCGGGAAACCACTTTCGACATGGTGGCCCGCGCTGCCGAGGAATTGTTCATCCCGCTGACCGTCGGCGGTGGCGTGCGCGGAGTGCGCGACGTCGACCGACTGCTGCGGGCCGGCGCCGACAAGGCGTCGATCAACTCCGCTGCAGTGCTCAAGCCCGAGGTGATCGACGAGATCACCCGGCATTTCGGCTCGCAGGTCCTGGTGCTTTCGCTCGACGCGCGCCGGGTGCCGGACGGATCGACGCCGTCGGGCTTCGAAGTCACCACGCATGGCGGGCGGCGCGGTACCGGGATGGACGCGATCGCCTGGGCCAAAGAAGCCGCTGACCGCGGGGTCGGTGAAATCCTGCTGAACTCGATCGACGCGGACGGCACCAAAGCCGGCTTCGACGTGCCCATGATCCAGGCGGTCCGGGCCGCGGTTTCCGTCCCGTTGATCGCTTCGGGCGGGGCCGGCCAGCCCGAAGACTTCCCGGCCGCAGTGCTCGCCGGGGCCGATGCGGTATTGGCCGCGAGCATCTTCCACTTCGGCCCGGTCGATGCGATCGCCCAGGTCAAGGCCGCAATCCGGGCTGCCGGGTTCCCGGTCCGCTGACCTGCGCGCCAGGTAGGGACCTCCCCAGTCGCCCCCTCGCCTCGCAAGCTCGGCCAGGGAACCCTGCGACTGTTGGCCCAGCCGAACGCACACTTGGTGCGGGTGTTTTCGGAAAACACCCGCACCAAGTGTGCACTCGCACGCTGGGGTGTCGGGGCGCCCGGCGTTGGGGGAGCGTGGGGTGTGGATCGCCGAGTGTGGCGCGGCCGAGTGGCTAGACCAGGGGGATCCAGGCTTCTTTGAGCCATTGTTTGCGCCGGAAGTCCCGGGCCGAGATCCTGACCTGGTCCGGGTAAACGGAAACTTGCAAACCGGTGTTCTCCAGCCGGTCCAAGGCCCTTTCCCCGCCGGTGCCGTTGTCCGTGTAGAGGGTTTCGATGGCGCCCGTATTGAACACCTGGAAACCGAGCAGATTGCCGCTGCCGGGCACCGTGCGCCGGACTTCCCAATCGGCCAGGGTGAGTGCCCAGTGGGTGTGCGAACTGAACAGGAAGACATTCGGGTACGGGCCCAGAATGCCCAATAGCCGATCCGCCTGCAGGTAGTCCGCCGAGTAGAGCTTGTTCCTGGTTCCGGAGACGGTGTCCGGCAACGGGTGGTGGCTGAACACCATGACCGGCTTGCCGCGGGCGGCCCAGAAAGCCAAGCGCTCCCGCAGCCAAGCCAACTGCGCATCGCTCAGCCAGACTTCGTCCCATTTGCTTGCGTCGTGGTACTTCATGTACTTCTCGGTGCCCAGGATCAGCCCGGGAACGCCGCCGAGCGAGATTTCGGTGTAGACCTGGTCGCGTCCGGTGAACTTGTAGAAGCTATTGAACAGCGACGCTTCAGTGGTGCCGTTGGGCCAAGCGGCTTGGTTGAGCGTGTTCGGGTCTTTGTATTTGGGGACATAGAACTCGTGGTTGCCGATGCCCCAATGCACCTGCCCGGCGTGCGGGTGTTCGTCGAGGGTCTTGCGGACCGCAGCGTACTCGAAATCGTAGCCGCGAGGCGTGATGTCGCCGTTGACCACCAGGCCGGTGCTGCGCGGATTGGTGCTGGACATGTCATCCAGCGCGCGGCCGAAGTCGCCGAGGTCGCCTTGGATGTCGCTGATCACATTGAAGCTGCTCAGTACCGGGCCGGGATCGGTGCTCGCGGACCCGGAGACGGAAGCGGTGCGGCTTGGGCTGGCGTTGGCTGGAGCCGCGGCGGCGACTGCGGCCCCGGCACCGGCAAGCGCGGCGATGGAAGCAACCATCGCGTTCCGGCGGGATAGCGGGGAGCGGCTCGGGAAGGTCGGTCCTGGCATGGTTCGGTGGCCTTTCGGTTCGAAAGTGGTGCGGACACCACGAACCTATGCGGGCCATGTGAACATGTTCCAAACTTGTCATGACATCTTTGAGGATGCCGCCGTCGGGGAGGCCGACGGCTCAGAGGCCCACCTCGGCGGTCTGCAGAAGTGCGACGGCGTCCGGTTGCCCTTCAAAGGTCACCAGGGCGTGTTCCGTGCGACCGTGCGCGTGCATCAGCAGCTCGCCCGGCTCGCCGACGATCGCCACGGAGACCGGAGCACGTTTGGCCACGTGCCGTGGCCCGGAGGGCTGCACCAGGACAATGCCCAGGTCCACGCCCCGGTAGAGGATCGCCGCACGTTTGACCAGCTCGGACCACAGGGCGTCCGAATATTCTTCGTCGAGCGCCCGGGGAGCCCAACGGTCCGTGGCGCGTCGGACGTCCTCGGTGTGCACGAAGTATTCGATCAGGTTCGAGCTTTCGTCGACCGCTTTGATCCGCATCGGGGACAGCGCCGGAGGACCGGAGCGGAACTGTTCCACCAGCCGTGCGTAGGCATCGGCAGTGGAGGATTTCGCGGCCAATTTCCGGGTCGATGCGTCAGAAGCGCGGGCAAAGGCCCGCAGGATCAAGCCGAGCCCGACGCCGGCATTCCGCTCCCGCAGGAACAGGTGTGCGGCCAGTTCTTGGGTGCGCCAGCCGGTGCACAGGGTAGCGGCGTCCGGGCCGGCTGCGAGCAGCGTTTCGGCCAGGACTTCGCGGGAAGGATCTACAAAATGCATCACTTGTGAAATTAGCACGATCTGGCCGCAAAATCCCGGTCCGAACCGCCGGGGATGAAGTTGTTCTACCGCGGCCCGCCGACGACGCGGCGAATGCCGCCGGATACCAATAGAATTGAAAGGATGCCCGCAGAAATCAGCTCCGACAATGAACAGCTTCCGGTGAAAATCGCCGAACGGCTCAAACGCGACCCGGCAGGTCTGGTCGCCGCCGTGGTCCAGCAATTCGACAGCAAAGAAGTGCTGATGCTCGGCTGGATGAACGATGAAGCATTGCAGCGCACACTCAGCACCGGCCGGGTCACTTTCTTCTCCCGGTCCCGGCAGGAATTCTGGCGCAAGGGCGACACCTCAGGCCACATCCAACTGGTCAAGTCGGTGGCCTTGGACTGCGACGGCGATGCGCTGCTGATCACCGTCGACCAGCACGGGCCGGCCTGCCACACCGGCACCCGAAGTTGCTTCGACGGCCGGTCCTTGCCTGCCGTGGTGCTGACCGCGGAAGACCAGTCTGAAAACCCGAGCCGATGAGCACGAAGGAAACCCCCACCATGCCGGCAGCCGCCCGCCCAAGCCAGGCCCGCCTGGGCCAGATCAGCCCGAGCCTCGAAGAATTCCGGGTGCTCGCCCGGAACCACCGGGTGATCCCGGTGACGCTGCGGGTGCTCGCCGATTCGCACACGCCGATTGGCTTGTACCGGGCTTTGGCCGACGGGGCGCCGGGCACTTTCCTGATGGAATCCGCGGCTCCCGGCGGAGTCTGGTCGCAGCACTCGTTCATCGGGGTCCGTTCCCGGGCCACGTTGACCACCGCCGACGGCCAGGCCCATTGGATCGGCGAGCCGCCGGTCGGCGTGCCGCTGGACGGCAATCCGGTGCAGGCACTCGCGCGGACCGTCGAACTGCTGCAGACCGAACGGTTCGCCGGCCTGCCGCCATTCACTTCCGGGATGGTCGGCTTCCTGGGCTGGGAGTCGGTGCGGCACTGGGAGAAGCTGCCCCATCCGCCGGTGGACGACTTGGGCCTGCCGGAGTTGGCGATGAACCTGGTCAGCGATATGGCGGTGCATGACAACACCGACGGTTCGGTGCTGTTGATCGCGAATGCGATCAATTTCGACGGCAGCGACGAGCGGGTCGACGAAGCCTGGCAGGACGCGGTGCAGCGCTTGGACGAGATGCTTTCCGCGATGGGCGCGCCGCTGCGCCAGCCGGTCAGCACCGTGGCCGCTGCCGGAGACCCGGTCGACGACGAGGCAGGCTTCCGGGCCGCGGTCCAGGAACGCTGGGACGAGGCCGAGTACCTCGGCGCGATCAAACTGGGCAAAGCAGCGATCGTGGACGGCGAAGTTTTCCAGGTGGTGATTTCCCGGCGCTTCGAAATGGCGAACGCGGCCACGCCGCTGGATGTCTACCGGATGCTGCGGGCCTCGAATCCCAGCCCCTACATGTACCTCTACAGCTTCGTCGATGCGCAGGGGAACGACTACGCGATCGTGGGATCTTCGCCGGAAGCCCTGGTCACGGTCACCGGGGACGAGGTGATCACCCATCCGATTGCCGGCTCGCGGCCGCGCGGGAAAACCGTGGAGGCGGATCAGGCGCTCGCCGAGGACTTGCTCGCGGACGAAAAGGAACGGGCCGAGCACCTGATGCTGGTGGATTTGGCCCGCAACGACATCTCCAAGGTCTGCCTGCCCGGCAGCGTGGACGTCACCCAGTTCATGGAGGTGGAACGGTTCAGCCACATCATGCATCTGGTCTCCACCGTAGTCGGCACGCTGTCTCCGGAGAAGACCGCCTACGACACGCTGGCCGCGACCTTCCCGGCCGGCACGCTCTCCGGTGCGCCGAAGCCGCGGGCCATGCGGCTCCTGGACGAATTGGAACCGCACCGGCGCGGACTCTACGGCGGAGTGGTCGGGTACCTGGATTTCGCCGGCAATATGGATACCGCGATCACCATCCGCACCGCATTGCTCCGCGACGGCGTAGCCTATGTACAGGCCGGCGGCGGCATCGTCGCGGATTCCCAGGACGCGGCTGAAGCCTTGGAAACCGTGAACAAAGCGGCAGCGCCGCTGCGCGCAGTGTATTCGGCGCAGCGGCTGCAGGTGTTCGAGGCGTCCGCCGCGAACGCCGGCGAAACGAAGGGTTCTTCCGATGACTGATCCAGAAGGCGTCAAGCCCGCCGAGGCAGCGGACGGCGACAGCATGCCGGCCGAAGCCGCGCCGGAACACCACTCGGCTACGGCCCCGCTCGCCTGGTACCGGAGGAAATCGATCCTGGTGCTGGCCGCGTTGCTGTTCGCGGCTGTGGCTTTCGGCGCGAGCACGCAGACCTGGCTGCACGTTTCAGCGAACCAGGGCGCGATCCGGGCCGACAACATCGCGATTCCGGGGTCCAAAGCAGCCACCGCGGTCACGGCCTTGACCCTGGTCTCGGCCGCGGGGGCACTGGCCCTGTCGATTTCCGGCCGGTTGGGCCGGATCATCGCGGGCAGCATCGTTTTCCTCGCCGGCATCGGGGTCGCAGCCACCGCGATCGCGGTCCTGGCGGATCCGAAAGGTTCGGCCAATGGCCCGCTCGGCGCGCAGATCGGCGTCACCGGAATCCCGATCGAGGCCAGCACCACGCCTTTGGTCTGGGTCGCCCTGGTGGCCGGTGTGCTGCTGAGCTTCACCGCGATCGCGGTGCTGGTCTGGGGACGCAATTGGGCCGGATCGAAAAAATACAGCTACCGACGGGCCGCCGAGGCGCAACCGGAGGGCGAGCCGCTGGACGACATCGACAGCTGGGACCGGCTCAGCCGGGGCGACGATCCGACCAATCCGCAGCGTGCCTGAGCCGGTCCGGCTGCCTACGGTCCGGCCCGAGGTGCGGATACTCCGGGGCAATCTGGCAGAATGTAAGCGAAGCAAACGACAACCGCTACCTCTTCAGGAGAGATCATGAGCAGCAAGACCACCACGACCAACGCCTCCACCGCTACCGAGCCGGTGCAGCGTGCTGTGGTGGAGAGCCACGGCAGCAGCCCGGCAGCCTGGACCACGGTCTTCGTGGCGCTTGCCGGTGCTCTGGTCTGCTCGATCGCCTTCGTCTTCGCGAACACGCCGTTGTTCATCGTCGGCCTGGTGGTCATGGTGATCGGCGGGATCATCGGAATCGTGATGCGCAAGATGGGCTTCGGCGTCGGCGGATCCAGAGTCAAGCAGACGTCGGGCCACTGAACGTGAGCGTTCTCGACGACATCATCGCGGGAGTCCGCGAGGACCTCGCAGAGCGCAGAGCGCAGCTTCCTCTGGAGCAGCTCCAAGCGCTTGCCGCGGCCCAGCCTGCCGCGCTCGATGCCCTGGCCGCATTGCGCGCACCGGGATTGCAGGTGATCGCCGAAGTCAAGCGGCGCAGTCCGTCCAAAGGGCAGCTTGCCGAAATTGCCGACCCGGCCGGGCTCGCCGCGCAGTACGCGCAAGGCGGGGCGTCGGTGATCAGCGTGCTCACCGAGCAACGCCGGTTCACCGGTTCTTTGGCGGATCTGGACGCGGTGCGCGCCGCCGTGCGGATCCCGGTGCTGCGCAAGGATTTCACCGTAGACCCCTATCAGATCTGGGAAGCCCGGGCGCATGGTGCAGACCTGGTACTGCTGATCGTGGCGGCCTTGGACGACGCGCAGCTGCGCGAGTTCCTGGCGCTGACTGAGGAGCTGGGCATGCAGGCCCTGGTCGAGACGCACACCGCCGAGGAGATCGATCGGGCGCTGGCCCTCGGGGCGAAGATCATCGGCGTCAATGTGCGAAATCTGAAAACCTTGGAAGTGGACAACGCAGTCTTCGCCTCGCTGGCCGGAGCGGTTCCGGCCGGCAGCGTGCTAGTCGCGGAGTCCGGGGTCAAGACCGCCGACGACGTAGCGCACTACGCGGCGCACGGCGCCACTGCGGTGCTGGTCGGCGAAGCGCTGGTCAGCTCGGTTGAGCCCGCGGCTACGATCGCGGCTTTCCGGGCCGCAGCGGAGACGGCGCAAGCGCCGGCCGTCTGAGTTCCAACTCCGGCAAGCATCACCTTGTTCGAATCGACTCGAAGGAATCCCATGGCAGAGAACGCCGTCCCCGGCGCCCCCGAAGAGGCAGCGGATGCCTTTCTTTCCGATGCCCGTGCCGACCGTGGCGCAGCGGCTTCCGGCCCGGCAAGCCTCAAACACGCGAGCGGGCCGTATTTCGGCGAGTACGGCGGCCGTTGGATGCCGGAGTCTTTGATCGCGGCGATCGACGAACTGGAAGACACCTTCGAAAAGGCCAAGGCGGATCCCGAGTTCCTCGCTGAGATCGCCCGGCTGAACAAGACCTACTCCGGCCGGCCTTCGATGCTGACCGAGGCCAAACGCTTCGCCGAATACGCCGGTGGCGCCCGGGTCTTCCTCAAGCGGGAGGATCTCAACCACACCGGTTCGCACAAGATCAACAATGTGCTGGGCCAGGCCCTGCTCGCCAAGCGGATGGGCAAGACCCGGATCATCGCGGAGACCGGGGCCGGCCAGCACGGCGTGGCCAGTGCTACCGCCGCAGCGCTGTTGGGCCTGGAATGCGTGGTGTACATGGGGGCCGAGGACACCCGGCGGCAGTCGCTCAACGTGGCCCGGATGAAACTGCTCGGGGCTACCGTGGTCCCGGTGACGAACGGCTCGCAGACGCTCAAGGACGCGATCAACGATGCGTTGCGCGACTGGGTCGCGAACGTCGATACCACGCACTACCTGCTCGGCACCGCAGCCGGTGCCCACCCGTTCCCGGCGATGGTCAGGTTCTTCCATGAAGTGATCGGCGAGGAGGCCCGGGAGCAGATCCTGGAGCAGACCGGCCGGCTCCCGGATGCGGTCTGCGCCTGCATCGGCGGCGGATCGAATGCGATCGGCATTTTCCACGGCTTCCTGGATGATCCGGAGGTCGCGATCTACGGTTTCGAAGCCGGCGGCGACGGGGTGGAAACCGGACGGCACGCCGCCACGATCACGCTCGGCCGCCCGGGTGTGCTGCACGGCGCCCGGTCCTATCTGATGCAGGATGAAGACGGCCAGACCGTGGAATCGCATTCCATTTCGGCCGGGTTGGACTATCCCGGCGTGGGCCCGGAGCATTCCTACCTGGCGGACATCGGCCGGGTCGCCTACGAGCCGGTCACCGACGCCGAAGCCATGGAAGCATTCCGGTTGCTCTGCCGGACCGAAGGCATCATCCCGGCGATCGAATCCGCGCATGCTCTGGCCGGTGCGATGCGGGTCGGCAAGGGGCTGACCGAAGGCCTCGCCGATCCGCAGCAGGTGATTTTGCTGGTAAACCTCTCCGGCCGCGGCGACAAGGACGTGGGCACTGCCGCCGAATGGTTCGATTTGATCGACGCGGACGCTTCCGAAGGAGTGGAAAAATGAGCATCGGGGACCAGCTGGCACGGAGCAAGGCCGCGGCCGCGATCGACCGGGCGCATGCGGCCGGACGCACTGCGCTGATCGGGTACCTTCCGGCTGGCTATCCGGATGTGCAGAGCACCATCGAGGCCGGGGTCGCGATGGCCCGCAACGGGGTGGACTTGATCGAGATCGGGGTGCCGTATTCCGATCCGGTGATGGACGGGCCGGTGATCCAAGCGGCTACCACGGAAGCACTCGCCAACGGATTCAAAGTTTCCAGCGTGTTCGACGTGGTCGCCGGGATCACCGCGGTCAGCGAGGTCGCGGTTCTGGTGATGACGTATTGGAACCCGGTGATGCAAATGGGCGTGCGCGAATTCGCGGAACGGTTGGCTGCAGCCGGGGGAGCCGGCTTGATCACGCCGGATTTGATCCCGGATGAAGCAGCCGAGTGGCTCGCCGCTTCGGACGAATTCGGCCTGGACCGGGTCTTCCTGGTGGCGCCTTCGTCCAGCCCGGAACGTTTGGCCAGCACGGTTGCTGCCAGCCGGGGATTCGTCTACGCGGTATCCGTGATGGGCGTGACCGGAACGCGGCAGAATGTCTCCTCGAGTGCGCAGTCCCTGGTCGAGAAAACCCGACAGGCCGGCGCGCAGCGGGTCTGCGTGGGCCTGGGCGTCAGCCACGCCGGGCACGTGCGTGAAATCGGAAGTTATGCCGACGGGGTTATTGTGGGCACAGCGCTGGTGGCCGCAATCCGCGATGGCGGGGTGGCCGCCGTCGCGCACCTGACCGAAGAACTCAGCGCGGGAACTCCGCGCGAGACCCTTGCAGAAACACCTCGGCAGTTCCCGGAAGGCCAATGATTTGAGCACCTTTGCACTTGCCGGCCAGGCATTGAGCGTTCTGCCCGCCAGCATTCCCAGCCCGACCTGGTCCGGGTTCGAGATCCCGCTGCCCTGGGGGCAGCTCTCGATCCGTGCCTACGCCCTGTGCATTCTGCTCGGCATCATTGCGGCCTTGTGGCTGACCAGCGTCCGTTGGAAAAAACGCGGTGCTCCGGAAGGCTCGCTCTGGGACATCGCGATTTGGGCGATCCCGTTCGGGATCGTCGGCGGCCGGCTCTACCATGTGTTCTCCTCGCCAGAAGCCTATTTCGGTCCGGGATTCAACGGCACCGGCGACCTGTCGAAGATCTTCCGGATCTGGGAAGGCGGCCTGGGCATCTGGGGCGCGGTCCTACTGGGCGTGGTCGGCGCCTGGATCGGATGCCGCCGCGCCGGGGTGAAGATCACTGCGCTCATCGATGCCGCTGCGCCCGGATTGCTGCTGGCCCAGGCCATCGGCCGTTGGGGGAATTACTTCAACCAGGAACTCTTCGGCGCGCCCACTACGCTGCCTTGGGGACTGCAGGTGGATCCGAACAACCCGAATTTCCCGACCGGATACGCTGCGGACACACTGTTCCAACCCACCTTCTTGTACGAATCCTTGTGGAACTTGGTAGGCGTGCTGATCCTGCTGCTCATCGACCGCCGGTTCCAACTCCGCCGCGGCCGGTTGTTCTGGCTCTACGCGATGTACTACACCTTGGGCCGGGTTTGGATCGAAGCGTTGCGCATCGACACTGCGGAACAGATCACCTTCTTCGGCATCACCACGCGGTTGAACGTCTGGACGTCGATCTTGGTCTTCCTGGTGGCCCTGGTGGTCTTCCTGGTGCTCAGTTTCACCGGGCGCAAGGACGGATCCGAGGACTCGGTGCTGCTGCCCGGCCGGGTTCCGGCGGGCGTTGCCGCGGAACCTGCCGAAGCGGCGGGGGAGCCTGAGCTGTCCGAGCTCGATGCCTCGGGCGAAACACGCGTCCAGAATGTGGACAAAGCGTCTCACGATGCTGTCGAAGATTCCGCGCGTGGTAATCTCGCCGATAACCCTTCGGAGGTGCAGACCAGCGCCGAAACCGAAGCTGGGAAGCAGGCCGGAAGCACAGACCGGCTCTGAGCATCCGGCAACAGAACAAAGTCGCCGGAGCGCCTCCCACCGGTTGTGACGGACACCCGTGTGCACCCGTCTGCAACCTGACGAGTGTGACCGCTGTCATATAATTCCGGTTAAGGAATGCTTTATCAGCTCGGCTGCGTGCCTCTGGCGCGAAGCCCGAGCGGGGCCAGTGTTGTCCCCTCCGAATGCTCTCTCAGGGGGAAGGACTCAGCTATGACTCAGAACCAACCGGCAGTTCCCACGTACACTGCCGTTTCCCCGTTCGAACGGTTTTCCACGATTCCGGCAGCGCAGGGCCTGTATTCGCCGGAAGCCGAAAAGGACGCTTGCGGTTTGGCGATCATCGCCACGCTGCGCGGCGAGGCCGGACACGATATCGTCGACGCGGCCTTGACTGCGCTGCGGGCCCTGGAACACCGCGGCGCGGTGGGCGCGGACGAAGGCACCGGAGACGGTGCGGGCCTGCTCACCCAGGTGCCGGATGAATTCTTCCGCGCGGTGCTGGACTTCGGGCTCCCGGCACCGGGTCACTACGTGGTCGGCACGGCCTTCCTGCCGGTGCAGGAGGACGAGGCCCGGATCGCCACCGAGGGTTTGGCGTCCTTGGCCGCCGAAGAAGGCCTCCGGGTGCTCGGTTGGCGCAAGGTCCCGGTCGTCGCCGATCTGGTCGGTTCGATGGCGCGCACCTCGATGCCGCAGTTCCGGCAGCTTTTCCTGGCTTTGCCGGACGGCGAAACACCGGCCTCGGGCGAGATCGCCCAGGTCTTGGACAGCCGGGCGTTCCGGGTCCGCAAGCGGGCGCAGAACAAACTGGGAGTCTACTTCCCGTCGCTCTCTTCGCGGACCATCGTGTACAAGGGCATGCTCTCCACGGCGCAGCTCGAGCCGTTCTATCCGGACCTTTCGGACAGCCGGTTCAAGACCAAGCTGGGCATCGTGCATTCCCGGTTCTCCACCAACACCTTCCCGTCCTGGCCGCTGGCCCAGCCGTTCCGGACGATCGCGCACAACGGCGAGATCAACACGGTCAAAGGCAATCGCAACTGGATGCGGGCCCGGCAATCGACTTTGGCGAGCCCGCTGCTCGGCGACAACCCCGAGGAGTTGTTCCCGATCTGTACGCCCGGGGCTTCAGACTCGGCGTCTTTCGATGAAGTCGCGGAGCTGCTCTGGCTCTCCGGACGGCCGATCACCCAGGCGATCATGATGATGATCCCGGAGGCCTGGGAGAACCACGCCACGATGGATCCGGCCCGCCGGGCGTTTTACGAATACCACTCGCTGTTGATGGAACCCTGGGACGGTCCGGCCGCGGTGTCCTTCACTGACGGTTCGCTGGTCGGCGCGACGCTGGACCGCAACGGCCTGCGGCCCGGACGGTATTGGATCACCGAGGACGGATTGGTGGTGTTCGCCTCCGAAGTCGGCGTGATCGACATCGAACCGGCGAAAGTGGTCAAAAAGGGCCGGGTCTCGCCGGGCAAGATGTTCCTGGTGGATACCGAAGCGGGCCGGATCGTGGACGATTCGGAAATCAAGTCCGAGCTGGCCAGTGCTGAGCCCTGGGCCGATTGGCTCAAGGACAATCTGATCAAGTTGAGCGATCTGCCCGAGCGGGAGCACGTGGTGCACACCTCGGCCTCGGTGAACCTGCGGCAGCGGACTTTCGGTTACACCCAGGAAGAACTGCGGATCCTGCTCGCGCCGATGGCCCGGACCGGAGCTGAACCCTTGGGTGCGATGGGCTCGGATACGCCGATAGCGGTGCTGTCCACCCGGCCGCGGTTGCTTTTCGACTACTTCGTGCAGTCCTTCGCACAGGTGACCAACCCGCCGCTGGACGCGATCCGCGAAGAACTCGTGACCTCGCTGAAAACTTCGATCGGCCCCAATGGCAACCTCTTGGCCAGCAACAAGGTGACCAAACCCCAGGTCGCGCTGGATTTTCCGGTGATCGACAATGACGAACTGGCCAAGATCGCCAACATCGAGTCTTCCCAGGGCGAAAACGAAGGCGAGCGGCTCGCGATCAAGGTGCGCGGCCTGTACCGGCCCGACGGCGGCGAGGCCGCACTCCGGGCCCGGCTTTCCGAGATCTGCGAACAGGTTTCCGGCGCGATCAACCGCGGTGTGCATTACGTGGTGCTCTCCGACCGGGACTCGAATGCGCAATGGGCGCCGATTCCGTCGTTGCTGCTGATCAGTGCGGTGCACCACCATTTGCTGCGCAGCGCGAACCGCACCAAGACCTCGCTGGTGGTCGAAGCCGGAGACGTCCGGGAGGTGCACCATGTGGCCCTCCTGGTCGGTTATGGAGCCGCCGCAGTCAACCCCTACCTGGCGATGGAATCGGTCGAAGAACTGATTCGCAGCGGAGACGTCACCGGGGTCACCCCGGAGGCGGCAGTCCGCAATCTGATCAAGGGCCTGGGCAAAGGCGTGCTGAAGATCATGTCCAAAATGGGCATCTCCACCGTGGCTTCCTATTGCGGGGCGCAGACGTTCGAGGCGCTGGGCTTGGCGCAGGACCTGGTGGACGAGTTCTTCGCCGGTACCCGCAGCCAGCTCTCCGGCGTCGGGCTGGGCGTGATCGCGGCAGAAGTCGCGGCCCGGCACGCCATGGCATACCCGCCAGAAGGCGTCGAGCAACCGCACCGGCCGCTGTTGGGCGGCGGCGAATACCAATGGCGCCGGGAAGGCGAGCCGCACCTGTTCAACCCGGATACCGTGTTCCGGCTGCAGCACGCCACCCGGGAACGCCGCTACGACATCTTCAAGAGCTACACCAGTGCGATCGACGACCAGTCGAAGAGCCTGATGACGCTGCGCGGCCTGCTCGGCTTCAAAGCCGGAGCGCGGGCCGCAGTCCCGATCGATGAGGTGGAGCCGGTTTCGGCGATCGTGAAGCGCTTCTCCACCGGCGCGATGAGCTACGGCTCGATCTCCAAGGAAGCACACGAAACCCTTGCGATCGCGATGAACCAGCTCGGCGCGAAGTCGAATACCGGTGAGGGCGGCGAAGACATGGACCGGTTGTTGGACCCGCGCCGCCGTTCGGCGATCAAACAGGTCGCCTCCGGGCGATTCGGGGTCACCAGCCTGTATCTGAGCAATGCGCAGGACATCCAGATCAAAATGGCCCAGGGCGCCAAACCCGGCGAAGGCGGCCAGCTGATGGCGCAGAAGGTCTACCCGTGGGTAGCGGCGACCCGGCACTCCACACCCGGCGTCGGACTGATTTCGCCGCCGCCGCACCACGACATCTACTCGATCGAAGACCTGGCGCAGCTGATTTACGACTGCAAGCGGGCCAACCCTTCGGCCCGGGTGCACGTCAAACTGGTCTCCGAAGTCGGCATCGGCACGGTGGCCGCCGGCGTGACCAAGGCCAAGGCCGACGTCGTCCTGGTTTCCGGGCACGACGGCGGAACCGGTGCCTCGCCGCTGAACTCGCTCAAGCACGCGGGCGCGCCCTGGGAACTGGGTCTGGCCGAAACGCAGCAGACCTTGATCCTCAACGGCTTGCGCGACCGGGTGGTGGTGCAGGTGGACGGGCAGCTCAAGACCGGCCGGGACGTGGTGATCGCGGCCCTGCTCGGTGCCGAAGAGTACGGCTTCGCCACCGCGCCGCTGGTGGTTTCCGGCTGCATCATGATGCGGGTCTGCCATTTGGACACCTGCCCGGTGGGTGTGGCCACGCAGAACCCGGAATTGCGCGCGCGGTTCTCCGGCAAGCCGGAATTCGTGGTCAACTTCTTCGAGTTCTTGGCCGAAGAGGTCCGTGAAATCCTCGCCGAACTCGGGTTCCGGTCGCTCGAGGAAGCCATCGGGCACAGCGATGCGCTGGACATCCGCAAGGCGGTGGACCACTGGAAGACCGAGGGGTTGGAGCTGGCACCGCTGCTCGAAGGGCAGAGCTTCGACCGCGATGTCCCGCTGCGCAACCTGATCGGGCAGAACCACGAGTTGGACAAGCACTTCGACCAACAGCTGATCACCATGGCCGCCGAAGCGCTGGCCGACCGGGTTCCGGTGAAGATCAGCGTCGGCATCGTGAACACCGATCGCTCGGTGGGCACCATGCTGGGGCACGAAGTGACCAAGAAGTTCGGCATCGAGGTGCTCGGTACCGACACCATCGATGTCACGCTGACCGGCCAGGCCGGGCAGTCATTGGGCGCGTTCCTGCCGGCCGGCATCACGCTGCGGCTGTACGGCGATTCCAATGATTACGTGGGCAAAGGCCTCTCCGGCGGTCGGATCATCGTCCGGCCGGACCGCAGCAACACCTTCCCGGCGGAACAGAACGTGATCGCCGGCAATGTGATCGGTTACGGAGCCACCAGCGGCGAGTTGTTCCTGCGCGGCCAGGTCGGCGAACGGTTCCTGGTGCGGAACTCGGGTGCCACCGCGGTGGCCGAAGGGATCGGCGACCACGGCTGCGAGTACATGACCGGCGGCCGGGCACTGATCCTGGGCCGGACCGGGCGCAACTTCGGCGCCGGGATGTCCGGCGGCGTCGCCTTCGTGCTCGATCTGGTGCCGGCCAAGGTCAACAAACAGGCTTTGGATTCGGGAGAGCTGCAATTGCTCGCCTTGGATGCCGAGGACCGGGAATTCGTCCGCAACCTGCTGCGCCAGCACCAGGAGGAGACCGACTCGGCATTGGCCGCCAGACTGCTCGAAGATTTCGATGCCGTGGCCGGGCAAATCACCAAGGTGCTGCCCCGGGACTATGCCGCGGTATTGCAGACCAGGGCTACCGCCGAGGCGGAGGGCTTGGACCCCGACGGAGACGTCGTTTGGCAACGAATCCTGGAGGTGACCGGTGGCTGATCCACGTGGCTTTCTGAAGACCCGGGAACGGCAGACCCAACCGCGCCGGCCGGTCCCGGTGCGGATCATGGACTGGAAAGAAGTCTACGAAGCACAGGAAAAAGGCGTGCTCAAGTCGCAGGCCGGCCGGTGCATGGACTGCGGAGTGCCGTTCTGCCATCAGGGCTGTCCGCTGGGCAACCTGATTCCCGAATGGAACGACCTGGTCTGGCGGGACAAGGGGGAAGAGGCGATCGAGCGCTTGCACGCGACGAACAACTTCCCGGAATTCACTGGAAGGCTCTGCCCGGCGCCGTGCGAATCATCGTGCGTGCTCGGCATCAACCAGCCCGCGGTGACCATCAAACAGGTCGAGGTTTCGATCATCGATCAGGCCTTCGAACAGGATTGGGTCAAGCCGCTGCCGCCGGCCAGGCTGACCGGGCACACCGTCGCGGTGGTCGGTTCCGGCCCGGCTGGGCTGGCTGCGGCGCAACAACTCACCCGGGTGGGCCATACCGTTGCGGTGTACGAACGGGACGACCGGATCGGCGGCTTGCTCCGTTACGGCATCCCGGATTTCAAAATGGAAAAGGAGCACTTGGACCGCAGGCTGGAGCAGATGCGCGCCGAAGGCACCCGGTTCCGGGCCGGCGTCGAAATCGGCAAGGACATTTCTTGGGAGCAGCTGCGCCGGCGCTATGACGCAGTGGTGATCTGCACCGGTGCCACGGTGCCGCGGGATTTGCCGATTCCGGGCCGGGAGCTGGCCGGAGTGCATTACGCGATGGATTACCTGGTGCAGTCCAACCGGGCAGTGGCCGGCGATCCGGTGCCGGACCAGATCGATGCGCGCGGCAAACACGTGGTGATCCTCGGCGGCGGGGACACCGGAGCCGACTGCCTGGGCACTGCGCACCGGCAGCAGGCCGCCTCGGTGACCACCTTGGCGATCGGCAAACAGCCACCGGCCGAGCGTCCTGAACACCAGCCGTGGCCGATGTTCCCGACCCTGTTCGAGGTCGCCAGCGCGCACGAAGAGGGCGGCGAGCGGACCTATTTGGCCTCCACGGTCGAGTTCATCGGTGCGGACGGCGTGCTCACCGCGTTGAAGATCGCGGAAACCGAGTACCGGGACGGCAAGCGGCTGCCCAAGCCGGGCACGGAACGCGAGATCCCGGCGGATCTGGTGTTCCTTTCCCTGGGCTTCACCGGGCCCGAGCCGGCTGGGATCGCGGAACAGGTAGGCGCCCAGTTCGACGGACGCGGCAATCTGGTCCGGGACGGTTACTACATGACCGACGTCGACGGCGTTTTCGTGGCCGGTGATGCCGGGCGCGGCCAGTCGCTGATCGTCTGGGCGATCGCCGAAGGCCGGGCCTGCGCTGCGGCGGTGGACCAGCACCTCAGCGGAAGCACCAGCCTTCCGGCACCGGTCGCGCCCACCGACGTCGCTATTTCCCCGCTGTGAGTTCGGCCTGAAGGACCGGCACCGGCACTGAAGATTCACTGGAGGGTCAACTCCAGGTCATGCGAGCACATGGGGCTCAGATTAGGGTAGGTATATGAGACGCGCAAAAATTGTTGCAACTTTTGGGCCGGCCATCTCCGGTTACGAGCAGGCCCTGGCCGTGCTCGACGCCGGCGTGGACGTGGCCCGGATGAACATGAGCCACGGTGACTACACCGTGCACAACGAGACCTATGAGAATGTCCGCAAAGCGGCTGCGGCGTTGGGCAAGCCGGTGGCGATCATGGCCGATCTGCAGGGGCCGAAGATCCGCCTGGGCCGTTTCGTCGACGGTCCGTACGCCCTGGCGCCGGGCGATGTCTTCACGATCACCACGGAAGACGTTCCGGGCACCAAAGACATCTGCTCGACCACGTTGAAGAGCCTCACCGAAGACGTCAAGGTCGGCGATGCGCTGCTGATCGACGACGGCAAAGTCTCGTTGCGGGCCACCGCTGTGGACGCGGTAAAGGTGGTCACGGAAGTAGTGGTCGGCGGCATGGTGTCCAACAACAAAGGCATCAATCTGCCCGGCGTCGCGGTGAACGTGCCGGCGCTGAGCGAAAAAGACGAAGAAGACCTGCGCTGGGCGATGGGCCGAGGCGTGGATCTGATCGCTTTGTCCTTCGTCCGGGACGCCTCGGACATCGTGCGGGTGCACGAGATCATGGACGAAGAGGGCCGCCGGGTCCCGGTGATCGCCAAGATCGAGAAGCCGCAGGCCGTGGACAACCTCTCCGAGATCATCGATTCCTTCGACGCGATCATGGTGGCGCGCGGCGACTTGGGCGTGGAACTCCCGTTGGAGGAAGTGCCGATCGTGCAGAAGAAGGCGATCGAGTTGGCCCGTCGTTGGGCCAAGCCGGTGATCGTGGCCACCCAGGTGCTCGAATCGATGATCGAGAACCCGCGGCCCACCAGGGCGGAGGCTTCGGACTGCGCCAATGCGGTGCTCGACGGCGCCGACGCGGTGATGCTCTCCGGCGAGACCAGCGTGGGCAAGTATCCGATCGAGACGGTCAAGACCATGGCCCGGATCATCGAATCGACCGAAGAACACGGTTTGGAGCGGGTCCCCGCGCTGGGCACCAGCCCGAAGACCCGCGGCGGCGCGATCACCCGGGCCGCCGTGGTGATCGCGGATCAGCTCAACGCCAAGTACGTGTGCGCGTTCACCCAGTCCGGCGACTCGGCACGCCGGTTGTCCCGCTTGCGGCCGGTCAAGCCGGTCTTCGCGTTCACCCCGGATGAGCGGGTCTGGAATCAGCTTTCGCTGACCTGGGGGATCCAGCCGATCATGGTCCCGATGGTGCACCACACCGATGAGATGACGGAACAGGTCGACCACATGCTGCTGGAAAAAGGTTTGGCGCAGGTGGACGACGTGGTGGTGATCGCCGCCGGTTCCCCGCCCGGGCAATCCGGCTCGACCAATACGGTCAAAGTGCACAAAGTGGGGGACCTCTCCGACTTCTCCGAATCCGGACGCAACAATCGGGAAAAGGTCGGCCCTTGGCCGGTCGTGGAACCGAAAAACTAAGCTGAAATTGACGACGGCGGGCGGCCACCTTTCGGTGGCCGCCCGCCGTCGTCAATTCTGCGTGCAGCCGGTCAGTTGACCGGGCTGGCTCAGTTGAGCGGGCTGACTCAGTTGACCTGGCTGATGATGGTGTCCGCGACCTCGCGCATGCTCAACCGGCGGTCCATCGACGTCTTCTGGATCCAGCGGAAGGCTTCCGGCTCGGTGAGCCCCATTTTGGTGGTCAGCAGCGACTTCGCGCGTTCCACCAGTTTGCGGGTTTCGAAACGGTCCTGCAGATCGTGCACCTCGGCCTCGAGGATCTTGATTTCCTCATAGCGCGAGAGTGCGATCTCGATCGCTGGAACCAGATCGGCCGGGGTGAACGGCTTGACCACGTACGCCATGGCGCCGGCGTCGCGGGCCCGTTCCACGAGTTCCTTCTGGCTGAAGGCGGTCAAGAGCACTACCGGGGCGATGCGTTCCTTGACGATCTTCTCCGCGGCGCTGATCCCGTCCATGACCGGCATCTTGACGTCCATCAGGACCAGGTCGGGTTCGAGCTCCCGGGCGAGGTCCAAAGCCTTCTCGCCATTGTCCGCTTCGCCGACCACATCGTAGCCTTCGCCACGGAGGATCTCGATGATGTCCAAACGGATCAGGGTTTCGTCCTCCGCGACAACGACGCGCCGGGGAGCGGGTACGGGCGCGGACTCGGCGGGTTCGGGGGATTCTGACACGGTGGCTCCTCGTACTGCTGGATGGTTTTCATAAAACAGCCTATCTGCATGTAGAGTTATTTCTCGCACGTGAACGTCAAGCTCAGCTGAAAGCGGAGCGTGATCTTCATCGCTGCAACTGCCGGGAAGTGCCCGCCCGAGTGGCGGAATTGGCAGACGCGCTGCACTCAAAATGCAGTATCGAAAGGTGTGTGGGTTCGAGTCCCACCTCGGGCACTGGTCCCAAGCCGCTGGTCAGCTTAGCTGGCCAGCGGCTTTCTTTTTGACCCGAAGTTCTGCCCAACTTCCGAGGGCGGGAGCTGGGCAGGAGTGCTGCAGCCCAAGATCCGGGTGCCGAAGCTGGGCGGTATTCCACTGCCGGTTGAGATACAACTATGGTTGACTTGTATCGCAAGCGCCCGGGTCACCTCGGAACGGGCAGCACCGCCGAACAAGGGAGTTCTGATGCCGCAGCAAACACCGGACCGGCAATCCGAGCTGAACAGTCCGCTGACCCTGCCCTGCGGCCAAGTGCTGCCCAATCGGATCATGAAGGCCGCGCTCAGTGAAGCGCTCGGCGATCCGGGGCACCGGCCGAGCGACCGGCTGGAAACGCTGTACCGGCGCTGGGCCTCCGGCGGTTTCGGCCTTTTGGTCACCGGGAATGTGATGGTCGACCGCGGACAGCTCGGCGAACCGGGCAATGTGGCCGTCGAGGACCGCCGGGATCTGGCGCGGTTGCGCCGTTGGGCCGACGCCGGGCAAGGCCACGGCAGCCGGATCTGGATGCAGATCAACCACCCCGGGCGGCAGGCGAATCCGTTGGCCGGCCGCTCGCGACCGGTGGCGCCCAGCCCGGTGGCGTTGAAGATCCCCGGGGCCTCAGCGCCGCAGGAACTCGACGAAGCGCAGATCGAGGAGATCATCGGCCGGTTCGCCGAAACTGCGGCAGTCGCGGAAGCGGCCGGCTTCGACGGCGTGCAGATCCACGCCGCGCACGGCTACTTGATCGCGCAGTTCCTGTCCCCGCTGTCGAACCTGCGCAGCGATGACTGGGGCGGCGATGCAGAACGCCGGAGCAGGTTCCTTTTCGCCGTGATCCGGGCGATCCGGGCCAATGTCGCACCGGAGTTCGCGGTCGGGATCAAATTGAATTCCGCGGATTTCCAGCGCGGCGGCTTCAGCGAGCAGGAATCGCTCCAGGTCCTGGCCCGCCTCGCCGAGGCGAACATCGACCTGATCGAGATCAGCGGTGGCAGCTACGAGGCGCCGGCGATGATGGGGCAGGCCAAAGCGCAGAGCACCTTGGACCGTGAAGCGTATTTCCTGGAGTATGCCAAAGCCGCCAGATCGCTGGCCGGCGCGGTTCCACTCGCGGTCACCGGAGGGTTCCGCAGCCGGGCGGCGATGGCCGAGGCGGTGTCCTCCGGCGCCTGCGACGTGGTCGGCCTGGGCCGGCCCACTGCCACCGCCCCCGATGCGGCCGACCTGGTCCTCGCGGGGGCCAAGGAGAAACTGGCGGCGCCGCGGATCCGGGCGGGTCTGCGCCCGGTGCTGGGCCGGGTGACGGACGTGAAAACCATCGACGGATTCTTGGACCTGCAATGGCATACCGACCAACTGCATCGGATCGGCGCGGGGAAGAATCCGGACTTGTCCCGGCCTTGGTGGAAAACCGTCGGCTCGATGCTCAACCGGAACGGCGTCGAGGCGCTGCGACCCAAGCGGCGGTCCGGCTGAACCCGAAAACCTGAGTCGGGCCGGGTTCGGCACTCTGGTCCGGGCCCGGCACGGTGGGTCGGTGGCGTGCGGCCGGGTTGGTGTTAGATTGATGCCAGGTTCCAGCCGATGCCTTGGGCCTGGTGCCGGGCGAGTCCGGGGAGGAGCGTGCGCATGGCCGATGTCGGGCCGGATCTGAGTGCCTCCGAATTGGCGTCGGGCTTTGCCTCCGGAGCATTCAGCCCGAGCGAAATCTGCACAGCCGTGCTTGCTCGGATCGCGGAACGGGAGCCGGTGATCAACGCCTTCTACCGCTGCGATCCGGATGCTGCGCAGCAAGCCGCGGCGGCGAGCACCCGGCGTTGGGCCAGCGGCCGGCCGCTGGGCCCGCTCGACGGAGTCCCGGTGACGGTCAAGGAGAACATTGCGCGCCAGGGTATCCCGATGCCGTCCGGGACTGCGTTGCCGAACCCTCCGGTGGCGCTCGCGAACGCCCCGGTGACCGATCGGATCTTGGAAGCCGGCGGCGTGCTGCTCGGCTCGACCGTGATGCCGGACTGGGGGATGCTTTCCTCCGGCGTCTCGAGCCGGCATGGAATCAGCCGGAGCCCCTGGAATCCGGCCTGGACCACCGGCGGCTCCAGCGCGGGCGCCGGAGCGGCTGCTGCGGCAGGTTTCGGACCGCTGCACGTCGGCACCGACATCGGCGGTTCGGTCCGGCTGCCGGGCACCTGGTTGGGCCTGGCCACGCTCAAGCCCAGTGCCGGAAGGGTGCCGCTGGACGTGCCGTATGCCGGACGGGCCGCCGGCCCGATGGCCCGGACGGTGCGCGATGCCGGCTTGCTGATGTCGGTCATCGGGCAGTTCGATGCGCGCGACTACTCGACCCGCCCGTACCCGGCAGCCGACTGGCGCTCGCTCGGCGCCGGGGAGCCCGAGGTGGCCGGACTGCGGGTGGCGGTGCAGTTGGATGCCGGCGCCGGAGCGCCGGTGGATGCCGAGGTCGCCGCTGCCGTGTGGGCGGTCGCCGAACGTTTCGCCGAGGCGGGGGCCGACGTCGGGCCGCTCGGGCCGTTGCTCGACCAGGCGATGCTGGACGGCTTGGACAATTTCTGGCGGATCCGCGCCTTCAAGGACTTCCGGGCCCTGGACGAAGCCGGACAAGCCTTGCTGCTGCCGTACATTGCGCGATGGTGCGCGATCGGGGCCCGGTTCGACGGTGCCGACGCGCTGGCCTGTTACGAAACCATCGGGAGGGTGCAGCAGGCCACGGTTGCCGCGACTTGGGCGTACGACGTCGTGCTCTCCCCGGTGGCTCCGATGGCCGCCTTCGCCGCCGAGAAGCCGATGCCGAACGACGACCCCGAAGCGACCATGGACCACATCGCATTCACCGTGCCGTACAACATGTCCGGTCAGCCCGCGGCCACGGTCAATTGCGGATTCAGCTCGGACGGCCGACCGATCGGCGTGCAGATCGCGGGCCGGGTGGGCGACGATCTCGGGGTGCTCAAGGCTGCTGCCTGGTATGAAGCGAACCGGCCGGCGACGGCGGTGCCGGATTGGGCGGGTCTGGCACAGTCGGTGTGATGCCCGGCCCGGAGCGGTTCCGGCTGCGGGTGCGGGTCGCGGGCCTGCGAGCTGCGTCAATCTCTTGATGGATTGGTTGCGCGAGGACATCAATCTTGCTATATTCCAATTGGAATAATTCAGCTGTACTAATCAATCTTGTAGAAAGGCTGCGCATGGTCGAGGTCACGCCGTTGGGCGCCGCAGTCCTGGGCCTCGTCATGGAGCGCCCGATGCACCCGTATGAGATGTTCCAACTCCTTTTGGAACGGGACAAAGACGAACTGCTCAAGATCAAACCGGGTTCGCTGTACCACGCCGTGGACCGGCTCGCTACGCAGGGCCTGATCGAAGAAGCCGGCACGGAGCGGGAGGGGAATCGCCCGGAACGGACCAGGTACACGATCAAACCGGAAGGCTACGAGGCGTTGCACGGACATGTCAGCCAGTTGCTCCGCGAAGTCGTCAACGAATATCCCGGATTCCGGCGTGGCATTGCCGAGGCCCATGATCTGCCAGTGGAGCAAGTGGTCGCCCTGTTGCGCGAACGCCAGACGGCATTGCGCGACAAGGTCGACGCGACCGAAGCCCATTTGGCGAGATCCGGGCCGGAGCGCCGCCAATTCCTGCTGAACTACGAATACTCGCTCGCGATGCTCCAAGCCGAGTTGGCCTGGCTGGAGAACATCATTTCCGAACTGGACCAAGGCGACATCATCTGGTCGATCTTCCCGCAAATCGTCGCCGAAGCACCGCATTTGCTCACCGCGAAGACGCACACTCTCACTTTTAAGGAAAAACCATGAATCAACACACCCGGGCTTGGCCGGCGCTCTGGTCGCTGGTCATCGGCTTCTTCATGATTTTGGTCGATTCGACCATTGTCACGGTAGCCATGCCTTCGATCATGAAAAGCTTCGATGCCGACATCAACCAGGCGGTCTGGGTGACCAGCGCCTACTTGCTGGCCTACGCCGTGCCGCTGCTGATCACCGGCCGGCTGGGCGACCGCTTCGGACCCAAGAACATCTACCTCATCGGCTTGGTCATCTTCACCCTGTCATCAGCCTGGTGCGGGCTGTCGAACAGCATCGAAATGCTGATCGTGGCACGCGTGGTACAGGGGTTGGGTGCCGCGTTGATGACCCCGCAGACCATGGCCGTGATCACCAGGGTCTTCCCGCCGGAACGCCGCGGTGCGGCCATGGGCCTCTGGGGCGCCGTGGCCGGCGTGGCCACCCTGGTGGGTCCGATCCTGGGCGGGGTCCTGGTGGATGCTGCGGGATGGGAGTGGATCTTCTACATCAACATCCCGGTCGGCGTGATCGGTTTCATCCTGGCCGCCCGTCTGGTGCCGGTGCTGCCGACCAGTGCGCACCGCTTCGACTGGCTGGGCGTCGCGCTCAGCGGTCTGGGCATGTTCTGCATCGTCTTCGGCATCCAGGAAGCCGAGACCTACAACTGGGGCACGATCAGCGGTCCGATCACGGTCTGGTCGCTGATCGGCACCGGGATCTTCCTGATGGTGGTCTTCGTGCTGTGGCAGCGGTTCAACCGGGCTGAACCCTTGTTGCCGCTGGGGCTCTTCAAAGACCGGAACTTCTCGTTGTCGAACCTGGCGATTTCCGCGATGGGCTTCACGATCACCTCGATGATGCTGCCGTTCATGCTGTACGCGCAGAACGTGCGCAGTCTGAGCCCCACCCAGGCGGCGCTCCTGCTGGTGCCGATGGCGCTGATTTCCGGTGGTCTGGCTCCGGTGGTCGGGAAGCTCGTGAACAAAATGGATCCCAAGTACTTCGCGATCGGCGGCTTCGCGATCCTCTCCGCGGCGCTGTTCTGGCTCGGGTCGATCCTCACCGCGGATGTGCCGATCTGGATGCTGCTGTTCCCGATCGCCTTGTTCGGTTTCGCCAATGCTGGAATCTGGGCCCCGGTGTCGATGACCGCGACCCGGAACCTGGAACCGAGGCTCGCCGGTGCCGGCTCGGGGGTCTACAACACGACCCGCCAGGTGGGTGCAGTGCTGGGCTCGGCCGCAATCGCGGCAGTGATGCAGGCGCAGCTGAACGCCAACCTGCCGAAGCCGCCGGCCGGTGCCGCGCCGGCCGGCGAAGGCGTGCTTCCGGAGTTCCTGCACGCCGGGTTCTCCACGGCGATGGGGCAATCGTTGTTCGTGCCGGCTACCGTGATCCTGATCGGGGTGGTCGCCGCGCTGTTCTTCGCCAAGCCGAAGAAGCGCGCCGCGCAGCCGGAGGAAGTGCCGGTCTTCGCGGCGGAATAACCGCAGCCGGCCACTGGCGCGCGATCCTGTCGGTGCCCGGGACTATTGTGCTGGGCATGGGATCAACACAATATTTCGTGGCTGCCAGCATCGACGGTTTCATCGCGACCGAGGGCGACGATTTGGCCTGGCTCTTCGAGTTCAATGGAGCCACCGGCCAAGAAGCAGCATATGAGCGGTTCATCGAAGGTGTCGGCGCCCTGATCATGGGCGCCGACACCTATCGTTTCATGCTCGGCGAGGATCTCGCCGAATGGCCGTATCGGGGTTTGCCCACCTGGGTTTTCAGCCACGGGGATTTGCCTGTGCCGTCCAGATTCGCCGGCGAGGACATCCGATTCGTGCAGGGCCCGGTCGGCCCGGTGCACCAGGAAGCGCTGGCCGCCGCGGGGGAGAAGAACCTCTGGTTGGTCGGCGGCGGGGCGCTGGCGGCGCAATTCCAGGAGCTCGGATTGCTCGACGAGTTGCTGCTGACGCTGATTCCAGTAGTGCTCGGCTCCGGCAAAGCGCTGTTGCCGATGAACGGTCCGAGCGAGCCGCTGGAACTGCTCGGCCAGCAAATCCTGGGCAAGGGCATGCTGGAACTGCATTACCGATTGCCCGGGCGGCCGGCTGGTGGACTACCGGAAGCCCCGACGTCCGGCGTCTGATCCGGGCCCCGGAACGGGGTGGACCGGCCGGGTCATTCGCTGGATCGTTTGTCCGGCTGGGGGAGCTTGGTGTCCTTGATCATATTGGTCATCCGCACGGTGGACAGTCTGCGTCCTTGCTCATCGGTCATCACGATCTCGTGCGTAGTCAACGTTCGGCCGAGATGGATCGGCGTACAGGTGCCGACCACCAGGCCCTCGGTGGCTGCCCGGTGGTGGCTGGCGCCGATCTCGATGCCCAAAGCCTGCCGGGAGCCCAAACCGGCATGGATTCCAGCGGCGAAGGATCCCAGGGTCTCCGCCAGGACCACATGGGCGCCGCCGTGCAGCAGCCCGGTGACCTGGGTGTTCCCGCGCACCGGCATGGTCGCCACCACGCGGTCCCGGGTCAGCTCCAGGAAAGTGATCTCCATTTTCTCGACCAAATCGCCGACTCCGTGGTGGCGGAGCATGTCGTGCATGGCTTCGGGCACGCCGGCTTTGAGCAGCTGCTGCCGGTAGGGGTTGGCGGTATCGGAATCGGTTTCGCGGTGCGTCATGGTTCTAGGCTGGCATGCCCGGCCGATTCGGCCAAGTGACCCGGCTCAACCGAGTACCTTCGGGCAAACCTGTTTTGCGGCAGTGCCAGCTTGCTCCCAGCCGGAGGGGGATATGATTTTCAAGGTTCGGCGGCGGTACTTGCCTGATCGAACCTTTTTACGGTCGTTGCAAGGCAAAGTTTAAGGAGTCCTCGTGGACTTACTGGTCATCGTCGTTCTGGTGATCGCAGTCGCTCTGTTCTTCGACTTCACCAATGGATTCCACGACACGGCCAATGCCATGGCGACGCCGATCGCCACCGGCGCGATCAAGCCGAAAGTCGCCGTCGGGCTTGCCGCGGTGCTGAATCTGGTCGGGGCATTCCTGTCCACCGAAGTCGCGAAAACCATCTCCGGCAATCTGCTCAACGAGGGCTCCGGCGGGGTCAGCATCACCCCGGCATTCATCTTCGCGGGTCTGCTCGGCGCGGTGCTGTGGAACATGCTGACCTGGATGCTGGGGTTGCCCTCGAGTTCTTCGCACGCCTTGTTCGGCGGGCTGATCGGGGCAGCCGTGGTGGGCGCCGGATTCGGTGTGGTCAATTACAGCGTGCTGTTCAGCAACGTGATCATCCCGGCGTTGCTGGCCCCGCTGGTCGCCGGTTTCGTCGCGTTCGTCTGCACCCTGGTGGCCTATGCGATCACGCAGCGCACCGCGGAGAGCGGTGACAATCTGCCGAACCGGCGCGGCGGCTTCCGGCATGCCCAGATCTTTTCCTCGTCCCTGGTGGCTTTGGCGCACGGGACCAACGATGCGCAGAAAACCATGGGCGTGATCACCCTGGTGCTCATCTCGGGCGGCTACCAGGCGGCCGGCACCGGGCCGCAGTTCTGGGTGATCTCCGCCTGTGCCGTGGCGATCGCCCTCGGCACCTATTCCGGCGGTTGGCGGATCATCAAGACCCTGGGCACCGGCTTGACCGAGGTGAAACCGGCGCAGGGTTTCGCCGCCGAGACGTCGACGGCGGCAGCGATCCTGGCCTCGTCGCACTTGGGTTTCGCGTTGTCCACCACCCAGGTGGCCTCCGGCTCGGTGATCGGCTCCGGCTTGGGCCGGCCCGGCGCCGTGGTCCGCTGGCGCCTGGCCGGTCGAATGGCCTTGGGCTGGCTTTTCACCCTGCCCGCTGCCGCGGTGGTCGGCGCCATCGCCGCCCTGATCGCGCAGCTGGGGTTGACCGGTTTGATCATCGACGCGGTGCTCGGCACCGCTGGAGTGCTCGCGATCTTCCTGTATTCGCGGCGCAGCAAGAGCCATGACATCGCCGGTGTGGCCGAGGTCGAGGCGGCCGCGGACATCGTCAAACGGGCCGGCCGCGGCGGCCGGGCGCGCACGGAGCCAGCAGTGCCCTCCGAGGCGAAAGTGGGCGGAAGCAAATGAACATCAACTGGAACGCTTTTTTCGTCGTCGGCATCGCCACTTTGGTGGGCGCACTGGTCGTGGTGACCCTGTTCTCCTCCGCGGTGCGGCTGCACGCGGCTGCCCTGGACCGGACCGGCCGGGCCCGGACCTGGACCAGGGCCACCGAATACGCCTGCTACCTGCTCTCCGCCCTGGCCGTGCTCTACGGCATCTACCTGATCATCCCGATCTTCCACGCCAAATCGTGAGGTGAAACTGTCGTGGCGGCGCACTAGGCTAGAGCAGTGAGCCAAAACAGCACTGACACGCCAGCCGCCCAGACCGCCAAGCTCCTGGTCCTGGACGGCCACTCGATGGCCTTCCGTGCCTTCTACGCCTTGCCGCCGGAGACCTTCGTCACCGACACCGGCCAGCACACCAATGCGGTGCACGGCTTCACATCGATGCTGCTGACCATGATCCGGCAGCAGAAGCCCAGCCATGTGGCGGTCGCTTTCGACCTCGACACGCCGACTTTCCGCTCCGAGGAGTACACCGAATACAAGGCCGGCCGGTCCAAGACCCCGGAAGAATTCCACGGCCAGGTGGACTTGATCATCAAGGTCATGGAAGCGATGAACATCCCGACGATCAGCATCGACGGCTACGAAGCGGATGACATTCTGGCCACTTTGGCGGCCAAGTCAGAGGCCGCCGGCTGGCAGACCCTGCTGGTCTCCGGTGACCGCGACGCCTTCCAGCTGATCACGGACAACACCTTGGTGCTGTACCCGAAGAAGGGCATCTCCGACATCCCGCCGATGGACGCGGCGGCAGTGGAGGCAAAGTACTTCGTCCGTCCGGACCAGTACTCGGACCTCGCCGCGCTGGTCGGCGAAACCGCGGACAACCTGCCCGGGGTTCCAGGCGTCGGCCCGAAGACCGCGGCCAAGTGGATCAACCAGTACGGCGGCTTGGAAGGCATCCTGGCGAATCTGGATTCGATCGGCGGCAAAGTCGGCGATGCTTTGCGCGAACACATCGACGACGTCAAACGGAACCGCCGGTTGAACCGGTTGCTCACCGATCTGGATCTCCCGGTGACTTTGGCCGAGATGGAACTGCAGCATCCCGACCGGGAGAAGGTCGAAGAGCTATTCGATGCGCTGCAGTTCAATACGTTGCGCAAGCGGTTGTTCGACCTGTTCGGCGAAGCCGAAACCGAGGCTTCGGCCGAAGGCCATGCGGCTCCGGTCCACGGATCGCTCGGCTCGGCGCAGGAGATCGGTGCTTGGTTCGAGGCGGCCGGAACCGCGACAATCGGGGTGGCGTTGGCGGGGGAGACCCTGCCGTTGGCCGACCCGGTTGGTCTGGACGTGCAGGGGATCGCTTTGAGCACCGGCGATTCCGCGGCATTCGTCGCCCTGGCCGGCCTGGACCAGGCGGCCGACCAATCGCTCGCCGAGTGGCTGTCCGGGCCGGCGCCCAAAGCGGTGCACGACCTCAAGTCAGCACTGAAAGCGTTGTCCGCGCGCGGCCTGAGCCTCGACGGGGTGATCGACGACACCTCGATCTCGGCCTACCTGATCCAACCGGAACGCCGGAATTACGATCTGGCGGATTTGAGCCTCTACCACCTCAAGACGCCGATGAGCGTGGGCGCGGCCAAGGATTCCGGCCAACTCGACCTGGGTCTGGACGGCGACGACGGCGCCCAGGAGGCGGTGCTGCGGGCCTTCGCGACGCAGCAGCTGAGCAGCTACTTCGCGCCGATCCTGATCGAGCGAAACGCGGCCCAGTTGCTGACCGGATTGGAATTGCCGCTCGCCCGAGTGCTCGCCGAGATGGAACTCGCCGGAATCGCGGTGTCCCGGGACACCCTGGACACGCTGATGTCCGATTTCAGCAAGACCATCGAAGCCGCGCAAACCGAGGCCTACGCGATCATCGGCCACGAAGTGAACCTCGGTTCGCCGAAACAACTGCAGACCGTGCTCTTCGACGAACTCGGGATGCCCAAAACGAAGAAGATCAAGACCGGGTTCTCCACCGATGCCGAGGCTCTGGCGGATTTGACCGCAAAACACCCGCATCCGTTCCTGCTCCAGTTGCAGGCTTATCGGGACGCGAGCAAATTGCGCCAGACGGTCGAGGGCCTGATCAAGTCGATCGGCCCCGATGACCGGGTGCACACCACCTATGCGCAGAACGTGGCCGCCACCGGACGGCTCTCCTCGAACAATCCGAACCTGCAGAACATCCCGATCCGCAGCGCCGAAGGGCGGCGGATCCGCGGTGCCTTCATCGTCGGCCGGGCACCCGGGAAACAGCCTTTCGAAACCCTGCTCACCGCCGACTATTCGCAGATCGAAATGCGCATCATGGCGCATTTGTCCGGCGACGAAGCGCTGATCCAGGCCTTCAAAGACGGCGAAGACCTGCACCGCTTCGTCGGCTCGCACATCTTCGACGTCGAGCCGGACGAAGTCACCGCGGCGATGCGCTCCAAGGTGAAGGCGATGTCCTATGGCTTGGTTTACGGTCTGAGTTCCTTCGGGCTCTCCAAGCAGCTCAATATCTCGGTGGACGAAGCGCGCACCTTGATGAAGGACTACTTCGACCGCTTCGGCGCGGTACGCGATTACCTGCGCGGCGTCGTCGAGCAGGCGCGCCTGGACGGCTACACCGAGACCATCGAAGGCCGGCGCCGTTACCTCCCCGAGCTGACCAGCGACAATCGGCAGCTGCGTGAAATGTCCGAACGGGCCGCGTTGAACGCGCCGATCCAGGGCTCCGCGGCGGACATCATCAAACGCGCCATGCTCGGCGTGGATTCGGCCTTCGCGGAGGCCGGACTCGCTTCCCGGATGCTGCTCCAAGTGCATGACGAATTGGTTTTCGAAGTCGCGCCGGGGGAGCTGGAACAGGTGGAGTCCCTGGTGATGCAGCAAATGGCCGGCGCTGCCGAGATCGGAGTTCCGCTCGATGTGCACATCGGCATCGGAACCAGCTGGTTCGATGCCGGCCACTGAGCGGCTGGCCGGGTACGGGGCCGACGGCGTGGTCGAGTTCGAGGTCCGGGACCGGATGGAACTGGTCGCGGGCAAGTACCGGCTCACGGTGCGGGACGGCCAGGGCGAAGTCTCCCGGCTGGCCCCGGACACCGAACTCGCGTGGTCTTTGGACACGGCCGATTTGGCCGCTTTGTACCTTTCCGGAACGCGGGCCGGATTGTTCTTGGCCGCCGGTCGGTTCGGGGCCCCGTCGTCGGGCCTGGAAACGGCGGTTGCCCAATTCGATGCGGTGTTCGCCGTCCCGGCGGCACCGCTGAACCGGACGGGGTTCTAATGGCTTTCACCGATGATTTCGAGCTCCGCCGGATCCATCCGGTGGCACCCGGCGAGGCCGGTTACGAAGCCGCGATGACCTGGTTGAAGGCCGTGTCCTACGGCTTTCACAACCCCGGGCGCAGTACCGAGCGGGCAGCGGAAGCCATGGTGCGCTCGATCGCGGACCGCACCGAATTCATCGGCGTGTACCGGAAGGCCGCGCAGCCCGGATTCGACATCGGCTGGCCGGTGGCGACGTTCGAGAGCTTCCGCAAGGACCTGAACATCGGCTCGGGCCGGATGCTCCGAGCGGAACTGATTTCGGCCGTGACGGTGCGCTCGGACCACCGCCGGCTCGGCATCCTCCGGGCGATGATGCAGGACGACCTGCGCCGTGCCCGGGACGAGGGGATTGCCGTGGCCGCCTTGACGGTGTCCGAGGGCAGCATCTACCGGCGCTTCGGTTTCGGGGTTGCCACGCAGGAGCGCAGCATCACGGTGGACAGCAGCAAGGGCCTCGACTTGGTGCGGCAGACCACCGGGGTGGTGCGCAACGTGCCACGGCAGGACCTGTTCGAGCTGGCGCCCAAGATTTTTGCCGAAGCGCATGCACGGCAACCCGGTTCGATCGACCGGACGGAGAGTTATCGCTATTACGCGGCGGGCAAAATGGGCAAAGACGGCGAGGACAAAGATGTGATCTCCGCGGTGCACTACTCCGCGAACGGCGTTCCGGACGGCTATGCGAGCTACAAATATTCCGGCTGGGACGAAACTCCGCGCCGGCTCGACATCGTGGACCTGGTCGCGGCCGACGACGTCGCCTACTTGGAACTGTGGCAGTTCCTCGGCTCGGTCGACCTGACCACCCGGATCGTCTGGGAGGACGCTCCGCTGGTCGATCCGATGCAGTGGGCGTTGGCGGACCCGCGGCTGGTCGAATCCACGCGGCAGCGGGACATGATCTGGCTGCGGATCCTGGATGTGCGCCGGGCTTTCGCCGCCCGGGAGTACCAAGCGGACGGCCGTTTGGTGATCGAGGTGGCGGACCAGATGGGACTTGCCGGCGGACGGTTCGAGCTCGAGGTCCGTGCGGGGCAGGCCAACGTGACTGAGCTTTCGGATGAATCCGGTGCCTCGACCGAACCGGACCTGAGCCTGGACATTGCGGATTTGGGCTCGGTTTACCTGGGCGGAGTGCTGCCGAGCAGCTTGCTGGCTGCGGGCCGGATCGTGGAACACCGGGCCGGTGCCGCGCGGCTGCTCCAACTGATGCTCGCCCCCGAGCGCGCCGTGCATTGCCTGTCGCATTTCTGAGCCGGGCTGGCGGCTGCGGACGCTTTTGCGTTGCTAGGCAGATCGGACTAGACTAAACGGGCGCGCATTGCGCGTAATCAACACCACAAACATTTCAGTGCGTTCGATTCGTCTTGTGCGCTGACCAAATCAACTATCCACATCGGAGCCCCTACTACATGACCATCACGACCCCCGAGAAGACCAGCACCCCTGTCGTCGCAGTGAACGACATCGGATCAGCTGAGGACTTCCTCGCCGCTATTGATGCCACCATCAAGTACTTCAACGACGGCGATCTCGTCGAAGGAATTGTCGTCAAGGTTGACCGCGACGAAGTTCTGCTCGACATCGGCTACAAGACCGAAGGCGTCATCCCTTCGCGAGAGCTTTCCATCAAGCACGACGTCGACCCTTCCGAGGTCGTTTCCGTAGGCGATGAGGTCGAAGCCCTGGTTTTGACCAAGGAAGACAAAGAAGGCCGCCTGATCCTGTCCAAGAAGCGCGCACAGTACGAGCGTGCCTGGGGCGACATCGAGAAGGTCAAGGAAGAAGACGGTGTGGTCACCGGTACGGTCATCGAGGTTGTCAAGGGCGGCTTGATCCTGGACATCGGACTCCGTGGCTTCCTGCCGGCATCGCTGGTGGAAATGCGCCGCGTCCGCGATTTGGCTCCGTACATCGGTCAGCAGATCGAAGCGAAGATCATCGAGCTGGACAAGAACCGCAACAACGTGGTCCTGTCTCGCCGGGCATGGCTCGAGCAGACTCAGTCCGAGGTTCGTTCGACCTTCCTCAACAAGCTGGAAAAGGGCCAGGTTCGTCCGGGCGTCGTTTCCTCGATCGTCAACTTCGGCGCCTTCGTCGACTTGGGCGGCGTCGATGGTCTGGTGCACGTTTCGGAACTGTCCTGGAAGCACATCGACCACCCCTCCGAGGTTGTCGAAGTTGGCCAGGAAGTCACCGTCGAGGTGCTCGAAGTCGATCTGGACCGCGAGCGGGTATCGCTCTCGCTCAAGGCTACCCAGGAAGATCCGTGGCAGACCTTCGCCCGCACGCACGCACTGGGCCAGGTTGTCCCGGGCCGCGTGACCAAGCTGGTTCCGTTCGGTGCGTTCGTCCGCGTCGAAGACGGCATCGAAGGCCTCGTGCACATCTCCGAGTTGGCGGTTCGCCACGTTGAGCTGGCCGAGCAGGTTGTCTCCGTCGGCGACGAGCTGTTCGTCAAGGTCATCGACATCGATCTCGAGCGTCGTCGGATCAGCCTCTCGCTGAAGCAGGCCAACGAAGGCGTCGACGCCGATTCGACCGAATTCGATCCGGCTCTCTACGGCATGGCCGCGGAGTACGACGAAGAGGGCAACTACAAGTACCCGGAGGGCTTCGATCCGGAGTCCAACGAGTGGCTTGAAGGCTTCGAGACCCAGCGCGCCGCTTGGGAAGCTCAGTACGCCGAGGCGCAGACCCGTTGGGAAGCGCACAAGAAGCAGGTTGCTCAGCACGCTGCCGACGACGCGGCCGCCGCGAACGAAGGCAGCGGAGAAGGTGCAGCGACCAGCTACTCCTCCGAGGCTCCGGAAGCCGATGCCGGAACCTTGGCTTCGGACGAAGCTCTCGCCGCACTGCGCGAGAAGCTCACCGGAAACTAATCTTTCCGACTAGCACTTCCGGGAGGGCCGCTGCGCATTGGCGTGGCGGCCCTCCCTTTTGCCCGTTTCAGTTAGCCTTTTGCGCCTTAGATAGTGTTTTGAGGCGCAAATGACTATCTAAGGCGCAAAAAACTATCTGAAAGCAGCAAGAGATGATTCCAGCAGACTGGTTGCGGGTAAACCGGCCCGGTGATCGGGAAACCGTCGGATACCTGGAAATGTCCGACGACGGCTTCCGGCCTTTCGACTTGTTGGGCCGCCCGGTCGCCGAGCCGTTGCCTTACGAGGCAGCCGAGGAAATCCTGCTCGAACAAGGCCTCAGCTACTTGGCCAGCAGATGGCGGCTGGCCGTCGATGACGCAGCGGAGCCGATCGACGTGGTGATCCGCGACGTGAGTCCGGAACAGGTCACCGTGCTCTCCGACGATTACGCCTATCCGCAGCCGATCGGCACGGTTTTCAGTCTGCCGGTCCCGGAGACCAGCGGGCGGCTGCAACCGGGAGCCCCGGGCAGTTCCGCCCGCTTCCTGCAAGCCATACCGCGGCCGCCCGCCGGCTGAACCGGTCAACCCCCGGGCTGAAACAACCGGTCCCGTTTGCGCCTGAGGGCGCAGCCGGCGCGCCATCGCCGGCGCACTGATTCTAGTGTCGACAACGGCGCCTCCCACCTCGGGAGGCGCCGTTGTCGTTTTGCTAGAACGGAGTCGCCGATGAGTGCTTATCCCGAAACCGAAACCGAAACCCCGCCGCCGGCCCGGCGTTTTGCCGGGCGCTCCGGCTCGCGCCGGCTACTGCCCGGTTGGATCCTTCCTGGCTGGTCCCGGTTGCACCGGTCCTTGCTGAACTGGCCCCGGTTCAGTCGGCCGCTGTTCAATCGGCCCGGGTTCAGTCGGCCCCTGCAACGGCTGGAATATCTGCCCTTGCTGATCTTGATGGCGGCAGCGGCGACGCTCTACATCAACTGGTCGCTCCGGCGGTTCGACCAGTTCCTGGCCGGCAGCTACGACCTGGGCATCTTCGACCAGATCATCAGGCAGTACTCCTTGTTCAAAGCTCCGATCGTGCCGATCAAGGGCCCGGACTTCAATGCGCTGGGCGACCATTTCCATCCTTTGCTCGTGCTGATCGCGCCCTTGTATTGGATTTGGCCGGATCCCCGGATGCTCGGCATCGCGATGGCCCTGCTGATCGTGGCGTCGGCTCCGGCGATCTATCTTTTCGCCCGGAAGCGGTTCTCCGGTCTGGCCGCATTGCTGGCCACCGCGGCGTACTTGCTCTGGTGGCCGTTCCAACAGCTGGTGATTTTCGACTTCCACGAGGTCACGCTGGCGATCCCGCTGGTGGCCTGGCTGATTTGCTGCATCGATCGCGGCAAGACCGTCTGGATGCTGGTACTGAGCGGTTTGCTGCTCCTGGTCCGCGAAGACATGGGTTTGGTGATTGGGGTTTTCGGGGTGATTCTGCTGATCGGGAAAAGGTATTTGTTGGGCTTGGGCTATCTGCTCGGCGGGGCCGTGATGCTGTGGCTCGCGACGAGTGTGCTGATTCCGGCTTTTTCCACGCAGAGCGGATACGGCTATTGGCATTACGTCACGATCGGATCCAGCGCCGGAGCGGCATTGCTGTTCCTGCTGGGCAGACCGCTGGATGCGCTGGCCGAATTCTGGAACAGTCCGGTCAAACAAGGCCTGTGGGCCGCGTTGCTGCTGCCTTTCGGCTGGTTCGGTTTGGCCTCGAAGTACGTGTTGCTGCTGTTGCCCCTCCTGGCCGGACGATTCTTCAGCGATCGCGCGCAGACTTGGGGCGTCGTCTACCACTACAGTTCAATTTTGGCGCCTATTGTGGTTCTTGCGGTTTTGGACACCGCCCGAAAAGTGCATGACCGGTTTGCGTTCGGCAAACGCTTGGCGCCGGCGATGGTCTACGCGTTCAGCGTGCCCCTGTCGATCGCTTCGGTCTCGATACCGCTGCTTTTCCCGGTGAGCACCGGGCAGCCGCAGAACGGCATCCAGGTGGCGGCGCAGACCCGGGCGCTGAGCTACGTTCCGGAAGGGGCCTGCGTCGAGGCCGACGACGTCTCGGTGCCACATCTGGTCGCCACGAATTGGGTGACTATGCCGGGGCACGCGCCGGGCAAAGCGACCTGGCTGGTGCTCAACCTCGCCTATCCGGATACCGGCGGGGGCGACGACGGCCACTTCCCGTCGCGGCAAGTGCTCGCCGCGGCGTTGGCCGAAGGCTGGTCGGTGGTTTTCGCCGAGGGCGACGTCCGAGTGCTCAGCAACGGCCAGCCGAGCAGCCCGGACTGCCAGGCCTATCTGCGCTGACCTCCCGCCCAGGCGCAGCTGCCCGTTCGGCTAAGCCCCAGGGCTGAAAAACCAGGGATTCCGGCATTCCGGCGATGGCAGTATGCGGATCCGGACGTATCGTGGCAACGTGAAGCATGTTTACCGTTGTGCCGCCAGCTGGGGCGCCCCGGTTGTGGCGTTGCTGTTTTTCGCCGCCGGCTCGTTGCTGGTTTTCGATCGGCCGTCGTGGTTTTGGCTTTGGGGCCAGGACTGGATGATCATTTACCGCTTCCTGTTGCCGATCTTGTTGGCGATGGCGTTCTCCGCCCGGTTTCCGGCGGCCAGCGTGCTGGTGGCCCTGCTGACGCTGATCGGGCAGTTTTCCGGCTTCCTGCCGACGATGTTCGGCGTGATCGACTTGCCGACCTACTTCGGCTTGGTCGCGGTGTTCTTCTTCGCGGCGTTCAACGGGAACCGGGCGACGCTCTGGCTGAGCGTGGCCGGATCCGTGCTCGCGGCGGCCCTGGTCGGGGCGATGATCGCCGATCTCGGGGCCCGGGACTGGCAGCGGGCCTCCAGCACGCCCTGGGTGATCTGGGGCAGCTATTTCGGTGAAGCACCGCAGTTCCTGGTGCTGTTCCTGCTGGCCGTGGTTGCCGGCTACGCCTTGAAGACCGGCCGGGAACGGAGCTCCCTGCAGGCCGAAAAGGCCGAGGCGGAGGACGCGCGCCGCCAGATCGAACTGGAATTGGCCCGCAGTGAAGAGCGGAACCGGATCTCGCATGAACTCCATGACGTGCTGGGCCATTCGCTGGCCGTGGTGATCGCCCAGGCCGACGGCGCCCGGTACCTGGCGGCACAACGTCCGGAGGCGGTGCCGCAAGCGCTCTCGGAAATCTCGCTCGCCGCGCGTGGCGCCCTCAACGACGCCCAGGCGGTCTTCGAAGACTCCGCGGAGAACTCGCCGGGGCTCGCCGAGCTGCCGGATTTGCTGCAGACCGTCCGGGAAACCGGGTTGCCGGTCGATTGGCTGGAATCGGGGGAGCGCCGTCCGCTTGGCCCGGCGCTGCAATTGGCGCTGTACCGGGTGGTCCAGGAGTCGCTGACCAATGCGCTCAAACACGGCGGCACCGATGCCCGCGTCGAGGTCGCTTTGAGCTGGCAGGAAGACCATCTGACGATCTCGATCGACTCGGCCAACGGTGCGGATCCCGCCGGGCCGTCCGGCGGCGGGCACGGGATTTCCGGAATGCGGCAGCGCACGGCCGCGCTCGGCGGCAGCCTGCTTGCCGAACCGACAAGCATCGGATTCTTGGTCCGGGCGGTCTTCCCGATCAAGGAGTTCCCGGCCGAGCAGGTGGTGCTTTGACCGTGCGGATCCTCTTGGTCGACGACCAGGCGCTGTTCCGAGCCGGCATCAAAATGCTGCTCGAATCCCAACCGGACCTGTGCTGCGTCGGCGAAGCCGAAGACGGGCTGCAGGCGGTGGCCCAGGCCGCTCAGTTGCAACCCGAAGTGATCCTGATGGATTTGCAGATGCCCGGGCTCGACGGCGTGCTGGCCACCCGGGAGATCATGGCCGTAGCTCGGGCAAAGGGCCGGCCCGGTCCCAAAATCATCGCTTTGACGACCTTCCGGCAGGACAAAGCGGTGCTTGCCGCAATGCGCAACGGGGCCAGCGGTTACTTGCTCAAGACCGCGGATCCGGAGTTCCTGCTGGCTTCGATCCGGGCGGTGCACAAGGGCCAGTCGGTGATCGTGGCAGATGCCGGTGGCGGACTGTTTTCCCGGGCCGCGCCGGCACCGGACCACGAATCGGTGGAGCGGCTGTCTGCCCGGGAGAAGGAAGTACTCCTGCTGGTCGCGACCGGTTTGGGCAATCCGGAGATCGCCGCGGCCCTGTTCCTGACCGAAGCGACGGTGAAGAGCCATGTGCGCAGCATCCTGGCGAAATTGGAACTGAAGACCAGGGTGCAATTGGTTTCCTTCGCGTACCGCAAGCATCTGCTCAGCTGAGCCGGGGCGCCGCCGGATCGGCGTCGGCTTCCGGAACCGGCTGGGATAGGATCTGGGATTATGGCGTTGCGACTTGTGCAAGTGAATTTCAAGGCCGGGGACGACTCGGCACTAGGCCGTTTCTGGGCCGAGGCACTCAGCTGGGGGATCTCCAGCGAAGGGCCCGGGGTGAGCAATCTGGAGCCTTTGGGGTTCAACTGGCCGGATCCGGCCGCGGTCTGCATCGACCTGGTCACGGTGCCGGACCCGGAAACCGTGGCCTACCGGGCGCACCTGGATCTCAACAGCAGCTCGACGGCGGACCAGGCGGAACTGGTTGCCCGCCTGGTGCAGCTCGGCGCGACCGCCGTGGACGTCGGTCAGGGCGAGGTGCCTTGGACGGTGCTGGCGGATCCGGAAGGCAATCTGTTCTGCGTGCTGGAGCCGCGAGAGCTCTACCAGGCCGCCGGGCCGATCGCCGCCGTCGTCGTCGACTGCGCGGATCCGCGGGCGATGGCCCGGTTCTGGGGCGAAGCGATGGACTGGACGCTGCACGAACTCAGCGATGACCTGGCGAGATTCCGTTCCTCGGCCGGGGTGGGGCCGTACCTGGAGTTCATCCGCCGCCCGGAGCCATTGCAGGGGGTGGGCCGAGTCCATCTCGATCTGCTGCCCTATGCCGGTGACGATCAGGCGGTCGAGGTGGCCCGGTTGAAAGCGCTCGGCGCGAGCGCGGCCGACGTCGGTCAGGGCGAGGTGCCCTGGACGGTGCTGGCCGACCCCGAAGGCAATGAGTTCTGCGTGCTTTCGCCGCGTTGAACCCGGGATTCAGCCGTCGATCCACGTGGTTCCGACCGGTTGCAGGAGCGTGCTTGCCGCCGCCGACCGGTCGATGGCGGCAACCAGTTCACGCAAGCGGAATTCCGCGGAACCGCCGGATTCGATCGCGACCTCCAGGCTCGCGGCATCGGCATAGCGGGCTTCGCCGAGCCGGCAGCCGGCCCGGCTGAGCTCGTGCTGATAACGCCCGGCCACAGCATGCGGCACGGTCAGCCGGTATACCGAAAACAGGGTTCGCGGAATGGTCCGCGCGGTGCCGAGCACTCCGGAAGCGGCATCCGAATAGGCCCGGATGAGGCCTCCGGTGCCCAACAGGGTACCGCCGAAATACCGGATCACGACCACACAGACATCGGAAAGCGCGGGCTGGCCGGGAGTGTCCGGCCGGCCCGCCGGGTCCGGCCGCTGCCGCAGGACATCGAGCATCGGCGCTCCCGCGGTGCCGGCGGGTTCGCCGTCGTCGTTGCTGCGCTGGATCTCCTGGTCCGGCCCCAGCAGGTAGGCACTGCAGAAATGCCGGGCGTCGCGGAACTCCCGGCGGAGTCCGGCGAGCAGGTCCCGGACTGCCGACTCGTCGGACACGCGTTGCAGCACCGCGATGAACCGGGACTGTTTCACCAGAAGCTCGTGGCGATGCCTGGAATCATCGGCCAGGACGCGGTATTGCACGGATCCAGCATAGTCTGGTGCCATGCTTTCAATCGGACTCACCGGCGGAATCGCGGCAGGGAAATCCCTGGTCGCGGCGAAACTCGCAGAATTGGGCGCGGTGCTCATCGACGCCGACGCGCTGGCCAGAGAGGTCGTGGCGCCGGGCACTGCGGGCTTGGCCGAAGTAGTCGAAGCCTTCGGCCCGGAGCTGCTGCTGGCCGACGGCAGTCTGGACCGACCGGCCCTGGCCGCGAAGATCTTCGCCGACGGGACGTTGCGGCAGCGGCTCAACCAGATCGTCCATCCTCTGGTGCGTGCCCGGGCAGCGGAGCTCAAGCGGGCGGCCGGTCCGGAGTCGATCGTGGTGCAGGACATTCCATTGTTGGTCGAGACCGGTCAGGGCCCGGGATTCCACTTGGTCTTGGTGGTCGATGTTCCGGTGGAGCTGCAGCTCGCCCGGATGCAGGAGACCCGGGGACTCGACGGGCCGGCCGCACAGGAGCGGATCGCGGCGCAGGCGAGCCGGGCCGAGCGGATCGCGGCGGCCGACCTGGTGATCGACAATTCCGGGCCGGCGGAGGCAACGCTGGCCACCGTGGCGGCCCTGTGGCAGGATCGGTTGCTGCCATTCGCCGAGAATCTGGCTGCCGGACGCCGTGCTGCGCGGTCCGGGCCGCCGATCCTGGTCCCGGAAGATCCTAGCTGGCCGGCCCAGGCGGCCCGGCTTTCCGCACGGATCATGGCCGGGCTGGCCGGAGCCGCGCAGACCGGTGAGGTGCTGGGCGTGGACCACATCGGATCGACCTCGGTGCCGGGGCTGGCCGCCAAAGACGTGATCGACCTGCAGCTGCGGGTGGAGTCCTTGGCGGCGGCGGACGCGCTTGCCGCCGGACTGGCAGCCGCGGGTTTCCCGGTCGTACCCGGGGACTGGGCGGACACGCCGAAGGCGTTCGATCCGGACCCGGCGCACTGGCGGAAACGGTTGCACGGAAATTCGGATCCGGGCCGGGCGGTGAACTTGCACGTCCGGGTGTCCGGTTCGGCCGGCGCGGATTACGCCTTGGCCTTCCGGGACTGGCTCCGGGCGGATTCCGCGGCGCGGGCCGAATACCTGGCGGAAAAACGCCGGGTGGCAGCACTGCATGCTTCGGATCCGGGCACGGCCGGCTATGCCGAGGCCAAAGAGCCCTGGTTCACCGAGGTGGCCGAGCCGGCGCTGGAGGCATGGAAAACCCGGAGCGGCTGGCAGCCGCCCCGGGTTTGATTCCGTCCGGATTCCGGGGAATCAGTACCGGCCGTCGATCGTGTAGCCGGAATTGACGATCGCCACGATGGCGATGATGTAGATGATGATGAAGACCACGCCGATGATCGTGAAGATGATGCTCAAGATCAAACCGACCTTGGCCGGCGTGTTCGGCATGCCGACGGCTTTCGACTGTTTTCCCGCAATGGCGCTGATGATCCAGCCGGCCAGCGGGAACACGAAGGCGAAGACCAAGCCGACGATGCCCAAGGTCTTGCCCGGGTAATCGCCGCCGGCGGCCGGCGGGTAGTTGCCGGCCGGGCTCGGGTAGTTGTAGTTCGCAGCCGCATTCGGGTCCGGTTGTGCCGGATACTGTGGCACGCCCGGTTGCGGCTGGTTCGGCGGCACAGATTGCTGCCCGTAGTTTTCGCTCATGATGGCCTTTCTCGGTGATTGCTGAACATTTCCTTTGTTCGGGCTTACTTTAGGCCAAACCAAAGCGTTTCCCCAAGGATTATGCCGCAAAGATTCGTGGCGCGGGGTGCTGTCCGGTGGAAAACCGTGCCCCGGCCCAAACCGGCAGCAGAAGCAAGGCGGCTCCGGGCAGGCTTCCGGACATCGCCGAGAGCTGATTCGGGCGGTACCGTCGCAAACTGTCGGTGTCGCGCAGTAGCGTAGTCGTATGAGCCTGGCCCAAGAGATCAATCGAGTCGTTGCGCCCTTCGAAGTCATCAGCGAATACCAGCCCGCCGGGGATCAGCCGACGGCGATCGCCGAGTTGGCGGAGCGGATCAACAACGGGGAAAAAGACGTGGTTTTGCTCGGTGCCACCGGTACCGGCAAATCGGCGACCACCGCTTGGTTGATCGAGCAAGTGCAACGGCCCACTTTGGTGATGGTGCAGAACAAAACCCTGGCCGCCCAGCTGGCGAATGAATTCCGGGAACTGCTGCCGAACAATGCGGTCGAGTATTTCGTCTCCTATTACGACTACTACCAACCCGAAGCCTATGTCCCGCAGACCGATACCTTCATCGAAAAGGACTCTTCGGTCAACGAAGAAGTCGAAAGGCTGCGGCACTCGGCGACGAACTCGCTGCTGACCCGGCGGGACGTGGTGGTAGTCGCCACGGTTTCCTGCATCTACGGCCTGGGAACGCCGGAGGAATACGTCGCCGGAATGGTGACCCTGCGCCAGGGCGAGGAAATGAACCGGGATGACTTGCTGCGCAAGTTCGTCAGCATGCAGTACACCCGCAATGACACGGACTTCCACCGCGGTACTTTCCGGGTGCGCGGGGACACCGTCGAAATCATCCCGATGTACGAAGAGCAGGCGCTGCGCATCGAGTTCTTCGGCGACGAGGTCGAAAAGATCTACACCTTGCATCCACTGACCGGAGAAGTGATCCGCGAAGAGACCGAGATGTACGTTTTCCCCGCCTCGCACTACGTGGCGGGTCCGGAACGGATGGCCCGGGCGGTCGCCCAGATCGAGACGGAACTGGCCGAACGGTTGAAAGTATTGGAAGGCCAGAACAAATTGCTGGAGGCGCAACGGCTCCGGATGCGCACCACGTACGACTTGGAAATGATGCAGCAGATGGGCTTCTGCAATGGCATCGAAAACTACTCCAGGCATATCGACGGCCGCGACGCCGGGTCCGCGCCGCACTGCTTGATCGACTACTTCCCGGACGATTTCCTGCTGGTCATCGACGAATCGCATGTCACGGTGCCACAGATCGGTGCGATGTACGAAGGCGATATGTCCCGGAAACGGACGCTCGTGGACCACGGGTTCCGGCTGCCGTCGGCGATGGACAACCGCCCGCTCAAATGGGATGAATTCCTGGAGCGGATCGGCCAGACGGTGTATCTCTCAGCGACGCCGGGCAAATACGAATTGGGCAAATCGGACGGCGTGGTGCAGCAGATTATCCGGCCAACCGGCTTGATCGACCCCGAGGTCGTGGTGAAGCCCACCAAGGGGCAAATCGACGATTTGCTGGGCGAGATCCGGACCAGGGTGGAACGGGACGAGCGGGTCCTGGTCACCACGCTGACCAAGCGGATGGCCGAAGACCTCACCGAATACCTCTTGGGGCACGGCGTCAAGGTGCAGTACCTACACTCCGACGTGGACACCCTGCGCCGGGTGGAGCTGCTGCGCGAATTGCGGCTGGGCACTTTCGACGTGCTCGTGGGCATCAACTTGCTCCGCGAAGGTTTGGACTTGCCGGAGGTGTCGTTGGTCAGCATTCTGGATGCCGACAAGGAAGGGTTCCTGCGCTCGGCCACCTCGTTGATCCAGACCATCGGCCGAGCGGCGCGGAACGTTTCCGGCGAGGTCCACATGTACGCGGACAAAATCACCGATTCAATGGCCAAGGCGATCGACGAGACCAATCGGCGCCGGGAGATCCAGGTTGCGTACAACACCGAACACGGGATCGATCCGACACCGCTGCGGAAGAAAATCGCCGACATCACCGATTCGCTGGCCCGGGAAGACGCCGACACCAAGAGCTTGCTCGATTCGGCTGGAAAAGGCCGCTCCCGGGGCAAAGCGCCGACGCCGGTGCGCCACGACGGACTGGCCGCGGTGCCGGCGGAAGACCTGGTGGACCTGATCGAGCAGATGACCGCCCAAATGCATGCCGCAGCGGCCGAGCTGCAATTTGAGCTGGCCGCCCGGTTGCGCGATGAAGTCGGCGATTTGAAGAAGGAGTTGCGCCAGATGCAAGCCGCCGGTCATGCCTGAGTCGCGGATCCGTGATCTCAGCGGCGTTCGGGCAGTGTAGACTGGTGCGGTACGTAGGGGAGTATCCCTCAGCGCTATGAACGTCAACACGTAGGGCACCGATGCTCTGCCGGGCGTAGCGGCCGGCTCTGAAGAGCCGGTGGAGAGACTTGCGGTAGTTGCTCATGCCTACCGGAAGGTGTCCCATGGACGTCACCCCCTTAGTCTGGATTCTGACCGTGGTCGGAATCCTCGGCCTACTGGCCTTCGACTTCTTCGCCCACGTGCGCAAGGCGCATGAACCCAGCCTCAAAGAAGCTGCCATCTGGTCCGGGATCTATGTCGGCATCGCGGTGCTCTTCGGCATCGGCATGCTGATCTTCGCGGGCCCGACCTCGGGCACTGAGTTTTTCGCCGGATACATCACGGAAAAAGCGCTCTCCGTCGACAATCTCTTTGTCTTCTTGATCATCATGAGCTCCTTCGCGGTGCCGCGTGCGGATCAGCAGAAAGTGCTGCTCTTCGGCATCGTCTTCGCGTTGGTCGCGCGGACCGTGTTCATCCTGCTCGGGGCCGGTCTGGTCAACAGTTTCGCCTGGATTTTCTACCTCTTCGGCGCGATCCTGATCTTCACCGCGGTCAAGCTGGTCGGTCAGAAGGACGACGACGGCGAGGGTGCGGCCAACAACATCATGGTGCGGTTGGCGAAGCGCTTCTTCAACACCAGCGACGAGTACGACGGCGACAAGCTCTTCACGGTCAAAAACGGCAAGCGGATGCTCACCCCGATGCTGCTGGTGATGGTGGCCATCGGCGCGACCGACATCCTCTTCGCCTTCGACTCGATCCCGGCGATCTTCGGTCTGACCCAGAACGCCTACATCGTGTTCGTGGCCAATGCCTTCTCCTTGATGGGCCTGCGCCAGCTGTACTTCCTGATCGACGGGTTGTTGGACCGTCTGGTCTACCTCTCGTACGGCTTGGCAGTGATCCTCGGCTTCATCGGCGTGAAGCTGGTGCTGCACGCGCTGCATGAGAACAACCTGCCGTTCATCAACGGCGGCGAAGGCGTACCGGTGTTCCAGATTTCCACGGAACTGTCCCTGCTGGTGATCTGCGGCGTCCTGGTAGTCACCGTAGTCGCGAGTCTGCTGAGTCCGAAGGGCAAAGCCAAGAAGTCGCTGCCGGAGCAGGCGACGCCGACCGAGTCGAACTGACGCGCGGCAGCTTCGACGTCGGGGGCTTTTTCATTGGTTTCCCGCCGATGGTGGATCTGAGCGGTTCGGATGCCGGCTGCCGCCATGGTGACCACTTTGCTCACCTTGGCGGCAGCCTTCACGGCTTTGCCGATTGCTTCGTTGGCTGCTTGACGTCGGTATAGTGATCGGGCGGAACCTGAGCTGTCCCGGGATGGTCGCCACATTGTGGACCGTGATAGGTTCGCATGCCGTGATGCAGAGGATGCCGTCATTTTGAAGCTCGTGGATCAGCGTTTGACGATGGGACACCACGGTACGGATGTGCTGCCCATCATCGAATTCACGATTTTCCCGTTTATGGATAACTTAGGACGCTTCATTCTCGGGGCACTTCGGGTCTTCACAGGGCGGAGTCTTCGGTCTTTTGCCGTTTTTTCCGTACCCAGTCGTGGACGCGGTCAACTAACGGCTCAGTGAATCCAAGTTCCTTGCGGACGGCGTTGAGCATGGCGATTGAGGCAGCGGACTCTGCCTCTTGTGCGGCTACCATTTCAGGGCTTGCGATTAGAGGCTGTGCAAGGAACTGCGGATTAGTGTGCAGCTGATCGGTCTCTGTCTGAATGGTGGCTTGTAGCAACTCGACCAGTGCTACATGGGTGCGGGACCAAAGCAGGACTTTGTACGCGAGGCGGAAGTGTGCCAGGAGCAGGATTTCTTGTATATCCGTCGTACGTGAAGGTGAGTCGGAATGGAGCAGCATTTTGGCTCCTTCTCTGAAGGTGCTGTTACAGATCTTGCGATAATATCGGTTCTGCATCTCCACTTCGCGGAGAAAGTCCACGTAAACTCTGTACTTCTGATCCAGTATCCATCTCTTCTGCTCACGACGCCCTGTCAGCGTGTGAGTAATGAGGCCGACAAGCCCGGTGATGATCGCGCCGCCAAAGGCGCTTGCAACGATAGCGACTGGGTCCATGTCCCAAATTTAGCCGCTATCAGCCTCCCGGAGCCGTCTTTCAGCTATGTGCGTCGGCGGCCGGCATCGCTTTGGCGGTCTGGGGCTACGCCGGGCTCAACCTCATCGCCGCGGTACTGGTCGTCGCGGTTCTGGCCGCGGTGTTCACGCTGGTGCGGAACCGCCGCGAGCCATCGCCAGCAGGGTAGCGAAAATCTTTTCCCCGTCCGCCCGCAGCCCGTCGTGGTGGTAATCCCCGGTCTCCCAGAGTTTCAAGCCACGCACTGCGGCAGCGGTTTCACTGGCCAAGCCGTGGTCCACGTAGATGTCGTCGAAGTAGGCGGTGGCCGCCACCGGAACCTCATTGCGGGCCAAGCGCGCCGGATCGTACAGCGCCGGCCAGTCGGCCTTCCGAGCGAGCAATTCGGCGACTTCGCGCAGCGGGACCAACGCCGGGTCCTCGTCGAAATACCAGGGCATGATGGCTTCCCCGGTGAACATGAAGGAATCCGCCAGGGCGTCCATGTCACCGCGCTCGGCGGCGACCCGGGCGGCAGACCAGTTCGACGCTTCGCCCTGGCAATAGACGGCTTCATGCAGCACGGCGTAGAGCGGGTTCTGCGCGTAGGAAACCACCGCGGAAACCTGTTCCAGGAAGGCATCGGAAAGCGCCGGCGCAGACTCGGCCCGCCCGGTCGGCGAGGGGAATGCGTCTTCGAGCAGGTAGTGCAGCAGATCGATCCGGCTGTTGCCGCCGAGGAGCCCGCCCAGCATCTGGAACCGGTGCGGCGTCAGCCGTTCCCCGCTGGGCAGGAACTCAGCATGCTCGGCCAAATGCCGGGCGATCCGTTTGGCCAAGTCCTGGTCTGCCGGGTACCGGGCGAAATACTCCGCATTGCGGGCCGCGGTGCGGGCGAAAGTCGCCCGGTAGACCCGGTCCGGATGCCCGTGCAGCGGGGCGAGTCCGGCGGTGATCAAGACCTCGCGCAGGCCCTCTGGATGCTGCGAAAGATAGCTCAAGGCGCAGAATCCGCCGAAGCTCTGGCCCAGGATGGTCCAGGGTGGGCTGCCGAGCGCGGTCCGGATGGCTTCGGCGTCGGCGACGATCGAGTCGGCTCTGAACTGGCTGAGGTACGCAGCCTGTGCCGCGGCGTCGCCGCGGGCCGGCAGGGTCTTCCGGTTCGCCGGGCTGGAAAGGCCGGTTCCGCGTTGGTCCAGCAGCAGCACCCGGAATTCTTTGAGCGCTTCTTTGATCCAGCCGGCGGGCGCCGCCGGCCGGTCTGCCCGGAATCCGGGCCCGCCTTGGAAGTAGACCAGCCACGGTGCATCCGGCCGTGCGAGGTCGCTGATTTCCCGGGCGAAGACTGAGATCGATTCGCCGTCCGGAGCCGCATGGTCCAAGGGCAACCGGAAGACGTGCGTGCGGTAGCCGAACCCGCCGCGTTCCAGCAACTCGGTCTGCCGGTGCGCAGGATCCAGCGGGTTCATGCGGCGAACTCGGTCAACGCCTCGGCGGTCAGCCGGAAAGTGGACCAACCATCCATCGGGAACGCGCCCAAGGACCGGTAAAAGTCGATCGAGGGGGTGTTCCAATCCAGCACGCTCCACTCGACGCGGGCATAGCCGCGGTCCACTGCGGTCCGGGCCAGTCCCTGGAGCAGTGCCTTGCCGTGCCCGCCGCCACGCGCCTCGGGACGCACGTAGAGATCCTCCAAATAGATCCCGTGCACGCCTTCCCAGGTGGAGAAGTTGAGGAACCACAAAGCGAAGCCCTGCACGCCGTGTTGGTCTTCGGCGATGTCGGCGAAGACTTTCGGCTCCGGGCCGAAAAGCGCCGATTCCAGCATCTGCGCGGTGGTTCTCACCGCGTCCGGCTCTTTTTCGTAAATGGCCAGATCGTGGATGAGTTCGAGGATCACGGGGACGTCGCTGAGCACGGCGGGGCGGATGGTCATACCCCGACCATATCCCAACCTTCAGCCGTCTGCGCGGCCGAAATCAGTCAACCGCAGCACCGCGTAGCCGGCTTCGTCCGAAGCGTCCAGATCCACCTCGGCTTGGATCGCCCAGTCGTGGTTGCCCGCCGGGTCGTCGATGATCTGCCGGACCTTCCACAGCCGGGCCGCGGAGTCGGGTTCGTGCACGAACAGAGCCGGGCCCCGGGCCGAGGGGCCGGCGTTGATGAACTCGTGTTCATCCCAGTAGTCGTCCAGGGCGTCCGCCCATCGGTCGGCATTCCAGCCGGCGTCGGCATCGAGTTCGCCCAGCGCTTCGAAGTTGTCCCGGGAGGCCAATTCCACCCGACGGAACAGTTCGTTGCGGACCATCACCCGGAATGCCCGGTCATTGCGGGTCAGCGCGGGCGGGGCGGCCAGTACGCCGTCCGCGGAGGCGGGATCGGCGGCTGAAGCGGTTTCGTGCCCGGCGGCCAGGGCTTCCCATTCGTCCAACAGGCTGGAATCGACCTGCCGGACCAGCTCGCCGAGCCAGGCGATCAGATCCGAAAGGTCTTCACTGAGCGCATTCGGCGGCACGGTTTGGCGCAAAGCCCGGTAGGCGTCGGCCAGGTAACGCAGCACGATGCCCTCGCTGCGGGCTAGCGAGTAGAACTGGACGTATTCGCCGAAGTTCATCGCCCGTTCGGCCAGGTCCCGGACGATCGACTTGGGCTCGACGGTGAAATCGCCCAGCCACGGCGCGGACTTCCGATAGGTGTCGAAAGCCTGGCGCAGCAGCTCGCCGAGCGGCTGCGGATAGCTGATTTCCTCGAGGGCGTTCATCCGTTCCTCGTACTCCATGCCTTCGGCCTTCATCGCGGCGATCGCTTCGCCGCGGGCGTACTTCAACTGGGCGGAAAGGATCTGCCGGGGGTTCTCCAGCGTCGATTCGATCACCGACACCACATCGTGCGCGTAGCTGGGCGATTCCGGGTCCAACAACTCCAGCGCGGCCAGCGCGAACGGGGAGAGCGGTTGGTTCAGGGCGAAGTTCAGCTGCAGGTGGACGGTCAACCGGAGCGTCCTTCCGTCCGCGGTCTGTTCCGCGAGCGGGATCCTTTCCACCACATCGGCCACCAGCAACTCGCGCAGGATGCCCAGGGCCTTGCGCATCAGCTTCAACTGGACGGCCCGGGGTTCCCGGTTCTCGCTGAGCAGCCGGCGGGCCGCGGTGAAGGGGTTGCCCGGCCGCTCCAACAGATTCAGCAGCATGGCATGGGTGATCGTGAAACTCGAGGACAGCGGTTCCGGCTCCGATTCGACCAAGCGGGTGAAGGTGGGCTCGCCCCAGCTGACGAAGCCTTCCGGGGGTTTCTTCTTCACCACTTGGCGCAGCTTGCGCTGATCGTCGCCGAACTTCGCCTGCGCCTTCGCCATCGCCTTGGCGTTTTCCACGGTGTGTTCCGGCGCCTGCACGATCACCGTGCCCGCAGTGTCGAACCCGGCCCGCCCGGCGCGGCCGGCGATTTGATGAAATTCGCGGGCCTGCAGTGTCCGGGTCCGGACGCCGTCGTACTTGCTCAAAGCGGTGAAGAGCACCGTGCGGATCGGCACATTGATGCCGACGCCGAGCGTGTCAGTGCCGCAGATCACCTTGAGCAGCCCGGCCTGGGCCAGTTGCTCGACCAAGCGCCGGTACTTCGGCAGCATCCCGGCGTGGTGCACCCCGACGCCGTGGCGGACCAGACGGTTCAAGGTTTTGCCGAATCCTGGGGAGAAGCGGAAGCGCGCGATCATTTCCGAGATACGCTGCTTTTCCTCCTTGCTGCACATGTTGATGCTCATCAGGGTCTGCGCGCGCTCGATCGCCTCGGCCTGGCTGAAGTGCACGATGTACACCGGAGCCTGATGGGTATTGAGCAGTTCTTCGATGGTTTCGTGCACCGGGGTCTGCACGTAGTAGTAGTGCAGCGGGATCGGCCGTTCGGCGGAGGCTACGGTGACCGTGTTCCGCCCGGTGCGCTCGGTGAGTTCCTTTTCGAAACTGCTCACATCGCCCAGTGTGGCGCTCATCAGCAGGAACTGGGCCTGCGGCAATTCGAGCAGCGGAACTTGCCAGGCCCAACCGCGTTGCGGGTCGGAGAAGTAGTGGAACTCGTCCATCACCACGGTGCCCACCGCAGCGGCTGGGCCTTCGCGCAGGGCGATATTGGCCAGGATCTCCGCAGTGCAGCAGATGATCGGCGCCTCCGGGTTGACCGAGGAATCGCCGGTGACCATGCCCACGTTCTTCGCACCGAAGATCTCGATCAGGGCGAAGAACTTCTCCGAGACCAGGGCCTTGATCGGCGCGGTGTAGTAGCTGCGTTCCTGGGCCGCCAGCGCGGTGAAATGCGCGGCCACGGCCACCAGGGATTTGCCGGAGCCGGTCGGCGTGGCCAGAATGACGTTGTTGCCACTGGCGAGTTCCATCACGGCTTCGTCCTGGGCCGGGTAGAGGCTCAGCCCCTGAGCCGCGCTCCAGTCCACGAATCCGTCGTAAATGGCGTCCGGGTCTTCGCCGGACATCGGCAGCTTGTCAAGGAGTGTCATCGACTCCAGCCTAGCCGCAAGCCGTCCGCAGCTTGCCCGTCGGCTCGGTTCGGCAACCAGGATGACAGTATGCTCGGAAGCAGACGTTGGCAACGAGCGCGGAGGCTGCAATGACAGTAACGTGGGACCCACAGCGATACGTCCAGTTCGGGGATTTCCGGAACCGGCCCTTTTTCGACCTGACCGCACGGGTTTTGGCCGATCGACCCGCCTCGGTGGTCGATCTGGGTTGCGGCCCCGGCAATTTGACCGGCACGCTCGCCGCCCGGTGGCCGCAGGCCCGGGTGCTCGGCCTGGATTCCTCACCTGAGATGATCTCCGCCGCAACGGCGGCGGAACATCCGCAGAATCTGAGTTTCTCGGTGGCCGACGTGGTGGACTGGCAACCCGCAGCCGACACCGACGTGGTGGTGACCAATGCCGTGCTGCAGTGGGTGCCGGAGCACCGGGAACTGCTCCCGGCCTGGCTCGCGGCGCTGCGGCCCGGAGCATGGTTCGCGATGCAGGTGCCGGGGAATTTCGGCGCGGCCTCACATGTCCTGATGCGCGAAGTGGCGGAGTCGCCAGTTTGGCGGGACCGGCTCGACGGCGTGCTCCGGCACGAGGACGCGGTGGGCGAGCCGGCGGACTACTTGGAGATTTTCCTGGCTGCCGGGATGCGCGCCGACGCCTGGGAAACCACTTATCAGCAAGTGCTGCAAGGGCCGCATCCGGTGCTGGACTGGGTGCGCGGCACCGGCCTGCGCCCGGTGCTCAATGCGCTCTCCACGGACGCCGCGGCAGCCTTCGAGGCGGAATACTCGGCTCGGTTGGACCTGGCGTATCCGCAACGCGACTTCGGCACGGTCTTCCCGTTCCGACGAATCTTCGTGGTGGGCCGGAAGATCTGAAACCGGACCGCAGGCGGTGATTCACCAGCCCCGGGCGAGCCAATCCGCCAACTGGGGCCGTTCGGCACCGAGTGTGGTGCCGGCACCGTGCCCCGGATGCACCACGGTGTCGTCCGGGAGCCGGTCGAAGATCCGTTCCTTGACGTCGCGGAACAGCTGGTCGAACCGGGCCGGGTCCCGATCGGTGTTGCCGACGCCGCCCGGGAACAGCGAGTCCCCGGTGAACAGGTGCGCCGGACCGGTCGGGTCCCGGTAAAGCAAGGCGATGGACCCCGGCGTGTGCCCGCGCAGCGCGATCGCTGCCAACTCGAAACCGTCGAATTCGCCGATGTCGCCGTCGCCGACCGGGCTGTCCGTGGCCACTTCGATGTCCGGCGCGTCCGGTGCCCCGGCGACGGTGCGCGCGCCGCTGGCCGCCACGACCGCGGCCAACGCCCGGACGTGGTCCCAGTGCGAGTGCGTGGTGATCACCGCCTGCAGCTTCGGCGGCCGTCCATCGGCGGTGTCCGCGCTCGCGGATGCGAGCATTCCGAAGATCGCCGGCGCGTCGTCGGCGGCATCGATGAGCACCTGGCTGCCGCTCGTGCGGGAGGTCAGCAGGTAGACGTTGTTGTCCATCGCGCTGACCGAAATCCGGCGGATGGTCAGGAGCGGGCTCTGCAAGAGCACTTCGGGCAGCTGCGATTCGACCATGCTGCAAGATTAGCCGAGGCCGGGCGGCGGAGCTGATTCGATAAGGTATATAGTTGACTTAGTCAAGCAATTTTTCTGGGAGGAATCATGGCGGTCGAGGATCAAACCCTCGTCGACCTGGTCAATGAAGTATTCCGGCTTTTCCGGACGCTCAAAAGCCTGTCGCACGAACCTTCAGTGGAAGGCCCGAGGTTGGCCCACATCGGGATCATCGGGCTTTTGGCCCAGTCCGGGGAATGCCGGGCCAGCGCCCTCGCGGAGATGATCGGCGTCGGGCCCAGTGCGCTGAGCCGGCAGCTGGCCGATCTGGCGGAACAGGGTCTGGTGCTCCGCCGGCCCGATCCGGAGGACGGACGGGCCACCTTGATCAAAGTCTCCCCGGAAGGCGCGCAAGTCCTGGCCGGAGTGATGTCGCAGCGCGCCGATCGGATGCGGCAGCGGCTGCGGGGCTGGAACGAGGCCGAAGCCCGGGACGCACTGGCCGCCGTCGCGCGGCTGGCGAATGCGCTCCAAGGCAGCACGCCGTCCCCGGTGCCGGAGGCGGCAGACGCCCCGGCGGCAGAGGGTTCGCCGGAACTTCGCTGAGAGGCGAATTTCCGCGACAATCCGAACATTTGCTGACAATCTGATTGCCTGAGCGTAGTTTTGGTCCGGGGGATTGCTCAAGATTGAAGCTTGCCGGGCGACTTCCGCCTGGCAATCGGGCGCACCGCAGGAGGATCCTTTGTTATTCCGGTTGATTGCGAGGAACCTGGCTCCGCACAAGGCAGTGCTGAGCGGCATCGTGGTTCTGCAATTGCTTTCCGTCGTGGCGACGTTGTACCTGCCCACCCTGAACGCGGACATCATCGACGAGGGCGTGGTCAAGCAGGACACCGGCACGATTTATTCGCTCGGCCTGTGGATGCTGCTGATTTCTTTGGGGCAAATCATCTGCGCGATCGCCGCCACCTATCTGAGCGCCCGGCTGGCGATGACCGTGGGCCGGACCATCCGCAGTGACCTGTTCCGCAAAGTGGAATCATTCTCCGCCCGGGAAGTCGGCACTTTCGGCGCGCCTTCGTTGATCACCCGGACCAGCAACGACGTGCAGCAGATCCAGATGCTGACCTTGATGTCGTTCACCATGATGGTGACCGCGCCGATCATGTGCATCGGCGGAATCGTGCTCGCCCTGCAACAGGATGTCCCGCTCTCCGGATTGCTCCTGGTGATCATCCCGGTGCTGGTGATCGCGATCGGGCTGATCGTGCGCAAACTGGTTCCGCTGTTCCGCAAAGGCCAGGCCCAGCTGGACGCGATCAACGCGGTCCTGCGGGAGCAGATCATGGGGGTGAGCGTGATCCGCGCCTTCGTGCGCCGGGAACACGAAGCTGCCCGGTTCGACGTGGCCAACCGCAACCTCACCAGGACCCAGCTCGGCGCCGGCCGGCTGCTGTCGCTGATGTTTCCGATCATCATGGCCGTGGTCAGCATGGCCTCGGTCGGGGTGCTCTGGTTCGGCGGCCTGCGGATCGACGCCGGCGGTATGCAGATCGGTGCCTTGACCGCCTTTTTGAGCTACATCATGCAGATCCTGATGGCGGTCATGTTCGCTTTGTTCATGTTCATGATGATCCCGCGGGCAGCGGTCAGCGCGGAACGGATCCAGGCGGTGCTGAACACCGAATCCTCGGTGTTGGACGCTGCCGGCGCGCGGACGCTGCCGGACCTGGACGGCAGCATCGAATTCCGGGACGTCGAGTTCAGCTATCCGGGGGCCGAGGCGCCGGTGGTCTCCGGGCTGAGCTTCCAGGCCAAACCGGGCACCACGACGGCGGTGATCGGTTCCACCGGCAGCGGAAAGACGACCTTGATCAATTTGATTCCGCGGCTTTTGGACCGCACCGGAGGGAACATCGCGTTGGGCGGGGTGGAAAGCCACCAGCTCACCCTGGACTCCTTGCGGTCCTCGATCGGTCTGGTGCCGCAGAAGGCGTATTTGTTTTCCGGAACCGTGGCCTCGAATGTGCGCTTCGGCAAACCCGATGCGAGCGAAGCGGAAATCTGGGCGGCCTTGGAAATCGCCCAGGCAGCCGATTTCGTCCGGGAACTGCCGGACGGGCTGGACGCACCGATAGAACAGGGCGGGGCGAATGTCTCCGGCGGACAGCGGCAGCGGTTGTGCATTGCCCGGGCGATCATCGGCCGGCCCAAGGTCTATCTTTTCGACGACAGTTTTTCGGCGCTCGACTTCAGCACCGACGCCAGGCTCCGTGCGGCGTTGAAACCGGTGACCACTGAGGCGACCGTGATCCTGGTGGCGCAGCGGGTCAATACGATCCGGCATGCGGACAACATCCTGGTCCTGGACGAGGGCAGGCTGGTCGGCCAAGGCACCCACGACCAGCTGATGGCGGACAATCCGACCTATCAGGAGATCGTCACCTCGCAGCTCACCGCCGAAGACCAGGAGAATGCCGCATGAGCATGATGGGGCGCGGCGGGCCGCCGCAGAAGGCCATCGCCTTCGGAGCCAGCCTGAAACGGATCCTCGGTCTGATGCGGCCGGATCGGTTGCGGATGGCCTGGGTGATTTTCCTGGCCGCAGTTTCGGTGCTGCTCTCGGTGGCGGCGCCGAAAGTCCTGGGGCACGCGACCGACTTGATCTTCCAAGGCGTGGTCGGCAAGATGCTCGGCGGGCAGTTCCCCGCCGGAACCAGCAAGGAGCAGGCGGTGGCTGCGCTCCGGGCGGCGAACCAAGGACAGCTGGCCGACTTGGTCAGCGGGACCGATGCCGTGATCGGGCAGGGCATCGACTTCCAAGCGCTCGGCTGGGTGATGCTCTCGGTGCTGCTGCTCTACGTGATCTCGTTCTTCTTCAACTGGAGCCAGGGCTACATCACCACCGGGATCGTGCAACGGGCGATGTACCGGCTGCGCCAGGACGTCGAAGCGAAACTGGACCGGTTGCCGATGCGCCACTTCCAAGAAGCTTCGCGCGGCGACGTGCTCAGCCGGGTCACCAATGACATCGACAATTTCGCCCAGACGCTCAACCAGACCCTGACCCAGCTGCTGACCTCGGTGCTGACCGTGATCGGCGTGATCGCGATGATGTTCTCGATCTCCTGGTCGCTGGCCCTGATCGCACTGTGCTCGGTGCCGTTGATCGCCGGCATCACGGTGCTGGTGGCCCGGCGCTCGCGGGTGCAGTTCGTGGCACAGTGGAAGACCACCGGCGAACTCAACGGGCATATCGAGGAGATGTTCACCGGGCATGAGATCGTGAAGGCTTTCGGCCAGCAGAAGGCCGCGATCGAGAAGTTCGAGCTGGCCAACGACGGGCTGTACAAGTCCAGTTCCAAAGCCCAGTTCATCTCCGGAATCATCATGCCCTCGACCGGGTTCGTCGCGAATCTGAGCTATGTGGCGATCGCCGTCGTCGGGGCTCTGCAGATCACCGCGGGGCAGATCACCTTGGGCTCGGTGCAGGCCTTCATCCAGTACTCGCGGCAGTTCAGCCAGCCGATCGCGCAGATCGGCGGAATGATCAACCTCCTGCAATCCGGGGTGGCTTCCGCGGAACGGGTCTTCAAACTGCTCGACGAGCCGGAACAGAGCCCGGACCACGAACCGGCTGCCAGCCTGGGCCGCCCGGGCGAGCCGATCCAGGGCCGGGTGGTCTTCGACCGGGTCGATTTCAGTTACAAAGCGGACGAGCCGCTGATCGAAGACCTCTCCCTGGTCGCAGAACCGGGCCAGACGGTGGCTATCGTGGGGCCGACCGGGGCGGGCAAAACCACCCTGGTCAATTTGCTGATGCGGTTCTACGACATCGACTCCGGAAAGATCTCGATCGACGGCGTGGACACCGCGCAGTTGACCCGGGACGACCTCCGGCAACGGTTCGGCATGGTGTTGCAGGACGCCTGGCTGTTTTCCGGGACGATCCGGGACAATCTCGCCTACGGCCGGCTCGACGCCTCCGAGGCGGAGATCATCGAAGCCGCAGAGGCGACCTATGTGGACCACTTCGTGCGGGCGCTCCCGGACGGCTACGACACGGTGCTTTCCGACGACGGCGATTCGCTGAGTCAGGGGCAGCGGCAACTGATGACCATTGCCCGGGCTTGGCTGGCCAATCCGTCGATCCTGATCCTGGACGAAGCCACGAGTTCGGTGGACACCCGTACCGAGGTGCTGATCCGGCAGGCGATGGGCAGGCTCCGCGAGGACCGGACGAGCTTCGTGATCGCGCACCGGCTGTCCACGATCCGGGACGCGGATCTGATCCTGGTGATGGACCACGGCCGGATCATCGAACAGGGCACCCATGAGGAGCTGCTGGCGGCCGGCGGTTTTTACGAAAAGCTTTACATGTCCCAGTTCGGGGACCCGATGGTGGAAGAACAGGTGCCTACGGTATGAGTGTGACAAAAACCAAGCCGGTCGACGGCGGCCTTTCAAGCTGGCGGCCGGCCGCGGGGAGTTCGGTGGCGCCTTTCGAGCAGCTGCGCCTGCTGATTGCGGACCTGATCGGCCGGGGCGTGCTCCCGGTGGGCTCGAAGCTGCCCACGGTCCGGGCGCTGGCCTCCTCGAGCGGTTTGGCGGTGAACACCGTAGCCCGGGCATTCCGCGAACTGGAGAGCGCCGGCGTGGTGCACACACTGGGCCGCGGCGGCACCGTGGTGGCCGCATCCGGCGATGCGATCCGCGAACAGGTGGCGCAGGCCGCGGCGGAATTCGCCGCAGTGGTGCACGGCCTGGGGCTTCCGGAAGCCGATGCCCTGGCCATCGCGGGGGCAGCGTTGCGGCGGTGACTGGCACCCCGACTCGATACTGTCGGTGGCTCCGGCTAAGCTGACCGCGGAACAAACGTCATTCGAAGACATTTTCGATTAGGATATGAGTCGTGCCTAAAGCTGCTGAATCTTCCCTTGCCCCGACGCGCGAGCTGAACAGCGTCCGCGAACCGGTGAAACGCCCGGACATGTCCCGCCTCGTGGTCAAAGGGGCGCGGGAACACAATCTGCGCAATGTCGATCTGGACCTGCCCCGGGACTCGATGATCGTGTTCACCGGGCTTTCCGGCTCCGGAAAATCCTCGCTCGCCTTCGACACGATCTTCGCCGAAGGGCAACGCCGTTATGTGGAGTCGTTGTCCGCCTATGCCCGGCAGTTCCTCGGCCAAGTGGACAAGCCGGACGTCGACTTCATCGAAGGTTTGTCGCCCGCGGTCTCGATCGACCAGAAGTCGACCTCCAAAAATCCGCGCTCCACAGTGGGCACGATCACCGAGATCTACGATTACATGCGTTTGCTCTGGGCCCGGGTGGGCCGCCCGCATTGTCCGATCTGCGGCGAGCCGGTGGCCAGGCAGACCCCGCAGCAGATCGTGGACCAATTGCTGGAGATGGCCGAAGGCACCCGGTTCCAGGTCTTGGCCCCGGTGGTCCGCGGCCGGAAGGGCGAGTTCGTCGACCTGTTCAAGGAACTGACCGCCAAGGGCTACTCCCGGGCCAAGGTGGACGGCGAATTGATCCAGCTCGCCGAAGCCCCGAAGCTGGGCAAACAGTACAAGCACACCATCGAGGTCGTGGTCGACCGGTTGGTGGTCCGCGACGGGATCCAGCAACGGCTCACGGACTCCGTGGAGACCGCATTGCTGCTCGCCGAGGGCCGGGTGCTGGTGGAACTGGTCGATGTTGCGGAGGACGACGCCGAGACCGTGCGGATCCGGAGCTTCTCGGAGAACTTGGCCTGTCCGAACGAACATCCGCTGGCGATCGACGAGATCGAGCCGCGGTCCTTTTCCTTCAACAACCCGTTCGGCGCGTGTTCGGCATGTTCCGGAATCGGCACGAAGCTGGAAGTCGACGAAGAACTCGTGGTGCCCAATCCGGCCCTGCCGTTGGGCGAAGGAGCAATCGCACCCTGGTCCCTGGGCGCGGCGACCACCGAATACTGGAACCGCCTGCTCGAGGGGCTGGGCAAGGAGCTCGGCTTCGATCTGGGCATGCCGTGGCGGAAACTCTCCACCGAAGCCAGGCAGGCGATCCTGCACGGCAAAGACCACAACGTGGTGGTGCAGTACCGAAACCGCTTCGGCCGGGAACGCAAGTACTCGACCGGATTCGAAGGCGTCATCCAGTACATCCACCGCAAGCACCTGGAAACCGAGTCGGATTACGCCCGGGACCGCTATGAAGAGTACATGCGGCAGGTCCCGTGCCCGGAGTGCGGGGGTGCCAGACTGAACCCGGCCTCGCTTTCGGTGCTGATCAACAACAAGTCGATCGCCGCGGTGGCTGCGATGCCGATGCGCGAATGCTTCGAATTCCTCTCCTCGCTCGAACTGACCGACCGGGAAGCGCAGATCGCCGCCCAAGTGCTCAAGGAAATCCAGGCCAGACTTACCTTCCTGCTCGACGTCGGCTTGGAATACCTGAATCTGGAGCGGGCCTCGGCCACGCTTTCCGGCGGTGAAGCGCAACGGATCAGGCTCGCCACCCAAATCGGTTCCGGTTTGGTCGGCGTGCTGTATGTGCTCGATGAACCTTCGATCGGGTTGCACCAACGGGACAACCGCCGGCTCATCGAGACGCTCACCAGGCTCCGGGACCTCGGCAACACGCTGATCGTGGTGGAACACGACGAGGACACCATCCACGAAGCGGATTGGGTGGTCGACATCGGACCGGGCGCGGGGGAGCACGGTGGCCAGGTGGTGCACTCCGGGCCGTTGGCGGGCCTGCTCAGCAATACTTCTTCGTTGACCGGGGATTACCTCTCCGGACGGAAGAAGATCGAAGTCCCGGCGAAGCGGCGCAAGTTCGACAAGAAGCGGGTGCTCAAAGTCGTCGGCGCCCGGGAGAACAACCTGCGCAACCTCGACGCGGTGTTCCCGCTGGGTGTTTTCACCGCGGTCACCGGGGTCTCGGGCTCCGGAAAGTCGACCCTGGTCAACGAGATCCTGTACAAGGTGCTCGCGAACAAGCTCAACGGCGCCAAGCAAGTCGCCGGTCGGCACACCAAGGTCGAAGGGCTGGAGCAACTGGACAAGGTGGTGCACGTCGACCAGAGTCCGATCGGCCGGACTCCGCGTTCCAACCCCGCCACCTACACCGGAGTCTTCGACAATATCCGGAAGCTCTTCGCGGAGACCACTGAAGCCAAGGTCCGCGGATACCAGCCGGGGCGGTTCTCGTTCAACGTCAAAGGTGGGCGCTGCGAAGCGTGTTCCGGAGACGGCACCTTGAAGATCGAAATGAACTTCCTTCCCGATGTCTATGTTCCGTGCGAAGTCTGCCACGGTGCACGCTACAACCGGGAGACCTTGGAGGTGCATTACAAGGGCAAGACCATTGCGGACGTGCTCAATATGCCGATCGAAGAGGGCGCCGAGTTCTTCGCGGCCTTCACCCCGATCGCCCGGCACCTCAACACCCTGGTCGACGTCGGCCTGGGCTATGTCCGATTGGGCCAGCCGGCCACCACGCTCTCCGGCGGCGAAGCGCAACGGGTGAAGCTGGCCTCCGAGCTGCAGAAGCGTTCCAACGGGCGGAGCATCTACGTGCTCGATGAACCGACTACGGGCTTGCATTTCGAAGACATTCGCAAGCTGCTCCTGGTCTTGCAGGGATTGGTGGACAAAGGCAACACCGTGATCACCATCGAGCACAACCTCGATGTGATCAAGAGCGCCGATTGGTTGATCGACTTGGGTCCGGACGGCGGTTCTGGAGGCGGCCAGATCATCGCCACCGGCACCCCGGAGACGGTAGCCAAGTCCACCGAGAGCTACACTGCGGCCTTCCTCCGCGAGGTGCTTTGAACCGCAGCCGAGGCGGCCGCACCGGTGATAGATATGCCGTGACAGGCATGGATGTTCGGTGCAGGCTGCTAGTCGTGAGAAACTAGGGCGGTGATGATGAGTAGGCCACCTGGTTCCGACAGCCTTCCGGCTGCGGTGTTATTCGATTTGGACGGAACCCTGGTCGACCCGGCCGGTGGCATCACCGGCGGGATCGCATATGCTCTCGCAGGCATGGGTTTGCCGGTTCCGGAGCTGCCGGTGCTCAACTCCATGGTCGGTCCGAAGCTGGCCGAGTCGTTGCTCAGTTCGACCGAGGCGAGTCCGGAACAGCTCCCCGAGCTGATCGCGCGCTACCGGCAGTGGTACCACGAACACGCCTTGGCGATGAGCCGGCCCTATCCCGGGATTCCGGAATTGCTGGCCGGCCTGCAGGCCGCCGGAGTGCCGCTTGCCGTGGCCACGCAGAAACCGCAGGGCGCCGCGCGTGCGGTACTGGACCGGCACGGTTTGTCCAGATTCTTCGAGGTGCTTTCCGGCGCCGATGACGACGAGACCCTGCCTGCGCCGGCCGATCAGGTGCCGAAAGCCGGAATCGTCGCGGTCGCCGTGCAGGGCCTCGCCGACGCCGGTCTGCTGGACCCGGCGCCCGGCGCCGTCGGCCGGGTGGTCATGATCGGGGATCGGGAACACGACGTGCTCGGCGCGCGGGCCAATCAGTTGGATTGCATCGGCGTCGGCTGGGGCTTCGGCTCGCCCGGCGAGCTGCTCCGGGCCGGTGCGGTGGCCGTGCTGGAGTCCACCGCGGAGCTCGCTGCGGAACTCGGGGCCGGAGACTTCGTCCGGACGCGGCAGGAGGCACTCGATGGCGCTCTATGACTTGGCTCGCGGAACCACTCGCGGTCTGATCGCGGTGGCCTGCCGGCCCACGATCACCGGTCTGGAAAACGTGCCCAAAGAAGGCCCGTTCATCGTGGCCCCGAACCACCTGTCGTTTTTGGACAGCGTGCTGATCCAAACCATCATGCCGCGCAAAGTGGCGTTCTTCGCGAAAGCCGAATACTTCACCACCAAGGGCATCAAGGGTCGGTTCATGAAGTCGTTCTTCACCGGCGTCGGGTCGATTCCGGTGGAACGCGGCGAGCAAGCGGCCAGCGTGGCCGCGCTCAAATCGCTGCTGGACATTCTGGGCTCTGGAAACGGTGTGGGCATTTACCCCGAAGGCACCCGGTCCCGGGACGGATTGCTGTACCGCGGCCGTACCGGAGTGGGCTGGTTGGCGCTGACCACCGGCGCTCCGGTGATTCCGGTCGGGCTGAAAGGCACGGAAAAGTTGCAGCCGGCGGGCAGCAATGCCATCAAACCGCAGCACTTCTCGATGGTGGTGGGAAAGCCGATCTACTTCGACAAAACCGGTCCGGACCATTCGCTGCCGGCGCGGCGGGCCGCGACCGACGCGATCATGGACGCGATCGCAGCGCTCAGCGGGCAACCGCGGGCCGAAGGCTACAACCAGAGCAAAAGCCTCTGACCAGCGTGCCCGACGGCGGGAGCGCGGCGTCGGGCACTGGCCGGCGGTGCATAGTGTCGGCGCCGCAGAATAGGATGGGGCCGTGGCAGATCCCGCAAGTTACCGGCCCAAAACGGGCGAAATCCCCACCGATCCCGGGGTCTACCGGTTCCGTGACGAACACGGACGGGTCGTCTACGTCGGCAAGGCCAAGAACCTCCGGTCCCGGCTGACGTCGTACTTCGCCAATCCGGCGACCTTGCTGCCCAAGACCTACGCCATGGTGCACACCGCGGCGAGCGTGCAGTGGACCATCGTGGGCAGCGAGTTGGAAGCGTTGCAACTCGAATACACCTGGATCAAGGAGTTCGCGCCGCGGTACAACCTGGCCTTCCGGGACGACAAAACCTACCCCTACTTGGCGGTGACCATGGGCGAGGAATTCCCCCGGGTCCAGGTCATGCGCGGGGAACGGCGCAAGGGCACCCGGTATTTCGGCCCTTACACCGCTGGGGCGATCCGGGAGACCGTGGACACGCTCCTGCGGGTGTTCCCGGTGCGCACTTGCAGCCCCAGCACTTTCAAGCGGGCCCAGCAGAGCGGCCGGCCGTGCCTGCTCGGCTACATCGACAAATGCGCGGCCCCGTGCGTGGGCCGGGTCAGTCCGGAAGAGCACCGGCAGCTGGCCGAAGAGTTCTGCGCTTTCATGGGCGGTGAAGCGAAGCGCTTCATCACCACGCTGGAAAAGCAGATGGCGGCTGCGGTCGCCGAACTCGACTACGAGCGGGCGGCGCGGTTGCGCGACGACGTGATTGCGCTCCGGAAAGTCTTTGAGCGGAATGCCGTGGTGTTGGCCGAAGACACCAGTGCGGACATCTTCGCGGTGCACCAGGACGAACTCGAAGCCGCCGTGCAGGTGTTCAACGTCCGCGCCGGTCGGATCCGGGGGCAACGCGGGTGGGTCGTGGAAAAGGTCGAGGACATCGAACCTCCGGAACTGATCGAACGCCTGTTGCAGCAGGTTTACGGCGACGAACGGGACGACGACGACCGGATCCCGCGGCAGATCCTGGTTCCGGAATTGCCGGCCAACGTCGAGGAACTCGCCGAATGGCTCAGCGAGCTGCGCGGGGCGAGAGTGGAGATCAAGGTCCCGCAACGCGGCGACAAGGCCGCGCTGATGGACACCGTGGCGTCCAACGCCGAGCAGTCCATGAAGCTGCACAAATCGCGCCGGGCCGGCGACCTCACTCAGCGCTCCTTGGCTTTGCGCGAGTTGCAAGACGCCTTGGACCTGCCGATGCCCTTGCTCCGGATTGAGTGCTACGACATTTCGCACGTGCAGGGCACCAATGTGGTGGCGTCCATGGTGGTAGTCGAGGACGGGCTGCCCAAAAAGAGCGAGTACCGTCGGTTTTCGATCAACGGCGATGCCGCCCGCGACGATACCGCATCGATGTACTCCGTGATCACCCGGCGGTTCAAAAACTACCTGCAAGAACAACAGGACCGGGCCGAGGCGCTGGCCGGGCCGGTTGAGTTCGAAATCGTGCCGACTGCCGAACCCGCGCCGCGGAGCAAATTCGCCTACCCGCCCAACCTGGTCGTGGTCGACGGCGGTCCGCCCCAGGTCTCGGCGGCCAGCCGGGCTCTGGCGGATCTGGGCATCGTCGACGTCGCGGTGGTCGGTCTGGCCAAGCGGTTGGAGGAAGTCTGGCTGCCGGAGGACGAGTTCCCGGTGATCCTGCCGCGTACCTCGCAAGGGCTCTATCTCCTGCAGCGGATCCGGGACGAGGCGCACCGCTTCGCGATTTCCTTCCACCGGCAAAAACGCGGCAAGTCGATGACGGCTTCGTTGTTGGATTCGGTTCCCGGGCTCGGCGAATCCAAGCGCAAGGCGCTGTTGAAGCATTTCGGCTCGGTCAAGAAGTTGCGGGCGGCAGAAGTGCCGGAGATCACTGCGGTCAAAGGGATCGGCCCAGTACTCGGGCAGGCCGTGTACGATGCGCTGCAATCCGCGGAATCGGAGCCTGCGGTCAATATGACGACCGGCGAAATTCTGGAATCTTAGCTAGGCTAAGGGGAACCGGATCCCCGCGGGCGGTATCGGGCGAATAGACAGACAGGACGTGCGGCAATGACAGATTCAACCCCTGGGGCTGGGGCTGAAGGCGAGTTCACCCCGGTGAAACCCCAAGAATCTGAGCTGCTCGTGGTCACCGGAATGTCCGGGGCAGGCCGGAGCACCGCAGCCAACGCACTCGAGGACCACGGCTGGTACGTCGTGGAGAACCTGCCGCCGCAGATGCTCAGCACCTTGGCCGACTTGGTGGCGCGCACGCCGCAGGCTTTGCCCAAGTTGGCGGTCGTGGTCGATGTGCGGGGCAAGGCCTTTTTCAGCGACATCCGCGATTCGCTCAACACCCTGGCGGCGAGCGGAATCAGCTACCGGGTGTTGTTCCTGGACGCCAGTGACGGAACCCTGGTCCGACGCTTCGAACAGGGCCGGCGGCCGCATCCCCTGCAGGGCGACGGCCGGATGCTCGACGGCATCGCTGCCGAACGCGAAGCCCTGGCGCTGTTGCGCGATGCTGCGGACATCGTGGTGGACACTTCAGACCTGAACGTGCACGAATTGGCCAGCCAGGTGACCGGTTTGTTCTCCGATTCCGGGCCGGTGGTGCTCCGGCTGACCGTGATGAGCTTCGGCTTCAAATATGGGCTTCCGGTGGACGCGAACTATGTCGCCGACGTGCGGTTCCTGCCGAATCCGCATTGGGTTCCGCAATTGCGCCCGCACACCGGTTTGGACCAGGACGTCAGCGATTTCGTGCTGGCGGAGAACGGCGCCAATGAATTCATCAGCTTGTACGTCAAAGCTTTGGAGCCGGTGCTCGAAGGCTACCGGCGAGAGAACAAGCACTACGCCACTATCGCCGTCGGCTGCACCGGCGGCAAGCACCGCTCGGTGGCGGTCGCCGTCGAACTGGCCAAACGGCTCGCGCAACTGCCCCGGGTGTCGGTCAGTACCAAACACCGTGATCTGGGGCGCGAATAGTGGCGCTGCTCACCGGGCCGCTGCCGCTGATCCCGCCGAAGAACCAAGCGCAGAACGGCGGTTCCGATACTTCGGTGGTGGCCCTGGGCGGCGGGCACGGGCTGTACGCCTCGCTTTCCGCACTCCGGTTGCTCACCAGTGACCTGACCGCAGTGGTCACCGTGGCCGACGACGGAGGCTCATCGGGAAAGCTGCGCGACGAACTTGGGGTGCTGCCACCCGGAGACCTCCGGATGGCGCTTTCCGCACTGTGCGACGACACCGATTGGGGCCGTACCTGGCGCGACGTGATGCAGCACCGGTTCCAGTCGAAACCGGGGCGGAACAGCTCGTTGGACCAACACGCGATGGGCAATCTGCTGATCGTCACCTTGTGGGAGCTGCTCGGCAATACCGTCGACGGGCTGCGCTGGGCCGGCGCACTGCTGGGCGCCCGGGGCCAAGTGCTGCCGATGGCGAGCGTGCCGCTGACCATTCAGGGCCGCAGCCGGAAGACCGCCGAGGACGGAACCGAAACCACGCATCGGATTGCCGGGCAGTCGGTTCTGGCCACCGCCGGGATGGTGGAGGACGTCCGTTTGCTGCCGGAGAACGCCGCGGCCTGCGTCGAGGCGCTGGAAGCGATCGAGTTGGCCGACTGGGTGGTGCTCGGCCCGGGCTCCTGGTACACCTCGGTGCTGCCGCACCTGCTGCTGCCGGAATTGCGCCAAGCGCTCTGCAACACTCCGGCGAAACGCTGCCTCGCGATGAATTTGGACGTCAACGACAAAGAAGCCGAAGGCATGAGCGCGGCCGACCATCTGCGGGTGATTTCGAAGTATGCGCCGGAATTCGGGGTGGATGTAGTGCTCGCGGATCCGACCAGCGTCGGAGACCGGGACGAATTCGAGGCTGCGGCCACGGCTTTGGGCGCTGAGGTGGTGTTGACCCGGGTGCGGGCGAGCAACAAACAGGCGGTCCACGACCCGCTCCGGCTCGCCGCCGCGTTCCACGACGTTTTCGCGGGTACCTGATGGATCCGGCGACTCATTTTCGAAGACTTCGACGACAAGGCAGGAACAACAGATGGCGCTGACCGCAGCGGTAAAAGAGGAGCTTTCCCGGCTCGAGGTGCGCAAATCCTCGGTGCGCAAAGCCGAGGTTTCCGCCATGCTGCGCTTTGCCGGGGGACTGCACATCATTTCCGGTCGGATCGTGATCGAAGCCGAAGTCGATCTGGCGGCGACGGCCCGCCGGCTGCGCGTCGCGATCGCGGAACTCTACGGGCACCAGAGCGAGATCATCGTGGTTTCCGGCGGCGGCTTGCGCCGGGGCAACCGGTATGTGGTGCGGGTGGTCCGGGAGGGTGAAGCCCTGGCCCGGCAAACGGGTCTGTTGGACAGCCGGGGCCGTCCGGTGCGCGGCCTGCCTTCCGTGGTGGTCAACGGCTCGGCGGCCGACGCGGAGGCGGTCTGGCGCGGCGCATTCCTGGCGCACGGTTCGTTGACCGAGCCCGGCCGTTCGTCCTCGCTCGAAGTGACGTGTCCGGGACCGGAGGCCGCACTGGCCCTGGTCGGTTCGGCCCGGCGTCTGGGCATCGCGGCGAAAGCCCGGGAAGTCCGCGGCATCGACCGGGTGGTGATCCGGGACGGCGATACGATCGCTGCGCTGCTCACCCGGATGGGCGCGCATGAGACCTTGTTGGTCTGGGAAGAGCGCCGGATGCGCAAGGAAGTGCGGGCCACGGCGAACCGCTTGGCCAATTTCGACGACGCAAATCTGCGCCGCTCGGCGCAAGCCGCGGTTGCTGCGGGAGCGCGGGTGGACCGGGCCTTGGAGATCCTCGGCGACGATGTGCCGGATCATTTGAAGTACGCCGGTGAGCTCCGGGTCGCGCACAAGCAGGCGAGCTTGGACGAACTGGGCCGCTTGGCCGACCCGCCGATGACCAAGGACGCGATTGCCGGGCGGATCCGGAGGCTGCTCGCTATGGCGGACAAGCGTGCCTCTGATTTGGGCATACCCAGCACGGAGGCGAATGTGACATTGGAGATGCTCGAGGAATAGCCTGGGCTGAGAAAGTTTCCGCCCATCGGAAATACATCACAAAAGTGTTGCGTTATTACGATAGCGGAGCTTGGACCGCCGAAGATTCCGGTCGGAAGACCCGATCGGTGAGATGGATTAGTTGCTCATTCACACACTACGGAGGAATCGTGACATTCACGCAGTACACACTTCCCGATCTGCCCTACGATTACGCGGCTCTAGAGCCGCATATTTCGGCCAGGATCATGGAACTGCACCACGACAAGCACCATGCGGCATATGTGGCCGGCGCGAACACGGCCCTCGAGCGCTTGGCTGCGGCCCGGGAAAAGGGTGACTTCACCTACATCACCGGCCTGTCCAAGGATCTGGCCTTCCACTTGGGTGGACACACTAACCACTCGATCTTCTGGAACAACCTTTCGCCGGACGGCGGCGACAAGCCCGAAGGCGAACTGGCCGCGGCCATCGATGACGCGTTCGGCTCGTTCGACGCTTTCCGGGCGCAGTTCTCGGCGGCAGCACTCGGCCTGCAGGGTTCCGGTTGGGCGATCTTGGCATACGAGCCGATCGGCGGCAACCTGGTGATCGAACAGCTCTACGATCAGCAGGCGAATGTGCCGGTGGCGACCACTCCGCTCTTGATGCTGGACATGTGGGAGCACGCTTTCTACCTGGATTACGTCAACGTCAAGGCGGACTACGTCAAGGCGTTCTGGAACATTGCGAACTGGGCGGATTCCGCCAAGCGCTTCGAAGCGGCGCGCACCGGCGCCCGGGGACTGGTCGTCCTCTGATCGGAGCCCGGAGGCTGTTCGCACGCTGAGCATCTGCTGTAAGCTGCGTCACAATTTGTTCCACATGGTGGAAGTTTGCCCCTGCGTTTGCAGGGGCAAACGTTCTTAAACGTAAGATGGATCACGAGGCCGCTGCCGGTCCTTCCGGCAACTGTTTCGACAGGTAAGTCATCTCTGCCCAGCGTCGTGCGGGATTCGTTTCGCAATTGGCCCCATCGGCCAAATCACGAGAACTAGAAGTGCTCGCAAAAGCACTAAGGGAGATTGAACAGTGACCACAAAGATCGGCATCAACGGCTTCGGCCGAATCGGACGCAACTACTTCCGTGCGGCTCTGGAGCAGGGCGCAGACCTGGAGATCGTCGCGGTCAACGACCTGACCAGCCCGGAAGCGCTGGCCCATCTGCTCAAATACGATTCGGTCACCGGCCGGATCAAGGCGACCGTCGACGTCGTCGACGGGAACCTGGTGGTCAACGGCAAGACCATCAAAGTCCTGGCCGAGCGGGATCCCGCGAATCTGCCGTGGGCCGAGCTGGGCGTGGACATCGTGATCGAGTCCACCGGATTCTTCACCAAAGCCGCCGATGCGCAAAAGCACATCGATGCCGGCGCCAAGAAAGTGTTGATCTCCGCACCCGCTTCCGATGAAGATGTCACCATCGTTTTGGGTGTCAATGACGGCGATTATGATCCGGCGAAGCACAACATCATCTCGAATGCTTCCTGCACGACCAACTGCTTGGGCCCGCTCGCCAAGGTGCTGAACGACAACTTCGGCATCGAACGCGGTTTGATGACCACGATCCACGCCTACACCGCGGATCAGAACCTGCAGGACGGCCCGCACAAGGATCTGCGTCGCGCCCGCGCTGCCGCGATCAACATTGTGCCTACCTCGACTGGTGCGGCGAAAGCGATCGGTCTGGTGCTGCCGGAACTGAAGGGAAAACTCGACGGTTACGCATTGCGGGTGCCGGTTCCGACCGGCTCGGCAACTGATCTGACTGCAACCGTTTCGCGTGAAGTTACGGTTGAAGAAGTGAACGCCGCGTACCAGGCAGCAGCTGAGAGCGGCCCGCTCAAGGGCTACCTGACCTACACCGAGGATCCGATCGTCTCCTCGGACATCGTAACCGATCCGGCGTCGTCGATCTTCGATGCCGGATTGACCAAGGTGATCGGCAACCAGGTGAAGGTGGTTTCCTGGTACGACAACGAATGGGGCTACTCGAACCGCTTGGTGGACCTGACCGAGCTTGTAGCGTCTAAGCTCTAAACATGACATTGCACACCCTTGACGAACTCATCGCCGACGGTGTCCAGGGGCGGTACGTTTTGGTCCGAAGCGACCTGAACGTGCCGCTTTCTGGCGCTCCGGACGGAACGCAGACAGTGGCCGACGACGGCCGGGTCCGGGCCTCGCTCCCCGTGATCGAGAAACTGGCCAAGGCCGGTGCCCGGGTCCTGGTGCTCGCGCACCTGGGCCGACCGCAGGGCGTGCCGGAGGCCAAATACTCTTTGCGCCCGGCGGCCGACCGGTTGGCCGAGCTCGCGGAGGTACCGGTTTCTTTGGCCGGAGATGTTTCCGGCACCGCCGCGAAAGCCGCAGCTGCGGGGCTCTCCGATGGCCAGGTGCTGGTTCTGGAGAACGTCCGCTTCGATCCGCGGGAGACGGCCAAAGACGACGCGGAACGTGCGGCCTTCGCGGCCGAGCTGGCCGGTCTGGGCGGATCCGGTGCGGCGTATGTGGACGACGCATTCGGCGCGGTGCACCGCAAACACGCCAGCGTCTACGACCTGGCGTTGAAGCTGCCTGCTTATCAGGGGGATTTGGTCCGTACCGAACTCGAGGTGCTGCGCAAGCTCACCGAGTCGCCGGAGCGGCCCTATGTCGTGGTACTGGGCGGTTCAAAGGTCTCCGACAAACTGGCCGTGATCGACAATCTGATCGGCAAGGCGGATGCGATCCTGGTCGGCGGCGGAATGCTGTTCACCTTCCTCGCGGCGTTGGGCTATCGGGTGGGCGCGAGCCTGCTCGAGGAAGACCAAGTGGGGGCGGTGACGAACTACCTGAACCGCGCGAAGGGCGCCGGGACCCGCTTCATCCTGCCGACCGACGTCGTGGTGGCGGAAAAGTTCGCTCCGGACGCTGCGCACGAGTTGGTCGCTGCGGACGCGATCGAGTCGAGTTCCTTCGGCGGCAGCGGCATCGGGCTGGACATCGGTCCGGCCACTGCGGCAGCGTTCGCCGAGCAGATCACTGCGGCGAAGACCGTATTCTGGAACGGCCCGATGGGCGTGTTCGAGTTCCCGGCCTTCGCCGAAGGCACCCGCGCGGTGGCTGCGGCCCTGGCCGGGAGCGGCGCGTTCAGCGTCGTCGGCGGTGGCGATTCGGCCTCGGCCGTGCGCAGCCTGGGCTTCGCCGACGATGCCTTCGGGCATATTTCCACCGGTGGCGGTGCCAGCTTGGAGTTCTTGGAAGGCAAGGAGCTGCCCGGGCTGAGTGCCCTGGACCGCAACTAACCCGCACTCCGCAGGCCCGTCCTATCGGCCGGTTCAGGGGGGGCAGAGACGTCTCTGCCCACTGAGTTCCGGAATTGGGCGGGCCTGCGTTGGTTCGGCAGGTTTCGTTCTGCGTCGCGATGTTGAGTTGTGTTGCTTGAGATTTCGCGAGGTTGCCGCAAAAGCCGGTCCTGCTTGTTTGGCCCTGCGCGGCGTGGTTGATTGGCGTCATCAGTATCGCCGGACGCAACCACCGAGGAGCCACCGTGACTTCGCCGTACGACATCAGCCCGAGCAGCATGCGCGCGGTCCTCGGCCATTTCGCCACCGGGCTCGCGGTGATCACCGCCGCAGGTCCGGACGGTCCGATCGGTTTCACCTGCCAATCGTTGACCTCGCTCTCGCTCGATCCGGCGCTGGTCTCCTTCAACCCGAGCCGGAATTCGGCCAGCTGGCCGGCGATCCGCAGCGTCGGCCGGTTCGCGGTGAACATTTTACCGGCGGGCGCCGAAGCGCTCGCGCTGCGCTTCAGCCGCAAGGGTGTCGATCGGTTCCACGGCGTCGAATGGCGGCTCTCGGCGCAGGGGAGTCCGCATTTGCAGGCCGCGGCCGCCTGGGTGGACTGCGAGCTGCATACCGAGTACGACGGCGGCGACCACACCATCGCGGTGGGCCGCGTGAACGGCCTCGCGACGGCGGAGTCCGGGACTGATCCCTTGCTGTTCGTGTACGGAAAGTTCGCCGCCCTGCGCCAGGGCGCGTGGCAGGCGTTGAGCGCGTGAAATTCCAACTCCTCGACCTCGTCGCGCATCAGCCCAACCCGGTCTCCGGCCGCCTGGTGAGCGTTGCGGAACGGTTCGCGCAGACCGTCGGTTTGGCCAGCCGGGCTGAAGCGCTGGGCTTCGACTGCTTTGCGGTCGGCGAACGCCATGCCGGCCCGTTCCTGTCCAGTTCACCGGCAGTGCTGTTGGGTGCGATCGCCGCCGCGACGAGCCGGATCCGGTTGCAGACCGGGGTCACGGTGCTGACCCTCGCAGATGCCTTCCGGGCCGCCGAAGACTACGCCACAGTCGACCAGTTGTCCCGGGGCCGGCTGGAAATCACCATCGGCAAGGGGAACGAACTCGCCCAGTTCCCGCTCTTCGATGTCTCCGCCGAGCAGCAGTATGAAATCCTGGCCGAGAAATACGGCCTCCTGCGGCGACTCTGGCGGGAGGAAAATGTGGACTGGCAGGGCAGTTTCCGGAGTGCTCTCGAATCCGCAACCAGCCAGCCGCGCCCTTATGGCGGCCCGATCCGGATCTGGCACGGCTCGGCGACGTCGCGAGCTGCCGTGGAGCTCGCCGCGCGATGGGGCGACCCGCTGTTCAGCGCGAACGCGATTCAGCCGCTGGCCGCCTACCAGGAACTGATCGCCTACTACTTCGAAAGCTATGAACGGCATGGACACGATCCCAGCCGGGCCTACTTGGGCGCCGGATCCGGGGCCGGCGGGGTTTTTATCGCGGACAGCGCCGCGGAGGCGAAGCGGCAGTTCGGTCCGGTCTACGAGGGCCTGGTCGCAGCCCGCAATGTCCCGGGGAACAACTCGCCGTTCCGCGGCATCGAACATGCCATCGCGGAAGGTCCGGCCCTGGTCGGCACGGCGGAGCAGGTGGTGGACAAAATCCTGCGGTTCCATCAGAGCTTCAGCCACGATTTGCAGTCGGTCTCCTTGCCCAGCACCTTGCCCTTGGAACAACAGCTGGAGGTCTTGGAGCGCTTTGCCGCCGAGGTGATTCCGGCGGTCCGGCGAGAGGTCACGACCACGCTGTGGCAGGATGGCGATCCTTATGCACGGCGGCCCGCTTTCGCCGGCGGCCGCGGTGCGGACCCACGAAGGCCGCCGATTACCCAGCAGACGGCGCTGTTGGCGCTCTGAGCTGGACCAAGGGCAGGATCCGGCCGACGGCCGGTCAACCCCGGATGTTCAGTGGACCGCCTCGGCGAGTGCCGGTGTCCGGGCGCCGATCCAGGCCAAGAGCCGGTGGGCCAGCGCATCGTTTTCCCGGAAGGCCGGCGCGTTGCTCCCTGGCCGGCTGAACGCCCCGGTTTTCGGCGCACTGGTGAAAGGGCCGGCGGCGAAGCGTCCGGGGATCGGCCGGCCGTCCGGCCCGAGCATCCGGGCTTGCCGGTCCACCGGAACCGGTTCCGGCTGCACCGGCAAAAAGGCATCGATCAGGATCTCGGCGGAAGCCGAGCCGGCCGAGCCGGCGGCGGCGAACCGGCCGTTGCCCGGATCGGGCCAAACCCGAAGACCGGCGCCCAGAAAGCGGATCAAACCGGCCTCGTGCAAGGCCAGCAGCTCCCGAAGCCGGGCCGGTGGCGGACCGGAGGCGAGATAGCTGAAGAACGAATGCCAGCGGCCCGCCATGGCAGGTCGCGAGGCTGCGCTGAACCGGTCTTGCGGAATTGCCGAAATCGCCCGGTGGCAGCCGATCAACGCCAGGAACAAGCCGTAGCTTTCGGAGTGGCCTTCCGCGGTCCGCAAACGCAGATCAGCTGCCACGTGCCGGCTGATCTGCGTTTGCCGGTCCGGATCGGAAAGCCCGTCGAGCGGGCGGTCCAGACGGGCGAAATCGAGCAGGTCCGCCGGATCAGCCAACATCTTCCGCAGTTCGTCCGCTGGTGCGTCCCGGTCCACCGCGGCCTGGAATTCCGGCCAGCCCACGGTGATCCGGTGCGGATGCCCGGTGGCCAGTTCCTGGTAGTAGCCATGCGCGAGTTCCCGGAGCAGCAGGGGTTGCAAGTGTTGTTCGAAGTCCACTTCCCGGTGGGTTTCGAGTAATCCGCGCACGGTGCTTTCGGTCAAGTACCGCACCGCAGCCGGGCTCCCGTGCAGTTGCGGCCGGGGCTTGCAGCGGTACGGCACGCCCCGTCCCGAACCGACCAGCAGAACCGGCTCTGCCCCGGAAGGCCGGTAGCGCAACCCCTCGGACGTCTGCTCGAACCGGCCGCCGCGGCCTTCCATCAACAACACCATGAGGTCGATGAACGCCAATCCCATGCCCCGGACGATGACTTCGCGGCCCGGCGCGACCCGGGAGAAATCGCTGTCCGCGGTGTACGACGGCGGCTGGTAATGCAGGCCGTGCTCCCGGGCGAATTCCGCGAACCCGGAGTCGGTCCCGGTTTCTTCGGCATGGCCGGTGGCCAGCACCACCGCGTCCACGGTGAGCGGAGCGAAACCGGAGGAAAGCCGGACTCGGTGCCGGTCGCCGGCCGCGGGCTCGACCGCCTCGGCCCGGCAGCGGTGCCAATGCACGGTGACCTCCGGAGGCATGGCACGGAGCACCCCGGCGTAGCACCACTGCAGGTAACGCGCGTGCAGCACCCGGCTGGGGAAGCTCTGCGGGGACAGCGAAGCCGCTTCGTCGGCCAACTCCGGGTTCCAGTCGGGAAGCTCCCGGATCCGGCCTTCGCGGATCCCGGCGGCCCATTCGGCCAGGGACGGGCCGGGCGCGGGCGGGCCGGCCATCCGGACACTGGAGTCGGTGAACATGGTCACCTCGCCGGCCAAGGAATTCAGCTTCAGCAGAGCAGACTGTCCGCGTCGCCAGATCCGTCCTGAACCCGGTTCGAAGGGTTCCACCACATGTATGTCCAAAGGACCGGAAGAAGCGCCCGAATTCTTGGCCAAGCGTTCCAGGATGCCCAGTGTCCGCGGCCCGCCGCCGATGAATGCGATACTCGATTCCCGCTGTTGAGGCATGGTTCTCCTGTTGGATTCCAGGTGTTCTGCCAGGACTGTACGTGCTGCGCCGGGTGGCCGCCAGTGCCGGTTCGCCTGCGGTCAAAGACCGTAACCGGCGTTCACCGGAGGACCCATCCCGCCATGAACCGAAGTCATCCGGAGCCATCTCCCGACGTCTGGCGACGCCGGAGTACCACCGGGGTCACCGGCGTTGACCCGGGATCAGCCGGGCCATACCGTCGAGCCACGAGTACCGGTCGAGGGGAAGGAACAGGCAGTGGGCATCGAATTTCTGGGTATGGGCGCGCTCAATGACGGGACCGAAATCCAACCGCGCAGCGGCCCGGTGTTCGACCGTGAATATGCGGCGAGGCTGGCCCGGGTGCACGAGGAGAACGGCTTTACCCGGGTGCTTTTCGCTTACAGTTCGGGCAGCCCGGATCCGGCGCAGGCCGCAGCCTACGTCGCGGGGCAGACGACGAGCCTGGGTCTGCTGGTGGCGCATCGGCCGAACGTTTCAGCACCGACCTTCGCGGCCAAGACCTATGCCACTTTGGACCAGGTCTCGGATGGCCGGGTGGCGGTGCATTTCATCACCGGGGGCTCGACCGCGGATCAGGCAGCCGAAGGGGACCACCTGAGCAAGGACGAGCGGTACGTGCGCACCGGAGAATACCTGCAGATCGTCAAAAAGGCCTGGACTGAACGGGGCCGTTTCGATTATGCCGGGCGGCACTACCGGCTTCAGGACTTCGCCCTGGACTTCCAACCAGTGCAACAGCCCAGGCCGCTGATCTCCTTCGGCGGGTCATCCGAGGCGGCCTATCGGATCGGAGCCGCCGAATCCGATGTCTTCGCGCTGTGGGGCGAAACCCTGGAGGGCACGGCCGAGCAGATCCGTTCGATCCGGCAGGCTGCGGCCGACGCCGGGCGCACGGTGCCGCCGCGGATCCAAATCGCGTTCCGGCCGATCCTGGGCAGCACCCGGGCACGGGCCTGGCAGCGTGCCGAAGAAATCGCGGATCGGCTCGCGGACCGGGTCAAGGGGGCCACCGTCTTCCGGCACCGCCGTTCGCTCACCGACCCGGAGAACAGCGGATCCCAGCGGCTGTTGCGGTTGGCCGCGCAGGGCGAAAAGTTCGGCACGGCGCTTTGGACCAAAACCGCGCAGCTGACCGGCGGGGGAGGGAACTCCAACGCCTTGGTGGGTACTCCGGAGATCGTCGCCGAGGCCTTGCTGGAATACCTCAAGCTCGGCGTGGACATCATTTCGGTGCGCGGCTACGACACCCTGCAAGACGCCGAGGACTTCGGCAAACAGGTGATTCCCTTGGTGCGGCAGGAAGCGGCACGCCTCGGGCTGGGCCAGCCGCAGTCGGCCGAGGTGGCTTGAGATGGCGACTTCCGCCGGGCTGGCCGAGACCGCGGCCGCAGTCGCCGTTGCGCCGGATGACCCGAGATTGGGCACTCTGTACCAGGAGCTCGCTGCCGAATACAGCCGCAGGTACGGGCATCCCGCGGAGCAAGCGCATCGTGAGCTGGTGGACTATCCGGCAGCGGAGTTCCGTGCGCCGGACGGGGCCTTCGTGCTGCTGCTGGAACAAGGACAGCCGGTCGCCGGCGGAGCCTTCCGGAAATACGACCGCCAGACTGCGGAACTGAAACGGATCTGGACGCATTCGGCGCACCGGCGTCGCGGATTGGGCCAGCGGGTGCTGGCCGAGTTGGAAGCCGAGGCGGCTCGCCGCGGCTACCTGCGGATCTATCTGACCACCGGCCCGCGGCAGCCGGAGGCCAAAGAGCTCTACTTGGCTGCGGGCTACCTTCCGCAGTTCGACCTTGCCGCAGACCCCGAATCGATCTGGCACTTGCCGTTCCGGAAGGAATTGAAACGATGAGCGCAACCCTGCTCCGGTCCAGCCCGGGCACCCCGCAGCAGACCGGCCCGGAAACCGGCCCGGAGACCCTCGGGATCGTACCGGCCCGGCATCCGGGCCGACTGGCTGCCTCCGTGCTCGTCGGGTTGTTGTTGCTGCCGCTGCTCTGGTCCCTGGTGGCGAATCCACGCTGGGAATGGGCGGTGGTGGCCCAATGGTTCACGGCCGAGTCGGTCATCCGCGGGCTGGGCTCGACCTTGCTGCTCACCGTGATCGCCGGCAGCGCCGGCTTCGTCCTGGGCTTCCTGCTCGCTTTGATGCGGATCTCCGATTCGCCGCTGTTGCGTACGGTTTCCTGGGCCTACACCTGGATTTTCCGCTCGGTGCCGCTCCTGGTGCAACTGCTGCTTTGGTACAACCTGGGCTATCTGTACGAGAAAATCCAGCTCGGCGTGCCTTTCGGGCCGGTGCTCTTCGAAGTGCAGACCACCACTTTGATCAGCCAATTCGCCGCCGCGGTACTCGGCTTGACCCTGCACCAGGCGGCCTATTCCGCAGAGATCATCCGCGGTGGGATTCTGTCCGTGGACCAAGGGCAGTTGGAAGCTGCGGCAGCGCTGGGCATCCCGCGCCGCCGTCGGGCCCTGCGGATCGTGCTTCCGCAGGCCCTGCGCGCGATCCTGCCGAGTGCCTTCAACGAGATCATCGGCCTGGTCAAAGGGACTTCGGTGGTCTATGTGCTCGCCTACAGCGAGCTCTTCTACACCATCCAGGTGATCTACAACCGGACTCAGCAAGTGATTCCGCTGCTGCTCGTGGCGACGCTCTGGTACGTGCTGATCACCTCGGTACTGAGCGTGGGCCAGTACTACATCGAGCGCAGGTTCGCCCGCGGCGCGCTGCGGACCTTGCCGCCCACCCCCTGGCAACGATTCCGGGTGCTGCTTTCCGGCGCTGCCAAGACTCCGGGAGCAGGCCGATGACGACGGCGGCAACTGCGAGCCGTGGCCGGGTCAGCATCGAGTCGGTGCACAAGAGCTTCGCCGGCACCGAAGTGCTCAACGGGATCGACCTGCAGATCGGCCCGGGCGAGGTCACCGTGGTCCTGGGTCCATCCGGTTCCGGGAAATCGACGCTATTACGGACCATCAACCATTTGGAGAAGCTGGACCGGGGCAGCATCGACATCGACGGCGAATTGGTGGGCTACCGGCGGCGCGCGGGCAAACGGGGCGCGAGCTTGCAGGAGCTGCCGGAACGCGAGGTGCTCAGACAGCGCACCCGGGTGGGCATGGTCTTCCAGAACTTCAATCTCTTCCCGCATCTGACCGTGCTGGAGAACATCATCGAAGCCCCGGTTTCCGCCTTGCGCCAGCCGAAGGCCCAAGCGAGCAGCAGGGCATTGGAGTTGCTGGCCCGAGTCGGCCTGCAGGGCAAGGCCGGAGCGTACCCCCGGCAGCTTTCCGGGGGACAGCAGCAACGCGTGGCGATCGCCAGGGCGCTGGCCCTGGAGCCCAAAGTGCTGCTCTTCGACGAACCGACCTCCGCACTGGACCCGGAATTGGTCAATGAAGTGCTCGATGTGATCAAAGACCTGGCCCGGAGCGGGACCACGCTGATCATCGTGAGCCACGAGATCGGTTTCGCCAGGGAAATCGCGGATCGAATCGTGTTCCTGGACCAGGGGCAGGTGGTCGACCAAGGGCCGCCGGCCCATATTTTCGGCCCGCAGGCGCATCCGCGCACCCGGGCGTTCCTGGCCAAAGTACTCTGAGGAGCATCGATGAAATTCAAGGTTTTGCCGGCATTGCTGTTGGCCGGACTCTTGTCGCTGACCGGTTGCGGCGCCCCGGACCCGACGCCGGCCCAGGCTGCAGGCGCGGCCGGAGGTCCGGCCGCCGCGACCGGCCCTGCCGTCCGGATCAACACGAGCCCGGAGCAGAACCGGATCCGGGCCGACCGGGATCCGGATGCGGCGGCGCTGCTGCCGCAAAAGAACCGGGACCGCGCGCGCCTGGTCGTGGCAACTACCGCCGGTTCGGCGCCGTTGAGCTTCCACGCGAGCGACGACAAGACCGTGATCGGATCGGAACTCGACCTGGCCCAGCTGGTCGCCGACAAATTGGGGCTGGCCTTGGAGATCCAGGTGACGTCCTGGGAGAGCTGGCCGCTGAAGACGCAATCAGGCGACTACGACGCGGTGTTTTCGAACGTCGGAATCAACGACGAACGGAGGAAGATTTTTGACTTCGCGAGTTATCGGGCGGCCTATATGGGATTCGTCGCGGCGGCCGGATCGACCCGGCGGCTCGAGTCCGCGGAAGACATCGCGGGTCTGAAGATCGCGGTCGGGCCCGGAACCAACCAGGAGAAGATTCTGCTGGCCTGGAACGAGACCCTGCTGAAAGCCGGCCGGGCACCGGCCGAGCTGGTCAATTTCGGCAGCGCGAGCGATACTCTGCTGAGCCTGCAATCGGGTCGGATCGATGCGGCACTGCAGCCGTATCCGACCGCGGTCTACCAACAAGCCACGGCATCCGGAGTGAAAGTCGTCGGCAAAGTCAATGCCGGCTGGCCCAAAGAGACCTTGGTCGCAGCGACCACCGCGAAAGGAAACGGGCTGGCCGCGGCCTTGTCCGCAGCGATCAATTCGGCAATCCGGGACGGCAGCTACGGCAAGGTCCTGGACCGCTGGGGATTGGCCGAGGAAGCGCTGCCCGAGTCGACGGTGGTCTCATGAAACCGCGGAATCTGCGGCAACGCCCCGGGCCCCGGTCCCGGCTGCGGCTGCTTGGCTCGCTGCTCCTGCTGCTCAGTTTGCCCGGCGTGCTCAATGCCTGTGCCGACCCGTCTCCAGCCAGTCTGGCCCCGGCCGGGACCTCGGACCCGGTGGCTTCGCCAACCGGGCCGGCAGCCACCGGGGAACCCATCCGCGCGGCATTGAACCCGGCCGCCGCCGCGCTGCTGCCCGGTAGTTTCGCAGCACGCGGCACGCTCGTGGTCGGCAACGCCCCGGGATCCGCGCCTTTGGGCTTCTATGCCGCCGACAACGTGACGGTCGTCGGCTCCGAGCCGGCGATGGCGCAGCTCCTGGCCGATGCGCTGGGACTGAAACTCTCGCTCCAGGCGACCAGTTGGGCCGATTGGCCGTTGGGGCTGGGGTCGGGCAAATACGACGCGGTGATATCCAACGTCACCGTCACCGAAGAGCGCAAAGAGCGCTTCGACTTTTCCAGCTACCGCAATGACCAGCTTGGCTTCTATGCCCGCCGGGACAGCCCGATCAGCAAGATCGAGCGGGCCGCGGACGTGGCCGGAAAGAAGATCATCGTGGGTTCCGGCACCAATCAGGAGAAGGTCCTGCTCGCCTGGGACGCCGAGAACCGGGCTGCGGGATTGGCTGCCGTCGAGTTCCAGTATTACGACGATGCTTCGGCAAGCGATCTGGCGATCCAATCGGGCCGGTCGGATCTGAGCTTCGGTCCGAACGCCACCGGGGCCTACAAGGCTGCGGTCAGCGGTAAGACCAAGCTGGTGGGCCTGGTGTCCGGCGGCTGGCCGGACACTGCGGAAATCGCCGTGACGAGCAAAAAGGGCTCCGGCCTGGCTGCGGCGTTCACCGCCGCGCTCAATGGGCTGATCGAGGACGGGAGCTACGCCAAGGTGCTCGAACGGTGGGGGCTATCCAGCGAAGCGATCCGGCAATCCCGGACCAATCCGCCCGGCTTGCCGAGACGTTGAGCTCGGTTTGCCGGATTGGACGCCGCACCCGCCGGAATCCGATTCACTCCGAGACCGCTACGCCGCTTAGGATTGGTGCGTGACCACATCGACTAATGGCAAATTCGACCGCACCCCGCTGATCGCCGGCAACTGGAAGATGAACATGGACCACGTCCAGGGCATCACTTTGCTGCAGAAGCTGGCTTGGACGCTCTCCGATGCGAAACACGACTTCGGCAGGGTGGAGGTGGCGGTGTTCCCGCCGTTCACCGATCTGCGCGGCGTGCAGACCCTGGTGCAGGGCGACCAATTGAAAGTAGTCTACGGCGGCCAGGATCTTTCGGATCAGGATTCCGGGGCGTACACCGGGGACATCTCCGGGGCGTTTCTGGCGAAGCTGGGCTGCCGTTACGTTTTGGTCGGGCACAGCGAACGGCGCTCGATCCACGGGGAGAGCGACGAGCTGCTCAACCGCAAGCTGAAGGCGGCGTACCGGCATGCGTTGACCCCGATCCTCTGCGTCGGCGAAGGCCTGGAGATCCGCCAGGCCGGAACCCATGTGGCGCACACGCTGGACCAGGTGCGCGCCGGGGTGGCCGGTTTGACCGAAGCGCAGGCGGCCGAGCTGGTCATCGCCTATGAACCGGTCTGGGCGATCGGGACCGGCGAAGTCGCCGGTCCGGAAGACGCCCAGGAGATGTGCGCGGCGATCCGGGCCGAGCTCGCTGAGCTGTTCGACCAGGCGATCGCGGACAAGATCCGATTGCTCTACGGCGGATCGGTCAAAGCCAGCAATGCGGCAGCGATTTTGCGCGAACGCGACGTCGACGGCGTGTTGGTCGGCGGCGCGAGTTTGGACCCGGCCGAGTTTGCTAATATTGTCAGGTTCGAGTCGCATCTTTTGACTGACTGAACAGTTTCGACCAAGCGACCTGCTTGGACCACCGCGGAAGGGCTACTGTGCAAGTACTCACCATCATCCTGCAGATCCTGCTGGGCATTACATCGTTGTTGCTCACCTTGCTGATCCTGCTGCACAAGGGCCGGGGTGGCGGCCTTTCCGATATGTTCGGCGGTGGCATGTCCTCGTCGCTCGGCTCGTCCGGCGTCGCGGAGAAGAATCTCAACCGGTTCACGGTCATCCTGGGTTTGACCTGGGGCGTTGTGATTGTGGCGCTCGGCTTGGTGATCAAGTTTTCCACGGTTTCCTGACCCTGGTCAGGGCAAACCGAAAATCCCCGGGATCCGAAAGGATCCCGGGGATTTCTTTTTGGCCCAGGCCGGGCGGACGGCCCGAGCAGGGTGCCCGATCAACTTTACTGCAACATCAGATTCTCCGGGACTTTGGCTGCCGCATCCTGGTCGATCAGCCACAGGGTTTTCGACCGTCCGGCCGGACCGGCCGCCGGAACCTGCACTGGATTGGCTCCGGCCAAAGCGAGCCCGACGGCGCCGGCTTTGTCGCTGCCCGCAGCCACCATCCAGACCTCCTGGGCCGAGTTGATCGCCGGAAGGGTCAGCGAAACCCGGGATGGCGGCGGTTTGGGCGAGTTCTCCACGCCGACCGCGACAGCTGCTTTCTCCCGGATCCCGGCCATTTCCGGGAAAAGCGAAGCGATATGGGCATCCGGCCCGATGCCCAGCAGGAGTACGTCGAAACGCGGCAGCTTCGTGCGGAGCTGTGCTTCGGCGTCTGCCTCGGCGCCGTCGGCGGCCTCATCGTCGGCTGGCTCTGCGGAAGCCGCGAGTTCCTGGGCGTAGCTTTCAGCGGCCGAGAACGGGTCCGGAAAACGGTCCGGACCGCCCATCGGGTGCACCCGGGCCGGGTCCACGCCGATCCTGGACAGCAGGGCGTCCTGGGCTTGTTTGGCGTTGGTTTCCGGGTCGCCGGCCGGCAGGAAACGCTCGTCGCCCCACCAGAAGTTCACTTTCGACCAGTCGACCGCGGGATAGGCGGGCGAGTCCAGAACTGCTTTGAGCGTTGCGATGCCGACTGTGCCGCCGGTCAGCACCACGGTGGCTTCACCGCGTTCGTTCTGCGTGTCGAGCAGCTTGGTGATCAGCCGGGCCGCAGTAGCGGCCGCCAACACGTCGAAACTCGGATGGACGTTGATGCGGATGCTCATCAGGATTCTCCCCCTTCACTGGCCAGCAACGACTGCAGGCCTTCGGTGATGACTTCGCCGAAGACTTCGTCCGGATCCAATCTGCGCAACTCCTCGGAGAGGCAGTCCTGCAGGCTCCTCCGGGGCAGCGAAATGTGTTGCACCGGTTGTTCCGGCTGGGTCAGCGTCGCTTCCAGGACGCCGGGGCGCAGCAGCTCGATCGAGCCGCCCGGGCGTTCCAGCAGGACCCGGCGGATTCCGGTTCCGGCCGGATCCTCGATCACCGTCGTAGGCACCTGGAGCGCCTTGTGCAGCCAGGCCGCCAAGAGCAGCGTGCTGGGGGAGTCGGAAGCGCCTTCCACGGTCACCGCGGTGACCGGCGAGTCGTCGAGCTGATCGAAGGCGGCGGCGAGCTGGATCCGCCAATTGGTGAGCCGGGTCCAGGCGAGATCGGTGTCGCCTTCGGCGAAGCTGGCGCTGATGTGCTTGAGCGCTTCCCGCGGATTGGCTTCATTGGCCGAATCCGTGATCCGCCGATGCGCGATCTTGCCGATCGAGGTCTGCGAAGCGACTTCGGGCATGCCGTGCGGCCACCATGCCACAATCGGTGCATCGGGCAGCAACAAGGCGGAAACCAAGGATTCGCTTTGCGAACCGAGTTCGCCGTAGCCGTGCAGCACGATGACTTCCGAAGCTCCGGCGTCCCCGCCGACCCGGATCTGGGCGTCCAGCCGGGTCGCTTCGCCGGCTTCGCCTTCGGCCAGCACGATGATCCGGCAAGGATGCTCGCGACTGGCCAGGTTGGCTGCTTCGATCGCCTCTTCTTCGTAACCGCCCTTGGTCAGCACCACCAGGGTCAAGACCCGGCCGAGCGTGACCACGCCGCCCTGTTCGCGCATCGATTGGATCTCTTTGGAGATCTTAGAGGTGGTGGTATTCGGCAAATCGACAATCACGGCCTTCTCCAGCTTCGTCCGTCCCTGGCCAGCAACTCGTCTGCTGACGCCGGGCCCCAGCTCCCGGGCTGATAGGCCTCGGGTTGTTGGTTTTTCGCCGCCCAGAAATCTTCGAAGGGATCGAGGATTTTCCAGGACAGTTCCACTTCCTGGTGCCGGGGGAACAGCGGCGGTTCGCCCAGCAGCACATCCAGGATGAGCCTTTCGTAGGCTTCCGGGCTGGATTCGGTGAAGGCATGGCCGTAACCGAAGTCCATGGTCACATCGCGGACCTCCATTTGGGTTCCGGGGACCTTCGAGCCGAATCTGATCGTGACGCCTTCGTCGGGCTGGACCCGGATCACCACCGCATTCTGGCCGAATTCATCCTCGCCGTGGTCGGTGAAGAGCAGGTTCGGCGCCTTTTTGAACACCACCGCGATCTCGGTGACCCGGCGGCCCAAACGCTTTCCGGTGCGCAGGTAGAACGGCACGCCGGCCCAACGACGGGTGTTGATGTCGAGTCGGATCGCGGCGTACGTCTCGGTCGTGGAGTCCGCCGGAATGCCCTCTTCTTCCAGATAACCGAGCACCTTCTCGCCGCCTTGCCAGCCGCCGGCGAACTGGCCGCGGGCCGAATGACCGGAGAGATCGTCGGGCAACTTGACCGCGGAGAGCACTTTCTCCTTTTCCGCGCGCAGGTCTTCGGCGTTGAACGAGATCGGCTCTTCCATCGCGGTCAGCGCCAGGAGCTGGAGCAAGTGGTTCTGGATCACGTCACGGGCGGCACCGACGCCGTCGTAATACCCGGCCCGGCCCCCGGTACCGATGTCCTCGGCCATGGTGATCTGCACATGGTCGACGTAGTTGGCATTCCACAGCGGTTCGAACAGCTGGTTCGCGAACCGCAGGGCCAAGAGATTCTGTACGGTCTCTTTGCCCAAATAGTGGTCGATCCGGAAGACCGCGTCCGGCGGGAACACCGATTCGACCACGTCGTTGAGCGCCCGCGCCGATTTCAGGTCGTGGCCGAACGGCTTTTCGATCACCACCCGGCGCCAGGACTGCGGAGTCGACTGCGCCAGCCCGTGCGCGGAGAGCTGCCGGCAGACCAGTTCGAAGGCCTTGGGCGGGATCGACAGGTAGAACGCGTGGTTGCCCCGGGTGCCGCGGTCCGCGTCGAGTTCTTCCAACGTCGCTTTCAGCCGCTCGAAGGCCGCGTCGTCGTCGAATTCGCCCTGCACGAACCGGATGCCCTCGGAAAGCTGGTTCCAGACTGCCTCGTCGAACGGCGTGCGCGAATGGGCTTTGACCGAGTCCTTGACCTCCTGGGCGAAGTCTTCGTTCTCCCATTCCCGGCGCGCGAACCCGACCAAGGCGAAGCTCGGTGGCAGCAGCCCCCGGTTCGCGAGGTCGTAGACCGCGGGCATCAGCTTCTTGCGGGCCAAATCTCCGGTAACCCCGAAGATCACCAAGGAGGACGGGCCGGCCACCCGGGAAAGGCGGCGGTCCCGCGGATCGCGGAGCGGATTACTGCGCCGGGCGCCGTTCCGCTCGGAGTTCTGGCTGTTTCCGGAGTCGGGCATCGGGCTAGTTTCCTGCCTTTTGATCGGTTTCCGCCGGCAGCCGGCCGATCACCGATTCGAGTTGCGCCACGCCGTCCGCGCGCTCGGTCAAATGCAAACGCAGCACCGGCCGGCCGTGGTCGGCCAGGACTTGGGCGTCCCCGGCCGCCTGGGCTTCGATCAGCTGGCCGAAGCTGAACGGGCGGTCCGGAATGGCCAGGTCCTCCAGCGGCGCTGCGGTGATCTGCAGGAAGACGCCGACTGCCGGGCCGCCCTTGTGGAATTGGCCGGTGGAATGCAGGAACCTCGGCCCCCAACCGAAGGTCACCGGGCGGCCGGTGACCGCGGCGAGCTGATCGGCGACGCCGGCCAACGAACTGTGCGTGATCCGGTCGAGATAGGCCTGCACGCTGAGGTAGCCTTCCGGGCCCAGTTGGCCGAAGAGCGCTTCGAGGGCTTCGGTCACGGTGGCCGCATCGCCGAGCCATTCCCGCGGCCCGCGGACCTCGATCGCGCCGTCGGTGAAGTTCGCCGGCACGGTCTCCGGACGGGCGTCGAGCAGGCCGCGGGCGGCCTGCTTCGCGGCTTCCACATCGGGCTGGTTGAAGGGGTCGATGCCGAGCAGCCGCCCGGCCACCGCGACGGCGAACTCCCAGAGCATCAACTGCGCGCCCAGAGTGCCGGAAAGCACCACTTGGTCGCCCTCGGCCGCAGCCTCGGACTCCGCGGCGACCAGACGCACCACGAGGATGTCCGCTGCGCCGGAATGCACTTCGGGGGACTGCGGATCAGCCACCACCGGCAGCACGCCGGTGCCGAGCTTGCCGGTGGATTCGGCGATCAGCTGTTCCGCCCAATCGGCGAAGCCGATGATTCCGGAACCTTCGTCGACGATCACGATCTTGTCCCGCAGCGGGTTGGTGCCGCCCAAGGCGCTGCCCAGGGCCAAGCCGATGTTGTCGGCGGCATCGTCGCGCAGGATCTCGCCGGCCTCTTCGGCGTCGTCGAGCAGCTGCTGGATGTCCACGCCGGCCAAACCGGACGGCACCAGGCCGAAGGCGGTCAGGGCCGAGTAACGCCCGCCCACCTGAGGGTCGGCATTGAAGACTGCGCGGTAACCGGCTTCCCGGGCCGCTGCGTCCAAAGGCGAACCGGGGTCGGTGACTACGATGATCCGCTGTTTCGCGTCGATTCCGGCAGCCGTGAACTCCTGCTCGAAGATCCGGCGCTGCGAATCGGTTTCCAGAGTGGACCCGGACTTCGACGAAACCACCAACACGGTCTCGGCGAGCCGCTCCCGGACCGCCGCGCGCACCTGGTCCGGGTCGGTCGAATCGAGTACCACCAGTTCGACGCCGGCGGTTTTGGTGATCACTTCAGGCGCCAACGAGGAGCCGCCCATGCCGGCCAGGACAACCCGGTTCACGCCTTCGGCCTGGAGCTCGGCGCGCAGTGCCAGGATTTGCGGGACCAGCAGCGCGGAAACCGCGGGGGCCTCGACCCAGCCGAGCCGGATCGCGGCTTCGGATTCGGCGTCCGGACCCCAGAGCGTCGGATCCTTCTCGAAGATCCGCGAGGCGACCCGGTCAGCGACCAGCGCGGGCAGGTGCAGTTCGGCAGCCGCCAGGGCGGCTCCGGTGGCTTCGTAGCCGAGGCTGGACATCAGGACTCCTTTCCGGCGGCGTCGAGCGCGTTCTGCACATCGCCGAGCAATTCGTTCCAGCTCGCGACGAACTTGTCCAAACCTTCGGTTTCCAGCAGAGCGACCACGTCGTTGTACGAAACGCCGAGGCCTTCGAGGGCGTTGAGCACCGAATTGGCCTCGTCGTAACGGCCGGAAATGGTGTTGCCTTCGATCACGCCGTGATCGAAGGTCGCGTCCAAAGTCTTCTCCGGCATGGTGTTGACCACGTTCGGCGCCACCAGCTCGGTCACGTACAGGGTGTCCGGATAGGCCGGATCCTTGACTCCGGTGGAGGCCCACAGCGGGCGCTGCGGCAAGGCGCCGGCTTCGGCCAGCAACGCCCAACGCTCGGAGCTGAAGATCTCCTCGAACACCTGGTAGGCCAAGCGCGCATTGGCGACGCCGGCTTTTCCTTTGAGCGAGCTCGCCTCTTCGGTGTCGAGCGCATCCAGTCGTTTGTCGATCTCGGTGTCCACCCGGGAGACGAAGAACGAGGCCACCGAGTGGATCGTGCTCAGATCGTGGCCGTTCGCCTTGGCCTTTTCAATGCCCAGCAAGAACGCATTGATGACCGCACGGTAACGCTCCAGGGAGAAGATCAAGGTGACGTTCACGCTGATTCCGGCGCCGAGCGTTTCGGTGATCGCTTCCAGCCCCTCCAGGGTCGCCGGGATCTTGATCAGGACATTGTCTTTGCCGACCGCTTCGTGCAGCCGTTTGGCTTCTTCGATGGTGCCTTGGGTGTCCCAGGCCTTGCGGGGATCGACCTCGATCGAAACCCGCCCGTCCACGCCCTGGCTCGCCGCCGCGACCGGGGCGAACACCTCGCAGGCATCCGCCACGTCCTGCGTGGTGATCCGGAAGACCGCGGCCTCGGCGTCGAGCCCCTGGCCGGCTAGCTCCGCCACCTGGGCGTCGTAGGCGGTGCCCTTCGAAATCGCCGCCTGGAAGATCGACGGGTTGGTGGTCACGCCCACCACGTTCTTCTCCTCGATCAGCTTCTGCAAGCCGCCGCTGGTGAGCCGGTCACGGGACAAATCGTCGAGCCAGATCGAGACTCCGGCTGCCGAAAGCTCTGCGGTGGGGGTTGGGTTGCTCATTGCTCTCCTTGAAATCTGTATTTCGACGGTTGGTCGCGATCCGGAAATCAGTCGCCCGAAGCGACTGCGGCCAAGGAATCCCTGGCCGCGGCTGCCACGGATTCGACGGTGAGGCCGAACTCGGCGAACAGCCGTTTGTAGTCGGCGGAAGCTCCGAAGTGTTCCAACGACACGGAACGCCCGGCGTCGCCGACGAATTCCCGCCACGGCATGGCGATCCCGGCTTCGACCGAGACCCTCGCCTTGACGGCTTGCGGCAAAACGGACTCCCGATAAGCGGCGTCCTGGGCCTGGAACCATTCCACGCATGGCATGGAGACCACCCGGGCTGCAATGCCTTCAGCCTGCAGGGCTTCCCGGGCCTGGACGGCCAATTGCAGCTCCGAGCCGGTGCCGATCAGAATGACCTGCGGCGCCACCACGGAGGCTTCGCCGGCGGCGTCGACCTGTACCGACTCCGCCAGTACGTAGCCGCCGCGCAGCACGCCCTCGGCCGAGCCGAACTCGGTGGCGGTGGCCGCTCCGGTGCCCCGGGCGTAGGTGGGGATGTTCTGCCGGGTCAGCACGATGCCGGCCGGGTTGTTGCGGTTTTCCAGGATCCCGCGCCAGGCCTGCGCGACCTCGTTCGGGTCGCCGGGCCGCACCACGTCGAGACCCGGGATCGCCCGGAGGCTGGCCAATTGCTCCACCGGCTGGTGGGTGGGCCCGTCTTCGCCGAGGCCGATCGAGTCGTGCGTCCAGACGTAGATGCTGGGCACGCCCATCAATGCGCCGAGCCGGATTGCCGGGCGCTGGTAGTCGGAGAAGATCAGGAAGGTTCCGGAGAACGCCCGGGTCGGCCCGCCCAAGTGGATGCCGTTGACGATCGCCGCAGCCGCCTGTTCCCGGATGCCGAAGTGCAGCACCCGGCCGTAGGGGTTGCCACTCCAGGCATTGGTCTGCCGGTCGGTGGGGATGAAGGACGGCGCGCCTTCGATCGTGGTGTTGTTGGATTCGGCCAGATCGCAGGAGCCGCCCCAGAGCTCGGGCAACTCGCCGGCCACCGCATTGATCACTTTGCCGGAAGCTGCCCGGGTGGAGACCTCTTTGCCGGCTTCGAAGCTCGGCAAAGCGCCGGTCCAGTCAGTGGGCAGGGCTCCGGCCTCCAAGCGGTCCAGCAGCGCAGCGCCTTCCGGGTGGGCGGCTTGCCATGCGGTGAGTGCCCGGCTCCATTCGGCGTGCTCGGCGGCACCGCGCGCGGCCACCTCACGGGCGTGCGCCAGGACCTCGTCGTCGACCTGGAAACTGAGCTCCGGATCGAAGCCGAGGATCGTCTTCAAGCCGGCCAGTTCTTCGGCGCCGAGTGCCGACCCGTGGATTTTCCCAGTGTTCTGCTTCTTCGGCGAAGGCCAGCCGATAATGGTCCGCAGCGCGATGATCGACGGCTTGGAGGTTTCGTTTTTGGCCTCCAGCAGTGCGTTGTACAGGGCCTGCACGTCTTCGACGTATTCGCCGGTCTTGGTCCAGTCCACGCGCTGCACATGCCAGCCGTAGGCTTCGTAGCGCTTCAGCACGTCTTCCGAATAGGCGACGTCGGTATCGTCCTCGATGGAAATGTGGTTCTGGTCGTAAACCACGACCAGATTTCCGAGTTCCTGGTGTCCGGCCAACGAAGAGGCTTCGGAAGTCACGCCTTCCTGCAGGTCGCCGTCCGAAGCGATCACCCAGATGTTGTGGTCGAACGGGCTGGTGCCCGGTGCCGCGTCGGCGTCGAACATGCCGCGCATCCGGCGCTGCGAATAGGCGAAGCCGACCGAGGACGCCAAGCCTTGGCCCAGGGGGCCGGTGGTGATCTCGACGCCCGGGGTGTGCTTGTATTCCGGGTGGCCCGGGGTCAGAGAACCCCAAGTCCGCAAAGCTTCCAAATCGCTCAGTTCCAAGCCGTATCCGGAAAGGAACAACTGGATGTACAGAGTCAGCGAGCTGTGTCCGGGGGAGAGGATGAACCGGTCACGTCCGGTCCACTGCGGGTCCGCCGGGTCGTGTTTGAGGAACTTCTGGAAGATCAGATAGGCGGCCGGCGCCAAACTGATCGCGGTTCCGGGATGGCCGTTGCCGACCTTTTCCACCGCATCGGCGGCCAACACCCGAATCGTGTCGACTGCTCGCTTGTCCAAATCGGTCCATGAAAATTCTTGCTGTTCCTGTGGCATGGAAAACCGGCGCCCTCTCTTGCAGAAAAATTGGCATCTTGAACTCCGGTTCCAGCTTAGTGGTTCCCGGAGCCCGGCGACATCCAGGCAAGACGGTCTGCTACGTCACAACCCGTGCCGGCCGACGCCGGGCTGCAACGGCGCAGGCTGTGCAATGGGCATGACCGGGCTGGGGGAAGGTAACATTGCTGTTGTCAGATCAACTCTTTTGAGGTAAGTGGGGCATCCGTGCGCTTGACGCAGGCACCAGCGGCCATCGCGGCAGAGGGAACTCCGCCGCACAAACTCGGCTTCGCGGCAAAAACCAAGGCGTATATCGCGCTGACCAAACCCCGGGTCATCGAGCTGCTGCTGGTCACCACCTTGCCCACCATGATTTTCGCCGGCCGGTCTTTCCCGGACATCTGGCTGATCGTGGCCACCATGGTCGGCGGGGCGTTCGCCGCGGGCAGTGCCGGGGCCTTCAACTGCTACATCGACCGGGACATCGACAAACTCATGCACCGGACGGAGAACCGCCCGCTGGTCACCGGGGCAGTGACCCCGCGCGAGGCGCTGGTGTTCTCCTGGGCGCTGGGCGTCCTGGCGATCGCGATCCTGTGGTTCGGGGCCAATCCGCTGGCCGGCCTGTTGGGCGCTGCCGCCATTTTCTTCTACGTGGTGGTCTACACGCTGATCCTGAAGCGCCGGACCGCGCAGAACATCGTCTGGGGCGGAGCCGCCGGCTGCATGCCGGTGCTGATCGCCTGGGCTGCGGTGACCAACAAGGTCGAATGGCCAGCGGTCATCTTGTTCATGATCATCTTCCTCTGGACCCCGCCGCATTACTGGCCGCTCTCGATGCGCTACAGCGACGATTACAACGCGGCAAAGGTGCCGATGCTCGGTGCCATCGCAGGCGCCCGGCTGGTTTCGGTCCAGGTGGTCCTGTATACCTGGGCGATGGTGGCCTGCTCGCTCCTGATGATTCCGCTCGGCCGGGCCGGCATCGTGTACACCGTGGTCGCCGTGGCGGCCGGGGTGTGGTTCCTGATCGAGGCGCACCGGCTGCATTCGAAGGCCCAGCACAATACCGTGACCAACAAGAGCGCGATGAAGGTCTTCCACGGGTCGATCAGCTATTTGACCGTGGTCTTCGTGGCACTGGCAGTCGACCCCTTCGTGGGCATGCCGCTGATGGGCTGAGCGCCGCATGGCTGAAACCGGTATCCGGGCCAATGAAGCCACGGTGCCGGTGCTGCACTGCGTCTCAGCGGAGCAGACCGTGGATTTTTCCAAGCCCTGGGCTTCGAAACCACCTACCAGCAACGCAAACCATATCTGTATTTGGCGTTTCGCTGGAGCGGATTCGACGTGCATTACGGCAGTGCCCCGGCGGACGTGGACCCGGCCCGCGAGGAGACCGGAGGCTGCCTGGTCATGGTGGATTCGGTAGCTCCTTACCAGGCATCGTTCAGCGAAGCGATGCGTCGCCGCTACGGCAAAGTGCTGGCCCGCGGCTTGCCCAGAATCACCCGTCACCGTCCCGGCGCTTCCCGGTTCACGCTCATGGATCCGTCCGGAAATGCGATCATTTTCATCCAGCGAGACGAGCCCGAGGACCTGGAATAGGGCGGCGCGAACGCGCTGTCCGGTCTTGCGAAGGCCCGGGACAACGCCAGAATCCTGCGCGATTTCAAGAATGCTGAGAAGCAAGCGTTCCAGGCGTTGAAGCCGGCGCTGGAACTCCATGCAGCCTGGCGCGAATCGGGTGGGCACGCCGAACGCTTGGCCGATTGGCTGGCCGGTCAGTCCTGAGCGCGGAGTTCGTCGAGCAGCCCGCGCACCCGGGCGTCGATGTCGTCCCGGATCAGGCGCATCCGGGCGATTCCGCCGATGCCGTGTTCGGACGGCTCGGGGGTGTCCCAGGTCCGGATCGGGATTCCCGGCTTCGGCTCGACGACGGCCGCCCGGCCGAGCACCACGATCAGATCGACCGTGCGGAGCAGCTCCGGGCTGATCGGCTTGGGGTGTTCGCCCGGAACCGGAATGCCCCATTCGGCGAGCGACGCCACCGATTCCGGATTGAGTTCCTGGCCCGGCTCCGTCCCGGCGGAATAGACCCGGACCGAGGTCCCGGCACGGTGCCGCATGAGCGCCGCGGCCAGCTGGGATTTGCCGGAGTTGCGGACGCAGACGAAGAGCACGCCAGGCTCGGTGCGGTCCATTCAGGCCTTCCGGGAACGCAGCGCCACGTCTGCCATATTGGTTCCGGCCGCGAGCATCGCCGCCGCGCCCAGCATGTGCATGCCGACCAGCAGCGGCGGCAGTCCGGTGAAGTGCTGCACGTAGCCGATCGCCGCCTGCAGGATCAACGTGGCGAAAAGCCAGAGGCTCGCCGAGCGCAGGAGGTCGCCGCGGCCGCGTTTCCAGCAGAAAATCAGCAGCAGCACCGAGACTGCGACCAGGAGATACACCGGAAGCACGTGGATCCGGGTGATCAAATCCGAATCGAGCCCGTTCCGGGGCGCGTTTGCGTCGCCGGCGTGCGGACCGGATCCGGTCACCATCACCCCGATGACCACGGTGATGCCGACCAGCACCGCGGAGGTCAGGGCCAGTTGGCGCAACAGCGGCCGGACTGCCGCTTGCGAACGGGGCGGCCGGTCGTAGGCCCGGTTCACCAGGAGCGTGGCGAAGACCACGAGCGCGGCGGAGACCAGGAAGTGCAGTCCGACCACCCAGGGATTGAGCTTGGTCAACACGGAAAGCCCGCCGATTACGGCCTGCGCCGGGATGCTGGCGAGCAGGCCGAAAGCCAGCCAGAACAGGTCCTTGCGTTCCTTGCGCAGGTTCCAGAGGAACACCAGCATGGCGAGCGCCACAAACGCCAGGACGAAGGTCAGCGCCCGGTTCCCGAACTCGATGAAGCCGTGGATGCCCATTTCCGGGGTGTTCACCAGGGAATCGGCGGTGCACTTGGGCCACGTGGGGCAGCCCAGGCCGGAGGCGGTGAGCCGGACCGCGCCACCGGTGCCGATCAGCACCGCTTGGCCGATCAGGGAAGCGATCGCCAACCGCCGGATGACCGTGTTGACGCGCGTGGGCAACTTCGCGGTGACGGCCCGGTACCAAGAACTCATGTCAACTCCATTTGAACCATTTGATGGCCGCTGCCGAGGCGAGCACCGACCACAGAATCAGAATCACGACGGCGAAAACATCCAATCCGCCGCCCAGGAAGGCTTGCCGCATGGCATCGCCCAAGGCACCGGATGGCAGGAAATGCACGATGTCCTGCATCAAGCCCGGCAAACGGTTCGCCGGAAGCACGATGCCGCCCAGTGCGCCGAACAGGATCCAGAGCAAGTTCGCCAGGGCCAAGGTGGCCTCCGGCCGGGCTGTGCCGGCGATCAGCAAGCCCAAGGAACTGAAGGACAGCGCGCCGAGCACCAGCAAGGGGACGCCGAGCAGCAATCCGGGGAAGTCCGGACGCCAGCCGATCAACAGGGCGACGAATGAAATCACCGCCACTTGCACCACCAAAACCGCCAGCACGGCCAGGACTTTGCCGGCGATCAGACCGGCCCGGCCCAAGGGCGTGGTGGACAGGAACCGCAGCACGCCGTAGCGCCGGTCGAACCCGGTCGCGATGCCTTGGCCGGTGAACGCGGTGGACATGGCGCACAGGGCCAGGATCCCGGGGGTGGCGATGTCGATCCGGGGATGGCCCAGGCCATCGAGCAGCGGCGTGACGGCCAAGGCGATCAGGCCGAGCAACGGCAAGACGATCGCCAAGGTGAGCTGCTCGCCGTTGCGCAGCATCGTGATGGTCTCGTGCCGGCCCTGCTGCAGGATCCGCTTGGCCAGCGTTGCCGGCCGGGAAATGGTCCGACCCGCAGCTGCGAAGCCGGCCGGCGAGGGAACGGTGCTCATCGGGTGCTCCGTTCTGCGGCAGCGGCTTGGGCGATTTCGAGGAAGACGTCTTCGAGCGAATGCGAGGCCAAGTTGATCGCACTGGGCATGATGCCGCGTTCGGCCCACCAGCGAGCCAAATCCGCCAGGTCCTGAGGTTGCAGCGGCCCGCTCACGGTATAGCTGCCGGGGCGGGTCTCCTGCCAGTCGAGTTCCGGCCGCAGGATGCGCCGCCCGTCCAAACCGGCCTCCGCATCGAAGCTGATCAGTCGTTCGGCCTCGGCTTTGGCCGCATTGCTCAGCAATTCCGGCACGGTGCCTTCGGCGACCGTCCGGCCGTCGTCGATGATGTACACGTAGTCGGCCAAACGCTGGGCGTCGTCCAGCAAATGCGTGGTCAGGATGACCGCCAAGCCGGCGGCCCGGAGTTGCCGGATCAGCTCGAAAACCAAGTGGCGCGATTGCGGATCGAGCCCGGCACTGGGCTCGTCCAGGAACACCACCTCGGGCTGGCCGACCAAGGCCGCGGCCAAAGCCACACGCTGTTTTTGGCCGCCGGAAAGCCGGCGGATGGTGGTGTTGGCGAACTCGCCGATGCCCAGCAGTTCCACCAGTTCGGCGACCGGTCGGGGTTCCTGGTACATCCCGGCGACCAGTTCGAGCAGCGGCACCGGGCGCATCGCCGGCGGGAGTCCGCCGTCCTGGAGCATGACGCCGACCCGGGCGCGCAATGCGGCGTCGGCGTGCTCCGGGTCCTGCCCGAGAAGGGAAACCGTGCCGCCTTGACGCTTCTGCAAGCCCTGGGCGCACTCCAGAGTGGTGGTTTTCCCGGCTCCATTGGAACCCAGCAGGACCGTGACTTGGCCGAAATGGGCTTGCAGCGAGAGATCGCTGATCACCCGTTTCATCCGTCCGTCAAGGGCCGGCACAGGGCCGACGTCTTTGACTAGCCCGTCAATGGACAGGGCGGCTGCGGGGGCTTCGGGCACTGGATTATTCTACGACAGGTAGTAGCACCCGGCGGTCAACATTAGTCGATACCTTTGGCATACTTGGAGCATGCTGAACCGAAAAGCCCTGGCGATTGCTGTTTCCGCGACCTTCCTGCTGGTCGGGTTGAGTGCTTGCGATGCGGGCGACAACGGGGCCAAGGACGCGGCCCAAAAACTGGCCGACGGCTTGTCCGCGTTGAATGTCGATCAAGTCGGATTCACTGGAGTCCCCGATGGTTCGACTGCCACCGGAGCCCTGGCGGAGCTGGTGAAGCCGTTGGATCCGGTGAAGCCCAAAGTCAGTTTGGCGTCTGCGGTGCCGGCCAAGGACAACAAGGACCAAGTCACTGCGACGTTGCAGTACGAATGGGCCTTCAGCGGCGGCACCTGGAGCTACAGCTCCACCGCGGAACTGAGCCGCAAAGACAATGCCTGGACGACGGCGTGGACGCCGGGCCTGCTGATTCCCGGATTCAAGGCCGGCAACAGCCTGGCGATGCAGAGCAACGCGGCGCCGCGCGGCCAGATCCTGGGCGATGGCGGCGAAGTCCTGGTCCAGGACCGTCCGGTGCTGCGGATCGGCATCGACAAGACCAAGGTCGATCCGGCGGCCGTGGCTGCGTCGGCCAACGCCTTGGCAAGCCTGGTCCAGGTCGATGTCGAGGGTTACGCCAAGGAGGTCGCCGCGGCCGGGCCGCAGGCTTTCGTCGAGGCGATCAGTCTGCGCGACGATCCGAGCCGCACGGTCAGCGATGCGCAGATCGCGGCGATCGCCGGTGCGGTCGCGATCAAGGACAGCCTGCCGCTCGCGCCGACCCGCACCTTCGCCCGGCCGGTGCTCGGCACCGTGGGCGAGGCCACCGCGGAACTGATCGACAAGTCCAACGGACGGCTCAAGGCCGGCGACTCGACCGGGCTCAGCGGATTGCAGGCGCAATACGACACCCAGCTCGCCGGGACTCCCGGGATCAAGGTGGTGGAAAAGGACCCCAAAGCTGCTGCGGGCGATCAGCCCCGGGTGCTGTTCAGCACCCAGGCCAAGCCGGGAAGCAATTTGCAGACCACTCTGAGCAGCAAGTTGCAGAACCTCTCCGAATCGCTTTTGTCGAAGCAGACCTCGGCCTCGGCGATCGTCGCGATCAAGCCGTCCACCGGTGCGATCCTGGCTGCCGCCAGCGGCCCGGGCAGCAACGGCTACAACACCGCGATGATCGGGCAATACGCGCCCGGCTCGACGTTCAAAGCAGTCACCTCCTTGGCGATGCTGCGCAAAGGAATGACGCCGGACAGTACCGTAGCCTGCACGCCCACGATTGCCGCCGGCGGCACCAGCTTCAAAAACGCCCCGACCTACAACCCGGCGAAAATCGGCGAGATCCCCTTGCGCACGGCGTTCGCGTACTCCTGCAACACCGCCTTCGTGTCGAACGCCGCAACCGTCAGCCAAGCGGACTTGGCCAGCGCTGCGGCGTCGTTGGGCGTGGGGGTCGCGAGTCAAGTTGGCGCGGACAGCTTCGCGGGCTCGGTGCCTGCCGACGTCACCGAGGCCGAGCACGCCGCGTCGATGATCGGCCAGGGCAAGGTGCTCACCTCGCCGTTGGCCATGGCGAATGTCGCCGCCAGCATTGCCGCCGGATCCCTGGTCAAACCGGTACTGGTGCCGGCGGCTCCGGGGTCGACGACGTCGGCCGCGGCGCCGACTGACGCCAAGTCCGGCCCGCCGCTCAGCGCCGCCGAGGCGGCTTCCTTGAAGGACATGATGGCTGCCGTGGTCACCGAGCGCAATGCCGGCGGTCTGAACGCGGTCGCAAGCGGACAGGTCTTCGCCAAAACCGGCACCGCCGAGTACGGCAACGACAATCCGCCCAAGACGCACGCCTGGTTGATTGCGATCCAAGGGGATTTGGCGGTGGCGATGTTCTTGGACGACGGCGGATACGCCTCGGTGGTGCTCAGCCCGTTGATGGTGGACTTCTTCAATGGGGTGGCTGCGCCGTAGCGGCTGTGCTGGGAAGCCGAGGAAGGCCCGCCTAACTAGTTGGCGGGAAGCTATTAGGTCATAATTGTGTTGTGTATTCCATGAAGGTTAAATCTCAGGGATTTGGCGTGCCCGCGCCCGGTTCCGGAGTGCCCTCTGGAGGTCCGCTTCCGGTCGGTGCCGAAAGCGATGAACGGACCCGGGACCGGGTCCGCGGCGCGGTGCTGGAACATGGCCCGGTGAGCGCAGCACAGCTCGGAAGCCTGCTCGGGTTCACCCCGGCAGCAGTACGGCGGCACCTCGACCAGCTCGAAAAAAGCGGCGTGATCGAGGTCAAGCTGGTCCGCGGATCAGGCAAGGGCGCGGGGCGCCCGGCTCGCCGGTATGTGCTCTCCAGCCACGGCCAGTCGGATCTGGGCAACGACTATTTGCAGATCGCCCGGACGGCGCTCGCCCAGCTGGTCGAACTCAAGGGCGATCAAGCGATCCAGGAATTCGCGGAACAGCGGTTTGCCCGGATGGAGCAGCGCTACCAGCCGTTGCTTGCCGAAGCCGGCGAGGACGTGGTGCGCCGGGCCGAGATCCTGTCCCGGGCTTTGAGCGCGGATGGTTACGTCTCCTCGGCCAATGAACTGCCGGCCGCAGGCGCCCTGCAAGCCGTGCAGTTGTGCCAGGGCCATTGCCCGGTGCTCGAACTCGCGGCCGAATTCCCGCAGTTCTGCGAGGCCGAAACCGAAGTCTTCTCCCGGTTGCTCGGCGTCGACGTCCGCAGGCTCTCCACCTTGGCGAGCGGCAGCCACGTCTGCACCACCCACATTCCCACCGGCCGGCTTCCCCAGGAAGCCGAATCGGCGCGAACCGCATCATTCGCCCCCACCGATCTGCAGAAAGGCAGCAACTGATGACAGATCAATTAGACACAGAGAGCACCGATACGGTGATCACTGACATCCTGGAACGCAATCCGGAGCTTGAAGGCATCGGAAACTATGCCTTCGGCTGGTCGGACAAAAACGAGGTGAGCGACAATGCTCGGCGTGGTCTGAGCGAGGAAGTCGTTCGCGACATTTCCGCCAAGAAGAGCGAACCCGAGTGGATGCTCGATTTGCGGCTCAAGGGTCTCAAGTACTTCGACCGCAAGCCGATGCCCAATTGGGGTGCGGATCTTTCCGGAATCGATTTCGACAACATCAAATACTTCGTGCGGTCCACCGAGAAGCAGGCTGCTTCATGGGAGGAACTGCCGGAAGACATCCGGAACACCTACGAGAAGTTGGGCATTCCGGAAGCCGAACGGAACCGCCTGGTTTCCGGTGTCGCCGCGCAGTACGAGTCCGAGGTGGTCTACCACCAGATCCGGGAAGACTTGGAACAGCAGGGTGTGATCTTCCTGGACACCGACACCGCGTTGAAGGAGCACCCGGAGATCTTCAAGGAGTACTTCGGCACCATCATCCCGGTGGGCGACAACAAGTTCGCTTCGCTGAACACTGCGGTCTGGTCCGGCGGCTCCTTCGTCTACGTGCCGCCGGGCGTGCACGTGGAGATCCCGTTGCAGGCCTACTTCCGGATCAACACCGAGAACATGGGGCAGTTCGAGCGGACGCTGATCATCGCCGACGAAGGCTCCTATGTGCATTACATCGAGGGCTGCACCGCGCCGATCTACACCTCGGATTCGCTGCACTCGGCCGTCGTCGAAATCGTGGTGAAGAAGAACGCCCGGGTGCGCTACACCACGATCCAGAACTGGTCGAACAACGTCTACAACCTGGTGACCAAACGCGCCATCGCGCATGAAGGCGCCACCATGGAGTGGATCGACGGCAACATCGGTTCCAAGGTGACCATGAAGTACCCGGCGGTTTATCTGGTCGGCGAGCACGCCAAGGGCGAGACGTTGTCGATCGCGTTCGCCGGCGAAGGCCAGCACCAGGACACCGGTTCCAAAATGGTGCACATCGCGCCGAACACGAAGTCCTCGATCATCTCCAAATCGGTGGCCCGCGGCGGCGGACGGGCTGCCTACCGCGGTCTGGTGCAGATCCGGGAAGGCGCTGAACACTCGGCCAATACGGTGCGTTGCGACGCGCTCCTGGTGGATACGATTTCGCGTTCGGACACCTATCCCTATGTGGACATCCGCGAAGACGACGTCTCGATGGGCCATGAAGCCACGGTTTCCCGGGTCAGCGAAGAGCAGCTGTTCTATTTGATGTCCCGCGGCATGCGCGAAGACGAGGCAATGGCGATGATCGTGCGCGGCTTCATCGAGCCGATCGCCCGGGAACTGCCGATGGAGTACGCGCTGGAACTGAACCGGCTCATCGAACTGCAAATGGAAGGATCGGTGGGCTAGTAGTGAGCACGCCAGTTATTGCCGGAATGAGCGAAGAGGGCGAAACCCTGCTCGATTCCAAGGTGGACAAACACCATACGCACGGCACCGAAGTCATGGCCTCGCGCGCCGAGCGGCTGACCAGCCAGAACGTCGCGGACTTCAAAATCCCCAGCGGGCTGGAAGAGGAATGGCGCTTCACCCCGGTGAAGAAGCTCGCCACGTTCTTCAGTGATGCGCCCGGCGACGCGGCTGCGGCCGACTACCGGGGCGAGATCCCGGAAAGCATCGTGGAGCGCGCGCTGGCGCTCGGCGAAGCGCCCCGCGGGACCGCGTTGGTACCGGCCGACCGGGCTGCCGCGGTGGCCTCCCAGGTCGCCGAAGCGCACTACTTCGGCATCCCGGCGGACCAGGAACTAGCGGAACCGCTCAAGCTCACGGTGACCGGCCAGGGCGAGGGGCTCCGCGCCCACTCGCACTGCGTGATCGAAGCGGGCGCCAATTCGCGCGCCGTGGTGATCATCGACCACCACGGCAGTGCCGATTTCAACGGCAATCTGGAGATCATCGTCAACGAAGGCGCCGAGCTTACCGTGGTGAGCGTGCAGCGCTGGGCGGACAACGCGAAGCACCTGGGCCAGCACGACGCCGTCGTCGGCAAGGATGCCAAGCTCAAGCACGTCGCGGTCACCCTGGGCGGCTCCATCGTGCGGCTCAACGTGAACGCGCGGTATGCCGGTGAGGGCGCCGAGGCCGAGCTGTTCGGCCTGTACTTCGCCGATGCCGGCCAGCACCTGGAACACCGCACCTTCATCGACCACAATGTGCCCAACTCGAAGTCCAATGTGCTCTACAAAGGCGCTTTGCAGGGCGTGGACGCGCATACCGTATGGGTGGGCGATGTGCTGATCCAGAAGCAGGCGATCGGCACCGACAGCTACGAGAAGAACCAGAATCTGATCTTGACCGACGGGGCACGGGCCGATTCGGTGCCGAACCTGGAAATCGAGACCGGGCTGATCGAAGGCGCCGGGCACGCCAGCTCCACCGGCCGGTTCGACGACGAGCACCTGTTCTACCTGATGGCCCGTGGTATTTCGGAACGCGATGCCCGCCGTCTGGTGGTCCGCGGTTACCTCAACGAAATCATCCAGAAGATCAAGGTGCCGGCACTGGAAGAAGAGCTCGCCGCTGCGTTGGAGCACGAGCTCGAGGCCTCGGGAGCGCTCTGAATGGCTGCTGAGCTGGTGTGCCGGGTGGATGAAGTCCAGGTCAAAAGCGCTTTGCGCGTGGAGATCGACGACATCCCGGTGGCAATCGTGAAGGATTCCGAAGGTGTGCTGCACGCGGTCAGGGACACCTGCTCGCACGCTGAGATATCGCTCAGCGAAGGCGATGTCGAGGGTTGCACGATCGAGTGCTGGGCACATGGTTCCAGCTTCGATCTGAACTCCGGACAACCGCTCACCCTGCCCGCGTACGAACCGATTCCGGTGTTCGCGCTGAGCGTCGATGGCGACGACGTCTATGTGGACGTCGCCCAGGTGCTCAACGGCGTCGAACCGATCAACTAAGACTTTTCACGGAAAGAAGAAGACATGTCCACTCTGGAAATCAAGGACCTGCACGTCAGCATCGAGACTGAGCAGGGCAAAAAGGAAATCCTCAAAGGCGTCAGCCTGACCATCAACACCGGCGAAACCCACGCCATCATGGGGCCGAACGGCTCCGGCAAGTCGACCTTGGCGTCGACTATCGCGGGGCACCCGCGCTACCTCGTCGACTCCGGTTCGATCACCCTCGACGGCGAAGACGTGCTGGAGATGAGCGTGGACGAGCGTGCCCGGGCCGGCCTCTTCCTGGCCATGCAGTACCCGGTGGAGATCCCCGGCGTGACCATGAGCAATTTCCTGCGCACCGCGAAGACCGCGATCGACGGCGAAGCGCCGGCGCTGCGGACCTGGACCAAGGACGTCAAGGCCGCGATGACCCAGCTGCGGATCGACACCGACTTCGCGCAGCGCAATGTCAATGAAGGCTTCTCCGGTGGCGAGAAGAAACGGCACGAGATCTTGCAGCTCGAGCTCTTCGCGCCGAAGTTCGCAGTGCTCGACGAGACCGACTCCGGCCTGGACGTCGATGCGCTCAAAATTGTCTCCGAAGGCGTGAACCGGGCGCAGGAGGGCGGCAACATGGGCACCCTGCTGATCACCCACTACACCCGGATCCTGCGCTACATCAAGCCGCAGTTCGTGCACGTTTTCGTGGACGGCAAGGTTGCCGAAGAGGGCGGTCCGGAGCTGGCTGACCGGCTCGAAGAAGAAGGCTACGACCGCTTCCTCACCGCGCAGGCCCAGGCGTAGGCTGGCGTCATGAGTGCAACTGTCGAATTGCCGGAGCTGGAAGAAGCCCTGCGGGACGTCATCGACCCTGAGTTGGGGGTCAATGTGGTGGATCTGGGGCTGCTGTACGGTCTCCGCTACGCCGAAGACGGCGCTTTGCTGCTCGATATGACGCTGACCACCGCGGCCTGCCCGCTGCAAGACGTGATCGAGGAGCAAGTCGAGAAGTCGCTGGGTGGCCTGGTAGACGAGTGGCGGATCAACTGGGTCTGGATGCCGCCGTGGGGTCCGGAAAAAATCACCGACGACGGCAAAGACCAGATGCGCGCCCTCGGCTTCAACATCTGAACCCCTGCAGATTCTCTGCGCGAACGCACACGTGAGCGTTCGGCCCTTTCGTGTCGAACTCCGTTCGCCACGTAGGGTCCCTGGCGAACGCACACGTGAGCGTTCGGCCCTTTCGTGTCGAACTCCGTTCGCCACGTAGGGTCCCTGGCGAACGCACACTTGGTGCGAGTGTTTTCGAAAAACACTCGCACCAAGTGTGCGTTCGCGCTTTGGTTTAAGGAGATTGCCGGCCGGCGAAGCCGAAACGCGGTCGGCCGATGTCGAGCGACATCACCGCGCCGAGGACCAGCAGCGCGAGCGCCAACGATGCGCTGACATCGGTGAGCCAGTGATAGCCCAGATACAGCCGGCTCACCGCGACCGCGAGGATGCCCAGGCCGGCCGCCGAGGCCGCCGCCGGGGCGACGAATCTGCGCTTCGACCTGGAAACCACCAGATATGCCGAGACCAGCAGAAACACCGCGGCCACCAAGGTGTGGCCGGACGGGAAAGAGTGCTGATCGTCCGGGCCGAGCAGCATCTGGTCGGCTGCGGGCCGATCGTGCGTGATGAACAGCTTGAGCAACACCGTCAGGGCTACCGTGAACAGCATCGCGCCGATCAGCAGCAGCGGACGCCACCACTGCCGCTTCCAGAGCGCCCAGACGAGCGCCCCGGCGATCACCAGGAAAGGCAGCAGCTCCGGAGCGGACACCGAAGTGACTGCCGTGAAGACCGCGGTGGCCGCAGCACTGCGTTCGGCGACGAACCACGCGTGGTCCGGTTGGTCCACGCTCATGGCGGAGGCCCCGGAAAAGACGAAGACCGCAATACCGGCGAAAGCGAGGAGGCCGAACAGAAGGCAACTGGCGGCCAGGGCGATCCGGCGACGGGGCAGCCGGGCAGGCGGTGCAAAACTCATCTGACCAGCATCCAGCATTCAGCTATGCCCCAGCTGAAGGTTCAGTTGAGCGAAACGAGTTCCAGGTAGCTTTCGTCCCACAAGTCCTCGTCGCCGTCCGGCAACAGGATGACCCGGTCCGGATTCAGCGCGACGACGGCTTGCCGGTCGTGGGTGACCATCAGGATCGCCCCGGGATACTGCCCGACGGCGTTGAGCACCTCGGTCCGGGAGGCCGGGTCGAGGTTGTTGGTGGGTTCGTCGAGCAACAGCACGTTGGCGCCCGAATGCACCAGGGCCGCCAAGGCCAAGCGGGTCTTTTCACCTCCGGACAGCACCCGGACCGGTTTGTCCACCTCGTGGCCGGAGAACAGGAACGAGCCGAGTACCGCCCGGGCCTGCTGATCGTCCAACTGCGGTGCCGCGTCGCGCAGGTTCGCCAACACCGTTTCGTCGTGCCGCAGGGTCTCGTGCTCCTGGGCGAAGTAGCCCAGACGCAAACCGTGCCCGGCCACGACCCGGCCGGAATCCGCGGGTTCCAGCCCGGCCAAGATCCGCAAAAGTGTGGTCTTCCCCGCACCATTGGGCCCCAGGACCACGGTCCGGGACCCGCGGTCGACCGCCAAATCCAGGCCGCGGAGCACTCGGAGCGCGCCATAGGACTTGGCCAAGGAGACCGCGCCGAGCGGAATCCGTCCGGACGGCAGCGGATTCGGGAGCTTGATGCTGGCCACCCGTTCTGCGCGCCGGACCGGTTCAGTCCCGGCCAGCAGCCTTTCCGCGCGTCGGACCATGTTTTTGGCCGTGACCGCGGTGGCCGAGCGGGCGTGCATCTTGGCGGCTTGGGCTTGCAAGGCCGCTGCTTTGCGCTCGGCATTGTGCCGTTCGCGGAGCCGACGGCGTTCCGCAGCGTCCCGGTGTTCGAGGTAGTGCTGCCAACCCGCATTGTGGATGTCGATGGTCTTGCGTGCCGGATCGACCGCGAAAATCCGGTTGGCGACCTCGGCGATTAGCCGCACGTCGTGGCTGATCAGCACGAGGGCGCCGGGATATCCACGCAGGTATTGCCGCAACCAGGCGACTGCCTTGGCATCCAGGTGGTTCGTCGGCTCGTCCAACAGCAGGGTCTGATGCCCGGCGAACAGGATGCGGGCCAATTCCACCCGACGGCGCTGGCCGCCGGAAAGTGTGGCCAACGGCCGTTCCGCGGTCGGCGTGTCCATGCCGAGGCCGGCGGCAATCTGCGCCGCCTCGGCAGCTGCCGAATAGCCGCCCAGCGATTGGAAGCGTGCTTCGGCATCGGCGTAGCGGCGCATCGCGCGATCCGTTCCGGAGGGGTCGGCCGCGGCCAGCTCGGTTTCCGCTGCACGCAACGCACGCTCGGCGGTGCCCAGCTGCCGGGCCGAAAGGATTCGGTCGATGGCGCTTTGCCCGGGTTCTCCGGCGCGCGACTCCTGATGCAGGTAACCCAGCGAGCCGGTTCGGAGCACGGTTCCGGCGGCAGCCGGAAGGTCGCCGGAGAGCACCCGCAACAGCGTGGTCTTGCCCGCGCCGTTGCGTCCGACCAAGCCGATTCGGTCGCCGGGGGAGAGGATGAAGGAAAGATCGGTCAGCAGAATATCGGCGCCGACGCGTACGTCGACACCACGAAGGGTGATCATGGGAATTGACTCCGGGAAAGCTAAAAATGGACAGACTTCTGGTGTGGAAGCTGGGTCCTAGCTAAGAAATCCGGGGAGTCGACATGTTCACAGCATACCGTGGCCGTTTTTCGACCCGCAATTTCGACCGGTAATTTCGACCGGCCAGCCGAGTCCGCACCCGCGCCCCGAGTCAGCACGCCGCGCGAGTGCACAGTTGGTGCGGGTATTTTCGGAAAACACCCGCACCAAGTGTGCACTCGCGCGAAGTGGAGAGGACGAGGGGTAGGGATGGGGAATCGGGAATAGGGTGGGGACGGTTTAGGGCTGGCTGACCGCGAAAGTGTCGCATTTGTTGATGTCGCCGCTCTGGTAGCCAGTGGTCAGCCACTTCTGCCGTTGGGCGCTCGATCCGTGCGTCCAGGATTCCGGATTCGTCCGTCCGGTCGCTGCTTTCTGGATCCGGTCGTCACCGACCGAGGAGGCAGCGGAAAGCGCATCCCCGAGATCCTTTTGGGTCAGTTGCGCCAAGAACGGCTGGCCGGAACTCGGGTCCTTGGTGGTCGAGGCGTAACGCATCCAGATCCCGGCGTAGCAATCGGCTTGCAGTTCCACGCGCACCGACCCCGAGCTGGGCCCTTGCGGATCGTTCTGCGCGTTGCCGATCGTGCCCAAAACGTCTTGCACATGATGGCCGAATTCGTGTGCCACGACGTATTCCTGGGCCAACGGACCGCCCGAGGATCCGAAGCGGTCCACCAGCTCTTGGAAGAACCCCGGATCGAAATAGGCGGTTTTGTCGCCGGGGCAGTAAAACGGTCCGACGTCGGTGCTGGCCGGTCCGCAGGCGGTGTTGGTGCTAGTGCTGAAGAGCACCGTCTTGACCTTGCCGTAGTTCGCGCCGAGCGGTTTCAGATAGCCGGGCCAGAAAGCATTGAGGCTGTTGACCGTCGCGGTGATCCGGCAGTCCAAGCGGTTGTTGGCGTCCGCGCCGGTTTTGCATTCCGCGACGCCGTTGCTGCCGGAGGCCACCGGGCCGATCTGGGACTGCCCGCCGTCGAGCATGCCGACCACCCCGTTGAGCAGATTGGGGTTAATTCCGAAGGCGCCACCGATCAGCAGGATCAAGGCGCCGCCGAGCCCGATGCCGACTTTGCCCCGGGTGCCCATTCCGCCGGAACCGCGCCGGTCGTCGACCTGCGACGGGTCGAGGTTTGCCCCTTCGTTGAAACTCATGGAACAAGAATAACCACAGCATCCGCACAGTTAGCGGCGCACTGCCTCGGAGCGCGGCTTAGGATGGTCAGCGATGCCATTTTTGAATCGTTTGGAACACTGGGCGCAAACCGCGCCGGACCGGCCGGCCGTGGTCATCGGCGAGGCTTCGCTGAGCTACGCCGAACTCGCTGGAGCGGTGCGTGCGCAGCACCGGGCCGGCAGCGCGCTGACCATCCTGCAGCAGCGGAATTCGGTCGATTTCGTGGTGCGATTCGCGGCTGCGGTCGCCGGCTCCGGCCGGGTCGCGGTTCTGGATCCGGACTGGCCGGCGGAAATTTCCGACGCAGTACGGAGCAGGTTGGCGGAACTACCGGTGCCGCCCGCGCCGGAACCTTCCGGTCCGCTGCCGGGCGGAGCGGCACCAGCCGGGCTGCAGGATGGGCCGGGGGCCAGCGAATTCCTGATCGGGCTGACCTCCGGAACGTCCGGTACCCCGAAGGGTTTCAGCCGCAACCGCGCTTCCTGGCAGCTCTCCTTCGAGGCCAGCGTCGAATTCTTCGGTTTGTCCGAAGCCGAGCCGGTGCTGGTCCCGGGACCGCTCTCGAGCAGTCTCAACCTCTACGCGCTGGCGGAATGCCTGTATGCCGGGGCGACGTTCTACGGACTGCCGGAATTCGATCTAGCCGAGGCGCTGAGGCTCGTGGAACGGCAGCAGATCCAACGCCTGGTGCTGGTCCCGACGATGTTGGCGATGCTGGCACGGCGGGCCGCGGAACCGGAGCGCGCCGGAACCATTCGCACCGTGTTGTGCGCCGGATCGGCTTTGGAACCGGCGATCGCGGAAGCGGCACGCCGTTGGCTGCCCGGTGCAGTCATTTTCGAATATCTGGGTGCGTCGGAACTGGGTTTCATTGCGGCGGGCCGGCTCGAATCGTCCGCCGGCCGGGAGGACACCGCCGTCGGGCCGGCGTTCCCCGGGGTCGAAATTTCGATCCGGGACCGGGCCGGCGCCGAGCTGCCGGCTTGGTTGCCGGGGAGCATTTTCGTGCGCAGCCAGCTGATCAGCGACGGGTATCTCTGGGGCCAGGACGGGGAGGGGTTCCAGCAGGACGGCCAGTGGAGCACGGTCGGCGACCAGGGTTTCCTGAGCGGCAACGGCGTCTTGCATTTCCTCGGCCGTCGCAGCGACATGATCAACAGCGCCGGGCACAACGTCTACCCGCATGAAATCGAGCACGCCTTGTCTGGGCTGCCGGGAGTCCAATCGGCGGTGGCCGTAGGCATTCCGGACGGCGTCCGGGGGCAACGCATCGTGGCCGGGGTCGTGCCGGCCGATCGGTTCAGTTCCTCTGCGTTGACCGGGCGGGTGCTCCGCCAGGGATTGC